>NZ_CP067420.1:3543500-3862500 GCF_016653635.2 Skermanella sp. TT6
CGAAGCGCTCGGGGAGACCCGCTCCGGAAGCGATGTCCAGGCGCTGCGCCGGACCCTGCTGACCCTGGCGATCGACGCCGACATCGTCCTGGACCTGCACTGCGACCTCGAATCGCTGATGCACATGTATGTGTCCGACGATCTCTGGCCGGGGGCCGCCGACCTCGCGGCCCAGCTGGGGTGCCGGGCGGTGATGCTGGCCGGCGACAGCGGCGGCGACCCGTTCGACGAGGCCTGCTCCATGCCCTGGTGGAAGCTGCGGCTCCGCTTCGGCGAGCGGTTCCCGGTACCGTCCGCCTGCCTGTCCGCGACGGTGGAGCTGCGCGGGAAGTCCGACGTCCAGGATGGGACCGCCGCTTCGGATGCGGACAACATCCTCCGCTTCCTGCAGCGCCGCGGCCTGGTCGCCGGCGCTCCCGGCCCGGTCCCGCCGGCACGCTGCGCGGCGACGCCGCTGTCGGGCGTCGACCGGCTGATCGCGCCTCTGCCGGGGATCGTCGCCTTCCGGCGGGAGATCGGCGACCTGGTCAGGAAGGGCGAGGTGGTCGCGGAGATCGTCGATCCGACGGCGGAAGATCCGCGGGCGGCGCGCACTCCCCTGGTCAGCCGCACCGCCGGCCTGTTGTGGTCGCGGACGCAGATGAAGATGGCGGCGGCAGGCGAAACGGTGGCCGCCGTCGCCGGGACCTTGCCCTTGAGCGACCGGACCTGGTCTCTCCTGGTCGACTGATGCCCGCGACGCCGGCCTTGATACCGGGTGGCGGAAGCCTGATCTTAATGTATTGAACCGCCGGATCGGACCCAATCCATGCTGAAGCATACCTCCGCCAAGGATCTTCCCGCCCACCTGCGTCTTTCGGAGGACCAGACCACGGAATTGGCGGACATGTTCCGCCTGATGAGCGATCCGAGCCGGCTGCGGATCATCCTCGCCTGCCTGGAGACCCCCGCGTCGGTCGGCGACATGGCGAACCAACTCGGGCTGTCGGCGTCGCTGGTCAGCCACCATCTCCGCCTGCTGCGGGCCGGCCGACTGATCCAGGCGGAACGGCGCGGCAACCGCGTGTTCTACCTGATCACCGACGAGCATATCCGCCGGGTGTTGTCCGACATGGTCGATCACGTCGCCGAAAGCGAGCCGGATCTGGAGGCCTGAACGCTGCGGCATGAAGTCCCGGAAGGGACTGCAACCGCTTCACAAAAGCTACATATCGTTTGACCCCCGAACGATCTTCATCGATAGTGCTTTGGTCATAGTCGTCCAGCGGACCTGGATCGCCGCTGCCGACCCTGGCGCGTCTTCTTCTGGCCGCCCCGCCCCGTCCCGGGGATCGCGGGGATGTGAGGAACCGATGGAGAGTTACCGCTTCCAGCCCGGGGAAACCCCGGTGCTGATCAGCCTGCCCCATGTGGGCACCGACCTTCCCCGGGAGATCGCCGTCGGCATGACCGACTGGGCGCAACGGGTGCCGGATACGGATTGGCACCTCGATCGTCTCTACAATTTCGCCCCGGCTCTCGGCGCAGGCTTCCTCGCAGCGACCCAGTCGCGCTACGTCATCGATCTCAACCGCGACCCGTCGCGGAGCGGACTTTCCGGTGGCCGCGGCTTCACCGAACTGTGCCCGACCAGCACGGCGGACGACCTTCCCGTCTACCTGGACGGGTGCCAGCCCGACGCGGTGGAAGTCAGGCGGCGGATCATGACCTACTGGCACCCCTACCATCGCCAGCTTCAGGCGGAACTGGCCGCCCTGAAGGATCGCTTCGGGATCGCGATCCTGCTCGATGCGCATTCCGCCAAGGCGGCTGGCGATGCTCCCGCTCCCGGCCGGAGCGACTTCAACATGGTCACGGCCGACGACACCAGCGCCAGCCCCCATCTCTCCAGGCGCCTGTCCAACGTCCTGGCCTGCTCGGACGATTTCACGTCCCTCTTCGACCCGCGCGCGGCCGGCGGCTACATCGCCCGCCATTACGGCAGGCCGGAGGACAACATCCATGTCGTACAGCTCGAGATAAGCCAGGGCACCTACATGGATGAAACGCCCCCGTTCCGCTACCGCGGCGACCTGGCCTCATCGGTCCGGCCGGTGCTGGAGCGTTTCGTATCGGCCCTGGTGGAGTGGTCCTGGGAACATGCCCAGGGCCGCCGGCAGCGCGTCGCGTATTATTGAAGGCCGCCGGGGCCGGAGAGGCGGCCCGCCGCGCGGCTTGCAACAGTGCCCGATCAGGTCGGTCCGCCCCGGGGCAGCCGATCAGAGGCGTTGCGCCATGGGCGCAACCTACGATCTACGGACCGAATCACCTCCGCCCTGCATCGAACCGGAGCGCATGGCGGCGACTCGGTCGGGTACCGCTTCAGGCCCCGCCGGGGCCGAACCCGCCCTTCCGGTCCGTCGAAGGATCATCGCCCGGCCACAATCCTTCCCGGTCGGCCCGCCGGTACAGTTCCTCCACGATGCTTCTCAGCGCCGGATCGACCGCCATCGGCAGCTCCGTGCGCTGATAGGTCCGCTCCCGCGCGATGCCGTTCTCGCGCCACGCCAGTCCGCCCGAATTGTAGTTCTGCGCGAAACCCTGGAGCCGGTCGATCGCCTTGGCGAAACGGGCCTCGGGGGTTTCGCCGGCTTCGAACTCGCGCCACCAGGCATGCAGGCTGGCTCCCAGGTCGGGTGGCAGTTCGGCGAACAGGCGTTCCGCCGCCGCGATCTCCCGCTCGGCCTGCCCGACGCAGCCCGCCTCGTCATAGGCATAGGTGTCGCCGGCATGGATCTCGACCAGGTCGTGCACCAGGACCAGCGTCAGGACGTGCCCCAGGTCGACCTCGAATCCGAGTTCCTTGTGGAGCAGCAGGGCGAACAGCCCCATGTGCCAGGTATGCTCGGCATCCGTCTCGCGCCGCGAGCCGTCGGCTATGTAGCCCCGCCGCTCGATCGTCTTGAAACGGTCGGTCAGCAGCAG
Organism: Skermanella sp. TT6; assembly: GCF_016653635.2. NCBI lineage: Bacteria > Pseudomonadati > Pseudomonadota > Alphaproteobacteria > Rhodospirillales > Azospirillaceae > Skermanella > Skermanella cutis. The sequence continues at coordinate 3,546,465 of NZ_CP067420.1, forward strand.
GAAATCGAGAATTCGCGCGAGGCGCGGTTCAGCGGCCATGGTTCTCCCCTCTCCCCGGGTCGGGGCGAGGGGAGATTACCATCGGCCGCCCGGCCGTCACCCGACGATGTTGTAGCCGCCGTCGATGAAGGCGACCGATCCGGTCAGCGACTTGGCGGCGTCGCTCGCCAGGAAGGCCGCGTAGGCGCCGACATCCTCGATCGTGACCAGGTGGTGCGTCGGAGCGCGTTCCGTCACCCGGGCCATCAGCTCGTCGAAGCGGTCGATGCCGGATGCGGCGCGGGTGGCCAGCGGCCCCGGCGACAGGGCATGGACGCGGATGCCCTTGGTCCCCAACTCGGCCGCCATGTACCGGGTCACGCTCTCCAGGGCGGCCTTGACCGGACCCATCAGGTTATAGTGCTCGACCACCTTCTCCCCGCCGTAGAAGGAGACCGTCTGCAGGCAGCCCCCGTCGACCATCAGCGGTTCCGCCAGCTTGGCCATGCGCACGAAGGAGTGGCAGGAGACGTCCATGGCGAGCAGGAAACCCTCGCGGGAGGCATCGACGACGCGGGCGTGCAGGTCTTCCTTCGGGGCGAAGGCGATGGAGTGGAGGACGAAGTCGAGCTTGCCCCACTTCTCCTGGATCGCGGCGAAGACGGCCTCCAGCTCGCCTTCCACCCGGACGTCGAGCGGCAGGAACAGCGAAGCCTCCAGCTCGTCGGCCAGCGGCTTGACGTGCCGTTCGGCCTTGGCGTTGAGATACGTCACGGCCAGTTCGGCGCCGAGCGCCCGGAAGGCCTTGGCGCAGCCGTACGCGATGCTGCTGTCATTGGCAATGCCGACCACCAGGCCGCGCTTGCCTTCCAGGGAAATGAGCGACATCGAAACTCCTCGATCAAACCGCAGGTTTGTTTGTGCAACGCAGCATAAGGGAGCTTCGTTAATGCTTCAATGCACGGAACGATTACGGCTTGGTGACATCAGCATCCGCGAACTAGACTAAATGACGCACCCCTCGTCCCGAACAAATCTCGGCATACTCCCTTATGAAGAATGATCCGGCCCTGCTCTCCGCCACCGAGCTTCTGGCTCTTTATCGAAGCCGCAGGATTTCGCCCGTCGAAGTCACGCAGGCCTGCCTCGACCGCATCGCCGCGGCCGATGCCCGATTCAATGCCTTCACCCTGGTGGACGGCGACGCGGCGATGGAGTCGGCCCGCGCCAGCGAGGAACGCTGGCTGAAAGGCAAGCCGCTCGGGCTGGTGGACGGCGTTCCGGCGACCATCAAGGACCTGCTGCTGACGAAGGGGTGGCCGACGCTTCGGGGCAGCAGGGCGATCAGCCCCGACCAGCCGTGGGAGGAGGATGCTCCGGCTACCGCCAGGCTGCGCGAGCAGGGCGCGATCCTGCTGGGCAAGACGACGACGCCCGAACTGGGGCACAAGGGGGTGACCGACAGCCCGCTGACCGGCATAACCCGCAACCCCTGGAATCCGGCCATGACGCCCGGCGGGTCGAGCGGAGGCGCCGCGGTGGCGGCGGCGACCGGCATGGGAGCGCTGCATGTCGGCACCGACGGCGGCGGATCGATCCGCATTCCCGCGTCGTTCACCGGCATCTTCGGACTGAAGCCGAGCTTCGGCCGCGTCCCGGCATACCCGGCGAGCCCCTTCGGAACGGTGTCCCATGTCGGCCCGATGACCCGCACCGTGCCGGACGCCGCGCTGATGCTGCGGGTCCTGGCATGCCCCGACCCGCGCGACTGGTACGCCCTGCCCCCCGCCGACAAGGATTACATGGCCGGGCTGGACGACGGCGTGGCCGGACTGAGGGTCGCCTTCGCGCCCACCCTGAACGGCGCGCCGGTGGATCCGGAGGTCGCCGCCCTCGTCCGGCGAGCGGCCGGGGAGTTCACCGACCTCGGCGCCGAGGTCGAGGAGGTGGTCCTCGACCTGCCGGGCGCCACCGACGTCTTCTTCGCCCATTGGTCGGCCGGCGCCGCCACCGTCATGGCCGGCTTCACCGAGGAGCAGAAGGCGCTGATGGACCCGCACCTCCGCGGGTTCGAGAACGCGGGCGCGTCGCTTTCGCTGCTCGACTACCAGCAGGCCGTCCTGGCGCGCGCCCGCCTGGGCATGCAGATGAGCCTCTTCCACCGGCGCCACGACATCCTGCTGACCCCGGCGATGCCGATCCCGGCATTCGAGGCCGGGCAGAACGAGCCGAACCGTCCGGACGAGACCGGCTGGATCGACTGGACCCCGTTCAGCTATCCGTTCAACCTGACCCAGCAGCCCGCCGCCTCGATCCCCTGCGGCCTGACCGCGGCCGGCCTGCCGGTCGGCCTGCAGATCGTCGGGCCGATGCACCGGGACGACCTGGTCCTGCGGGCCGCGCGCGCCTACGAGATGCGGCATCCCATAGCGCTCCCGCCCGAGCGGTCCTGACACCCATGCCCGCCGTCCGGCGGACCGGCCCCATGCGGCGCAAGGGGGACCTGCCGACGAAGCCTTGTGCCGCCTGCGGCCGGCCGTTCGCCTGGCGGCGGAAATGGGCCGCCGTCTGGGAGGAGGTGAAATACTGTTCCGACGCGTGCCGCAGTCGCCGCCCGCCCCGGGCTCCCGACGATGTTACCCCGCCATAGCCGGGGCAGGCATGCGCCTTCGATTTGAACTCCGCGACCGGTTCAGGCGTTACAGGGTCATCAAAGGGGCAAATCCAGAGGGATCGACATCATGGGCATCATCGGTACAATCATCATCGGCCTGCTGGCCGGCATCGTCGCCAAGTTCCTGATGCCGGGCCGCGACCCCGGCGGCTTCATCATCACGATCCTGCTCGGCATCGCCGGCGCCTTCGTCGCGACCTATCTGGGCCAGGCCGTCGGCTGGTACCGGGCCGGCGAAGGGGCGGGCTTCATCGGCGCCGTGGTCGGCGCCATCATCATCCTGGCGGTTTACCGCATGATCGCGGGCCGCTCGCGAGCGGTCTGACGCACGCGTCCGACCGACGGGGGACATCGGACCGCTCCGGCCACGGCCGGGGCGGTCCTTTCGCGTCATGATACCCGGGATCAGTGCAGCAGCATCTCGGGCAGAGGCGCGAACACCGCCTGCGAGATGGCATCCTGTACCGCGGTGGTCGTATAGGGCTTGCGGATGACCGGCCCCAGGCCCTCCTCGTCGAGAAGGCGCAGGTCGCCGGCATAAGCGGTCACGAAGATCACCGGGACGGCGAACCTGTCCCGCAGCATGCGCGCCACCGATATGCCGCTTCCCCCGCGCGCCAGGCGGATGTCCAGCACGGCCAGGGTCGGGCTTTCCGCGTTGGCCAGCGCCAGGGCCTCCGGCTCCGTCGCGGCCATCCCGCAGACGACATGGCCCATGCCGCTGATCATTTCGCTGAGATCCACCGCGGCGAGGGCATTGTCCTCGACCACCAGGACCCTTGCGGTCATCGCCAGCCGCAGGAACTCCCGGATCGCGGTCAGCGTTTCCGTCGCCTCCGTGATGGTCAGGTCGACCAGCTTGGCGGCCTCCGCCACGGCAAGACCCTCCAGCGCGACCAGCAGGTAAAGCCGGCGCTCGATCTCCGGCCGGCGCGCCAGCGCCCGTTCGATCGGATGCTGCGACCTGTCCGGCCGGCCCTCCCCGTCCTGGTCGAACAGGGCGTGAAGGAGAGCGTAGAGCCCGCCCGCGGAAGCCAGCGGCACGCCGAAACGGGTCGGCGCCATGACGGCAATCTCGACGCAGCGCGTCACCAGGTCGTCGCCCCGCTCGACCGACCCGGTAAGGGCGCGCGCGTAGCGTCGGAGGCTCGGCAGATGCTCGTTCAATTCCCGTGCATAGACACGCATTGGCCTTGCTTCCCTCGGTCCTTTCACCGGTAAGCCGGGGCCACATTAGGCACCGAAGCAGGCCCTGTCATCAAGTTAAGTTTGATTAACGTTCCGAGACACCCTTTTCATTGAGCTTCCGGGTCCGCCAGAGCCAGGGCGCCTCCACGCGTCCGGCCCACATGCCGGCGCGGCGCGCCTGCGCCCGCGCCTCGAGCCCGTGGTAGTCGTGACTGAGATGGCTGTAGGCGAAAGCCCAGCCGCGCACGAGCATGGCCGCCGCCAGGTCCTTGCCGAGGACCCGGCAGACGCCCACGCGCTGCTGCGAACGGTCCAACTCGCTGAGCCTGCAGGTCACCGGCCCCAGGTCCAGCATGGATTGCAGCTGGTCGCGCGCCGCGGCGAAGCAGTCGTACTCGGCCCCCCGCAGGGATCGGCAGATCTGCCCGGCGTCCGGAGCATCGATCCCGCGCAGGCGCACCATGGTGCCGTTGAGCGTGAGCACGTCCCCTTCCATGGCGCTGCCGCTTCCGGACATTTCGGACTGCGGCGGCGCCGCGGCCGCAGAACCCCAAGTTGCGGCAAGAATGGCAAGCAATAATGCAATCGATGGCGCAGGCATGCGAAACATGACGGACACTATCCAAGAACTGGTTAATACTGCATTAACGCTGACTTCCTGACCGGGATGCGGAATTTCTTCGCAGGTGCGGCAATATTTTACAGCGCATGAAATCATAATTGGGGTAAGCTTCCATGATCTGTCGGAAACCGGACCGGGCCAGGGTTCACGCCCGCCGGGGCGGGCTCCGGCGGACGTTCATCCAAGCATCCAGGATACCTCGACAGAATGCATTCCCGAAGCCGCGGACAGACCTGCTGACCATGGATCCGGCGGGTCAATACATGGACGTGCTGTGGCTCAGCGTCGCCGCCATCCTCGTCTTCCTGATGCAGGCCGGGTTCGCCTGCCTCGAAGGGGGTCTCGTCCGCGCCAAGAACAGCATCAACGTCGTCATCAAGAACCTGGTCGATTTCCTGATCGCCGCCTTCAGCTTCTGGCTGATCGGCTTCGCGCTGATGTTCGGGGCGAGCTGGGCCGGCCTGATCGGCACCAGCGGTTTCCTGTTCGACGGCGGCGAAACGCCCTGGTCGGGCGCCTTCTTCTTCTTCCAGATGATGTTCTGCGGCACGGCCACGACGATCGTCTCGGGAGCGGTGGCGGAGCGCATGCGGTTCGCGGGCTACTTCCTGTGCGCCGCGATCCTGTCCACCCTGATCTATCCCGTGGTCGGCCACTGGAGCTGGGCGGGCCTGGAGACAGGCCGGGCCACCGGCTGGCTCGCTTCCCTGGGCTTCATCGACTTCGCCGGATCGACCGTCGTCCACAGCGTCGGCGGCTGGATCGCGCTGGCGGCGATCCTGGTGATCGGACCGCGGTCAGGGCGCTTCGGCCCCGAGCCCGGCTCCGGCCACAAGGAGATCGAGGGTCACAACCTGCCGGTCGCGGTGCTCGGCGTCTTCCTGCTGTGGGTCGGCTGGTTCGGGTTCAATGCCGGAAGCACGCTCCGGCTGAGCCCCGAAATCCCCCGCATCCTGATCAACACCGTCCTGGCGCCCGTGGCGGGCGGCCTCGCGGCCCTGCTGATCACCTGGGGCTTCCACCGCAAGCCGAAGGTGGAGATCATCATGAACGGCGTGCTGGCCGGGCTGGTGGGCATCACGGCCCCCTGCCACGTGGTCGGCCCCGGAGGCGCCCTGGTGATCGGCGCGGTCTCCGGGGTCATCCTGTTCGTCGGCATGCGCGTGCTCGAGGAGGTCCGCGTCGACGACGCCGTGTCGGCGGTGCCGGTCCACCTGATGTGCGGGATCTGGGGAACCCTGGCGGTGGCCCTGGTCGGACGGCCGGACCTTTGGAACAACGGCCATACCCGCTGGGAGCAGTTCCTCATCCAGCTCGGGGGCGTCGGCGCGATCGGCGCCTTCTCCTTCGGCGGCGGCCTCGCGCTGCTGTCGCTGATCAACCGCTTCTATCCGCTTCGGGTCTCGCAGGAGGACGAGCGGATCGGCCTCAACGTCGCCGAGCACGGGGCGAACACCGCCCTGCTGCGGCTGCTGGTGGAGATGGACCGGCAGAGGCGCGACGGCGACTTCTCCCGCCCGGTCCAGGTGGACGCGGAGACCGAGGCCGGGCAGATCGCCACGCTGTACAACCGCGTGCTCGAGCGTGTCCGCGTGGAGACCAGACGGCGCGAGAAGGCGGTGCAGGACATGCGCGTCGCGAAGGAGGCGGCGGAAAAGGCCAACAAGGCGAAATCGCAGTTCCTGGCCAGCATGAGCCACGAGTTGCGCACGCCGCTGAACGCCGTCATCGGCTTTTCCGAGATGATCAACCAGGAAGTCTTCGGCCCGCTGGGCAACGAGCGGTACCGAGAGTACATCACCGACATCCACGCCAGCGGGACCCATCTGCTGAACCTGATCAACGACCTGCTCGACCTGTCGAAGATCGAGGCGCGAAAATACGATCTGAACGAGCAGGAGATCGACCTGGCCGTGATCGCCCTGGCGGCCGGCCGCTTCATCCAGAAGCCGGTCCACGACAAACGCCTTAAGTTCAATACCCATATCCCGCCGAACCTGCCGATCGTGCGGGGCGACGAGCGGGTGCTGCGCCAAGTGCTGCTCAACTTGCTGTCCAACGCCGTCAAGTTCACGCCGCGCGGCGGTTCCGTGGACCTGAAGCTGGAATGCGAGCCCGACGGCCGCGTGGCGATCACCGTCAGCGACACCGGGATCGGCATCGCCCGGAAGGACCTTGCCCGCGTCATGGAGCCGTTCGGGCAGGTCGACGGCAAGTTCCAGCAGGAGATGTCGGGGACCGGCCTGGGACTGCCGCTGACCCGGTCCCTGGTGCGCCTGCACGGCGGCACCATGGTCCTGCGCAGCGAGGAGCATGCGGGCACCCACGTCACGGTCCGGCTGCCGCTGTGGCGGGTCGTCCGACGGGGTCGCCACGTCGCCTGAACCAGCGCCCGCCCGCCGGGCGGCCGGCATACCGCCATTGCCAAAGCCGCCTTAGGGCGCTAGCCCTGCCGCCTGCGCCGGGCGTCCCGCCCCGGTGCGCGACAGGTATGCGCAATGGCACAAGTCTCCCTTGCCCCGAGCGGGCGCCCGGCGTGGATGCGGCTGATCCCGGCGGTGTTCGTCCTGCTGTGGAGCACCGGCTTCATCGGCGCCAAGTTCGGCCTGCCCTATGCCGAGCCGCTGACCTTCCTGCTGATCCGCCTCTCCCTCGTGGCGGCCGTGCTGGCCGCGGTCGCGCTGGTCACGCGCGCTCCCTGGCCGCGCCGCTGGAGCGACGCGCTGCATATCGTCGTTGCCGGCCTGCTGGTCCACGGCGTCTATCTCGGCGGCGTCTTCACCGGCATCGCCAACGGCCTGCCGGCCGGCGTGGCCGCCCTGATCGTCGGCCTCCAGCCCCTGCTCACGGCGGCCGCATCCGGCCGCATGCTGGGCGAGACCGTCAGCGCCAGGCAGTGGCTCGGCCTGGCGCTCGGGCTGTGCGGCGTCTTGCTGGTCGTCTGGGAGAACCTGTCGCTGCAGGCCGGCTACCTGTCCGGCGTGGCGCTGTGCGTCGCGGCCCTGGTCGGGATCTCCGTGGGGACCCTGTACCAGAAGCGATTCTGCGGCGGGATGGACCTGAGGAGCGGGACCGCCCTCCAGTACGCCGCCACGAGCGCCGTCCTCCTGGTCCTGGCGATGCGCTTCGAGACGATGGAGGTCCGCTGGACCGGCGAGTTCCTGTTCGCCCTCGCCTGGCTGGGGCTGGTGCTCTCGGTCGGGGCGGTGTTCCTGCTCTATATCCTGATCCGCCGCGGCGCCGCGGCGCAGGTCGCCAGCCTGTTCTACCTCGTGCCCCCGGCGACGGCGGTCATCGCCTACCTGATGTTCGACGAGCGGCTGGGCATGCCGGCCCTGGCCGGGATGGCGGTCGCCGTCGGCGGCGTGGCACTGGTCAACCGCCGGCGGTGACCAGCCGGCAGGCTCCTTCAGGCGGCGCGGCCGAAGGGATGCTGGACGGCGGGCAGGTTGGCCAGATGCAGCAGGATGTCGTCCGGATCGCCGATCTCGGGCGCCGGGCTGTGGATGGCGGCGATCTCCAGGCGCGAGCGCAGCCCCAGGTCGGCGAGGGACGCGTAGATCGCCTGTACCGTCATCGCGTTGGTGATCCGGCTGTCGACGTCCGTCCCGATCAGCAGCAGCGCGAATCCCCCGGCGGCCAGCGACGCGAACATGCCGCGATTGCCGAAGGCCCGCTGCATCGCCATCTTCCCCTGCTCGGGGTCGATGTCGGTCAGGACGATCTTGAACAGGGACAGGTGCAGGCTCGTGCTGCGCAGCAATTCGAGGGAATGCCCGAGCTCGGCCGTGTCGGCCGTCTCCGCCCCCCGCTCCGCCGCCTGCTCCGAGCCGCGCGTGAAGCTGTACTGATATACCGCGGGCTTCTGAACTCCAGTCGCATCGCTATCAGGCTGTGACATGACAGTCCATCCGTTCGGTATACATTCGCCGACACGATATAGGGGTATCCCCGTCGCGGTCATGTGGCAAAACTGTGATATGGCGGGCGTGCAGGGGCATACCTCCGTCCTAGGCCGTCCGGCGCAACGCTAGAGCGCCATCGGAAGGTCGACCCGGATCAACAGCCCTCCGGCGTCCCGGTTCCTCGCCGTGACCCGGCCGCCGATCGCCTCGATGTTCCGCCGGACGATCCACAGGCCGATACCGAAATGGAGGGAGTCGCCCGTACCCGCCGGCTGCACCGGCTGGTCGAAGGGCACGACCGTCCTGCCGCCGTCGGTGCCCGTCGCGTCCAGGGCCCGGTGCTCCGCCGCGTCGGTCGCGTCGCGCTGCGAGAAATACCGCTCGAAGATGCGCTCGATATTGCCCGGATCGACGCCCGGCCCCTCGTCCTCGACCGTCAGGACCGCCATGGTGCCGGACCGCGCCAGGCGCACCTGGATGCTGCCGTCGATCGGGGAGAAGCTGATGGCATTCTCAACGATGTTCTCGACGACGGTTTCCAGCAGGTCCTCGCCGGCCCGCACGACGACGTGCGGCGTGATCAGCAGCCTCAGGTGCAGGTGCCGTTCCGCGAGCAGCCCGGCATAGCCGCTCAGCATGTCCTCCAGCAGTTCGGACAGGTCCACCTTGCGGCGCGGCGGCTCCAGCAAGTCGGCCGCGGCCTCGTCCATGCGCCGGGCGAAGGACACCAGGCCGTCGAGCCGGTCCAGCGAGCGGTCGATCATGTCGATGGCCCTGGGTCCCCGTCCGTCGCTGCCGGGGATGATCCGCTTCAGGGGCTCCAGCGATTGCCGGATCACCGCGATCGGGGTCTTGAACGCGTGGGCGTTGTCCTCGGCGGCGCGGCGCAGGTTGTCGGCCGAACTGCGCAGGGTGTCGACCAGCCGGTCGAAGTCTTCGGCGACGCTGCGCAGCTCGGGCACGGTGTTCTGCTCGGCGAACGAGGACCGGCCGTTGCCGTCGTGGTTCCCGATCTGGCGGGCCAGCAGTCCGAACCGCCGCAGGTTGCTCCAGACTCCCAGGAACAGGAGGAGCACCAGCGCCGCCATGGCGAGGTAGATCAGCGCCGCGGCCTGGACTTCCGGCGTCTGCCAGTAGGGCTGGCCGATCGAGGAGCCGAGATAGGTCGGCGTCGAATGGGACGTCACCACGGCCCAGCAGCCGAACGGGCTGTTGATCGGGGTGATCGAGGTCAGGACCTCCAGCGCGCCCGATGCGGTCTGGAGCCGGATCGCCAGCGGCTGGTTGCCGCTGCAGGTATCCGCGAGGCGGGCCAGGATGCCCTGCTCCAGCAGGCGCTGGCGCTCGATGTCCAGGTTCGCGTTGGGGGCCTGGGGCGCCGCGCCGACATAGTAGAAACCCTGGGCTCCCGGAACGCCTCTCGGCCGGAGCAGGAGCTTCAGCCGAGTGTTCTCGTCGGCGAACCGGGCAAGCTCCTCGCCGAGCCGCGTCAGGAGGCTGGCGTCCGCCCTGGCGAGCAGCGGCTCCAGCGCACGGGCGATCAGCTGGCCCTGCTGCTGGGCGCTCTGGAGGAGCAGCGTCTGCTTGTCCTCGTCCGCCGCCCGGAACTGCTGGTAGATCAGGATGGGCACGGCGATGAAGACGACCGAAACAAGCACCAGCCGGCTGGCGAGCGAGCGCAGGAGCCAACGGCCGCCGGTCTTTGCCCGCGGCTGCGCCATCAGGACTCCGCTCCCGGCTCCGTCCGCCGGCGCCCCGTCAACTCAAGCCTCCCGCATGCCCCCGCAGGTCGTCGTCGCCGTCCATCCCGCCGCCGACCGGATCGTCGCTCCAGCGGTAGCCGAAGCCGGGATAGTTGTCGATCAGGTCGAAATCGCCGTCCACCATCCTGAACTTCTGGCGGATGCGCTTGATGAAGGCGCGGACGTTGGCCCGGTATCCCGCCGGACCGTAGCCGGCGACGAACCCCTTGCCATGCACCAGGTCGTAGATCTCGCGGTAGGAGATGTCCTCGCCCGGCCGGGTCGCCATCAGCCGCACGATGTTGAACTCGGTCAGGGTCAGGTCGACCCGCGTGCCCTTCCAGAAGGCCCGGCTGCCGTCCAGCCGAAGTTCCAGCTCGCCGCGGTTGAACAGGTTGGGGTTGCCGCCGCCCGCGGGCGCGGCGCCGGCCTGCGCGCCCGGCGCCGCGCCGGGATCGCCCTCGTCCGGGCCGGTCTTGCGCCCGCCCAGGATGAGCTGCATGCGCTTCAGCAGGATCGGCAGGGAGCGCGATTTCTCCACGAAATCCACGGCGCCGCCGGCCAGCGCTGCCTCCTCGTAGATCTGGTCCGACAGCACGGTCAGGAAGATCACCGGCACCTCGATGCCGCTGGCCCGGAGCTGGCGCAGCACGTCGATGCCGTCCATCTTGGGCATGCGCCAGTCGAGCAGGACCACGTCGGCGTTGCCGCCGCGCAGGAAATAGTCGAGCGCCGGGGCACCGCGGTCGAAGGGAATGACCTCGTATCCCTCGTCGGCCAGGTTCATGCCCAACGATTCCCGGAAGAGATCGTCGTCATCGACCAAGGCGACCTTGGACGGCACGGCGCCGGCGGCCGGGTTAGTTGATGCGGTTGCCATGGGCCGTCTGACGGCCTGAAGCCTGGGCGAGGAGTTGTGCGAAGCACCGTTCATGGACATTGGGGGCATCGTCGCTACTCGTCAGTTCATAGGAAAGGGCACGGAAGTTCTGCGTTGTCATCTCCATGAAGAAGAAGACGCGCAAGACGCAGGAGGGAGTGGCGTATTGCCAGTATTTCGCGGGCGGGACATCCTCGGTCCAGGACGGCTCTCCGAGAAGCCGGACGGTGGCCTGTTCGTCCAGGCCGACCAGGGCCTTGGGGCCGGGATGGTCGGATGGCGGCGCGGCGGCCAAAGGCTCCGGGGGAGCGGGAGTGGCCGGGGATGGCAGCGCCTCCGCGGGGGCCGGCAACGGCTCGGGCAAGGGAGCCGCGGGCGGCACCATCACGACGGAGCCGCCGTTCGCCTCGGAACCTTCGGAGGCGTCGCGACGTTCGGGGGAGACGTCCGGTTCCGGGGCGAAAGAGGGGGGCCGGAACGACGCGGCGGCATCCGGCACCGGCTTGCGGCCGGCGGGAACGCCGGCAGTGGCGGCGGTCGGAGCCGGCGGCTTCGGCTTGGCCCTCGGCACGGGAGCTTGGGAGACCTCCGTGCTGGCGGGGGGCGGCTCCGCACGGACGATCATGAGCGGCACGGTTTTCCCCTGTTCCACGCAACCCGTCAGCATAATAGCCGACATCGAGACAATAGCCGCTAAAATACGCAATGAATGCCCCCGAGCGGAGGTTCCCCCGCTTGTCCAGTCCAAGGCATGCAGCACACCGGCACGACAAATGCCTTTGTCGAGGTACAGGTTGTGCGTATCTGCATTTTGTCGCCCAAAGTTATACAGCGTTACGTTCGGCGTTGGCTTCACCATCCACGCTGTATACATCGTATGACTAATGAAGGGCAAACTGGTGAATAGAAGCTTAAGATTTTTCCCAATTCGGCACCCTTACCACCATTGCGCTGGGGAAAACGACAGGCAAAGGCGGCGCAGCGCCGGTGATCAGGCGGCGGGGCCGACTTCGGTCGATCCCGCCGCCTCCCAGTCGGATGGGCAAAAGCACGTTCCAGTCCGTCGGCCATGCCGCGGAGGCTTTGCCATCGGGATATCCGACCGCGTTCCCTGCCGGCGACATCGCGCGCCGGGTTGGTCCGGCGGCTGCATTCCTGGGGCGGGAGTATGCACCGCGCCACAACAAGCAACCGCCTGACGGGCCTATACTGTCGATAGTGACACGACCGGTCAAGCCTTGGGGAACGCCAAAGGTTTACGCATCCGGCGCAGACCTAGCCCCTTCGAGAGGAAGGCTCCAAGCCGGGCAAGGCGGCCCTGCCATCCGGCACCCCTTTGGAACTCATATCCGTCGCTCGCTGTTCCTTGGGAGATCTTTGGTCAGAATGCGTGAATGAGCGCAACGAAGAACAGCGTCATGAGGAGGTCCTGAATATGGCTACGCGCGACACGAATGGGTCCCTGGGCGGTTCCCCGGGCAGTTCCACCGGGTCGGGGTTGGGCGCCTCCACCACCGGATCGGCCCGCGAGACCGCATCCAACACGGTCGAACAGGCCAAGCAGCAGGTCGGGGAAGAGGGCAACCGGCTCGCCGGCGCCGCCCGCACCCGCGCCCGTTCGGCCTTCGAGCATCAGCAGCATCGCGTCGCCGACAGCATCGGCAGCGTTGCGCAGGCTCTCCACCAGGCCGCCGACCAGCTCAGCGAGCGGAACGAGGACATGGTCGCGCGCTATACCGATACGGCCGCACAGCGTATCGAGCAGTTCGCCGACAGCCTGCGCGACCGCGACCTGGACGACCTGATCGGCCAGGCCGAGCATTTCGCGCGCCGCCAGCCGGAGCTGTTCCTCGGCGGCGCGGTCGTGGTCGGCTTCGCCATCGCCCGCTTCCTGCGCACCTCCGGCAGCCGCGGCGCGCGGTACCGCGGCGGCATGGGCCAGGGCGGCATGGGCCAGGGCGGCTACGGCGGAAGCTATGGTGGGGGCAGCTATGGCCGGCAGACCGGCGGGTACGGCGGAAGCGCCGGCGAATTCGCCCGGCGCGAGACCGGCAGCCGCGGCTACTCGACGGGGACCGGCACCTCGTCGTCGGGCATCGGCGGCACCTCCGCCGGAACCGCTTCGGGAACCATGGCCGGTTCCGCCGGTGCGGCGACGACCGGCTCTCCCGCCGGGACGGCCGGCGTTTCGGGAACGGGAGCCGGCGGCTCCGGCCTCGGCGCGGGGATCGGCAATGCCGGCGGCATCGGCGCCATGCAGCGTAACACCGGCGTCGTCGGGACGTCGGCGCACGAGGAGCGGTCGACCGGCGGCCTGGGCGGCACGGCGGTTCCTTCTTCCGGAAGCACCGCTTCGACCGTGAAGCCCGACACCGAGAGCAAGGGGACCACTCCGCCGAGGGGGACCAGGCCATGACCGGCAGGCCGGACGACAGCTTCCGCGGATACGATGATCCGCAGCGGACTGGTGGCGACCGGCCGCTGACGGGCTTGCTGACCGAGCTCGCCCACGAGACGACCACCCTGGTGCGCAAGGAGGTCGAGCTCGCCAAGGTCGAGATGTCCGAGAAGGTGAACCAGGCGACGACCGGAGCGGTCTCGCTGGCCGCCGGCGGCATGGTCGCCTTCGCGGGCGTGATCTTCCTGCTGCTCGCCCTGACCTACTACCTGGCGACGTTGATGGAGCCCTGGCTGGCCGCATTGATCGTCGGCGGCGTCGTGACGGTGATCGGCATCATCCTGGTGTCGATGGGCAAGAGCAAGCTGGCGGCCAAGAACCTACAGCCGAACCGGACCATCTCGACCCTGCAGGACGACAAGGACTGGGCGAAGGCGCAGATGGGGCGCTGACCGCCCCACGGGCCGGAACGGCCCGGCCGAACAATCCACCAGGGCGCGCCTGTCCCATTCCGGGGCAGAGCCGCAGCCCGCAGACCATCAGGCGGAACACCATGAACAGAACCTATTACGAAAGCCACGGCAACTACTCCCACGACGACGACGACCGCTCGATCCTCGGCAATCCGGTGCCGCTGGCGCTGATCGGCCTCGGCGTGGGCTGGCTGGTCTGGAGCAACACCAGCCATCCCGGCGTCGACAGCCGCATCCGCGACGCCCGTCGGCGCGCGCGCCAGTACGGCAACACCGCCCTGCACCGGGCGGAGGAACTGCGCGACCAGGCCCTTCACCGGGCTTCGGAGTTCCGCGACCAGGCGACGAACCGCGCGTCCGAGTGGCGCGACCAGGCCGGCAACACCGCCCAGTCCATGCGGGACCGCGTCCAGAGCCGCACCGGCGGTCAGGGCCAGGGCTTCTCCGGGTCCGGCTATTCCGGCGGCGACGCCTACGGCGGCACGGGGCGCCAGGGCGACTATCGCGAGCGCGCCCGCCAGTACGGCGACCGGGCCTCGCAGCGTGCCCGCCAGGGCTACGGAAGCGTCGTCGGGCTGGTCGACGAGCACCCGCTGATGGCCGGCATCATGGGCATCGCCGTCGGCGCGGTGCTGGGAGCCAGCATTCCCGCCAGCCGCTATGAGAACGAGCTGCTGGGCGAGTACAGCGACGAGTTCTACAGCCGGGCCCGCGAGTTCGGCAGCGAGGCGGTCGACCGCGCCACCAACGTGGTCCGCACCGCCGCCGAAGCGGGCGTCGAAGCCGCCCGCGACGCCGGCCAGGAGGAGGCCGAGAAGCAGGGCCTGACCGCGGAGCAGATGCAGAAGCGCGCCGAGGAGAAGACCGGCAACGCCTGACGCGTCCCGCCGGACAGACCTCGCCGACGGAGAAGGGCGCCGCCGACCGGCCGGTCGGCGGCGCCCATTTTCCATCCGGAGCCCGGCTCAGTAGAGTCCGACCGCCTGCCGCTCCGACGGCGCCTCCGGGGATGTCCCGTGCCCGGTCGCTTCCAGCACCGCCGCACGCGCGCCGGCCGCCATGAGATGGACGTCGGAGCCGCCGGTCACGAACCGGTAGCCCAGCTCGATCATGCGCCGGGCATAGGCCGCGGAGCCGCAGTGGATTCCCGGCATCACGCCGCGCGCCGCGGCCCGCTCGCGGATATCCACGATCGCGTCGTACATCGGCGGCTCCGTATGGTCGAAGCCGAACCTGCCGGTCAGCGCGTAGCACAGGTCCGCCGGGCCGACATAGATCGCGTCCAGCCCCGGCGTGCCGAGGATGTCGTCCAGGTTATCCAGCGCCTCCTTCGTCTCGATCATCGCGAAGACGACGATGTCGGCGTTGGCATGCTCGGGATAATCGCCGCCCGAGGTCAGCATCGCCCGGTTCGGCCCGAAGCTCCTGTAGCCCTGGGGCGGATAGCGGCAGGCGCCGACCAAGCGCTCCGCCTCCGCCCTGCTGTTCACCATGGGACAGATGATGCCGGCGGCACCGGCATCGAGGGCCTTCATGATGTAAGCCTCGTCCAGCCAGGGCACGCGCACCAGCGGCGCCGCGGCGGTGGTCGAGATCGCGGTCATCATGGCGACCGAAGCGCCGTAATCGATCACGCCGTGCTGCATGTCGACGGTCAGGCTGTCCCAGCCCTGGTGCGCCATCGTCTCGGCCGCGTACCCGTCCGGGATCGACAGCCAGCAGTTCAGGGCGCTGCCGCCGTCGCGCCAGATCGAGCGAAGTCTGTTCTCTTTCATGTTTCCTCCCCTTGCAGGGTGGAGCTTAAGGGGTGAGGCCCCGGCGTCAAGCCGGACGTTGCGGCGGCGCCGGACGACTGAACGCCTCGAAGAGCCGGTCGTACGTCTCCAGCATCGCTTCTTCGCCGTACTCCCGGACCACGCGGGCACGGTTGGCGTTGCCCAGCCTGCGGCGGAGCGTGGCGTCGGTCAGCAGGCGGCGGAGCGCCGCGGTCAGTGCCGCCTTATCGTCCCGTTCCACGACGAGCGGCCGGTTTTCTTCGGTGACCATGGCCCTCACGTCGCCGACGTCGGTCGAGACCACGGGCCGCGCCGCCGCCATGGCTTCCAGCAGGCTCAGCGGCATCTGCTCGGTGTCGGACGAGATCGCGAAGACGTCCAGCAATCCCAGCGCCCGCTCCGGGTTCATCATGTTGCCCCTGAAATCCACCCGATCCCCGATGCCGAGGTCACGGGCGGCGGCTTCAAGCGCCGGGCGGTCGGGGCCGTCGCCGATCAGGACCAGCCGGGCCGGCGGGTCCGGCGGCAGCGCCGCGAAGGCGCGCAGCAGCCGGCCGAAATTCTTCTCGCGGCGGAGCGTCCCGACCGACCCGACCAGAAGCTCGCCGGGACGGCGCGGCGGCAGCGCCGTCCCGTCGGGAGCGGCGGCGAACCGCGCACAGTCGATCCCGTTCGGGATGAAGCGGACCCGCCGACGCGGAATCCGCCAGCTCTCCAGCGCGATCCGCTCCAGCAGCCGGCTCGGCACGATCACTTCCGTGGGACCGGCCAGCGCCACCCGGCGGAACCAGATGCGCCGGCGGAAATGCCGGCCGATCGCCTCGTCCGGCCCGAAGCCGTCCTCGAAATGCAGATGGGGGCAGCGGGCGGGAAGGCGGTTCGCCAGCCCCCACTCGACCGCCCCCCACGCATAGGTCAGCAGCAGGTCGGGCCGCCGGTCGCGCAGCACCCGCCGGAAACGCGCCAGGTTGCGCAGGCTTAAGGCCCTGCCCTTCTCCACGTCCACCGGAAGCACCGTCACGTCCAGGCCGGGGTCCAGCCGGTCGAGGCAATCGGTGTTCCCGTCCACCGACACGATGGTATGCCGGTAGCGCCGTTCCAGGCGGTTCGCGATCTTGGCGAAACGCATCTGCTGCCCGCCGACCTCGAAGGAAGAAAAGACATGAAACAAATGCGGCGGATCACGGGTTACCACCTCGGGAACACTTGGGTGGAACTGTGGGGGTGTGGCCCGATCGGCGATTGTCACGGCATCTCTTCTTTGGCTAGGGTCGCGGCAAGTCAGGAGGCACGATGTTCCACCCGCGGACAAGCCGCAAGAAGCTCGAACAGGTTATCCGGACGCTCGATGCGGCGGCCCGAATTGGTCACCGGACGGATGCCGCCGGCTTCCGTGTCTCCACGATCGAGGAGCGGCGCACCACCGCGCGCTACGATGCCCTGATCGGGGCGCTGGAACAGGCGATGCGGACGAAGAAGTTCGACCTGTCCCGCGACGACGCCCGGCTGCTGGTCACCGCCCTGGACCTCTACAATGTCCGGCGGACCGACGGCGTCGGCCAGTCCTGGGACGAAGAGGTGGAACAGCTTTTCCAGGAGCTTCAGTCCCTGTTCGCCAAGACCTACGGCGAGGCGCTCTACGCCGCCTGACGGCCCGGATATCGGGGGAGTAGCTTAATCGGGAAAGCCCTGTCCTCCGGGACAGCAGTTTCAGGTTCAAATCCTGGCTCCTCCACCACCTTCGCCGGACTGCATCACCGCCCCAGCAGCCGTCGGCGGATCAGGCGCGGCAGATAGCGCCGGAGCGTATGGGCGGCGCCGCAGGCCGTCGTCGGATCGTACGCGGTGAGCGTCCAGCGCTGGCGGCGCAGGGGCAGCCACTCCTTCTTGTAGGCATCGTCGCCGCAGCCGAAATCGATCTCCGCGACGTCGCCGGACCGGAAAGCCTCGCGCACCATGTGGCGCGTCAGGATCGAGCCTGCGGAGAGCTTACGGCGGTTCTCGGCATAGGACAGCTTGAAGATGGTGGCGCGGCCCCGCCAGACGATCCAGAGCTGGGCGGCTACCGGTTCGCCATCCACCGTCAGCACGCCGACCCGGACGGCGCCCGCCTCCAGCCCGGCGCGGATCAGGCTCGGAATGAAGAGCGGATAAGGCTCCGGCTCCTTCCACGACAAGGCGTGGACATGCTCGTACAGTTCGGTCGCCCGCTCCGCGTCGGCCGGCGACCGGAAGACCTCCAGGTCCACCCGGTGGTCGCGCCGCAACGCCCGTTCCTTGCGCTCGACGGTGTTGCGCAGACGGGTGCCGCGCCCGTTCCAGTATTCCTCGAAGCCGCCAGCGACCGGGCTGTACCAGTTGCCGAAATCCTCGACCGTCTCGACCAGGTACCCGGCGCGCCGCAGCCCCCGCCGCAGCGGGTCCAGCGTGGCGGTCCCTCCGTCCAGGGCCGAGAACACCAGCCGCGCGGGGCGCGGCTCGCGGCGCCGGACCTGCCGCCCCCAGGTCTCGAAGGCCGCGGCGGCATCGGCGGTCCCGGACTGGAGCGGGCCGAAACGGCAGGTGTAGTAATTGCCGAGCCAGGACAGCTGCACTCCCCGGAACGGCCCCAGCGCGTCCAGCCGCTCGCGCAGCGGCAGGACCAGCCCCTCCGGGGTGGCTTCCACCGACAGGCGGTCTCCGGGATCCAGGCAGGTTTCGGCGAAGACCCTGTACCACGTGCCGGTATCGTAGAAGTCGCCGTCCGGAACGTCGGGCAGGACGCCGCCGAGGCTGGCCGGATCGCGATGTATCACCGGACGGTCAGAGCTTGCACCCGACCACATGGTACTCCGGCCCGAAAGGCAGGAACGGAATGGCCCCGCCGTACCGGATCGCCACGTTCCAGAAACCCGCGTCCCCGACCGCGCGGCGCGCATCGCGGCTGCCCAACGGGCTCTCCCCGCCGGTCGGCTCGAACAGGACGAGCAGTCCTCCCGGCTTCAGCACCCTCAGCAGCTCGCCCAGCAGGAGCGGCCGGACCTCGGGGGACGACTCGGTCAGGGCGCCGAAACCGGTGACGACGTCGAAGCTGTCGGCGCCGTAGGGCACCCTGATTCCGTCGAAGCGACGGTAGTAGGCCAGTCCGCCGAACCGCGCGATCGCGGGCGACGGGCGATCCGGTTCCAGGCACACGAGGCGGACGCCGCGGAACAGGGTGCGATACCAGGGCACCGCCTCGGCGTTGCCGACCGCGATGTCCAGGATGCCGCTGGAGCCGGGGAAGAGTTCGCGCAGGTCCTGCGTCAGGCGCAGGACCTCGCGCACGCGGCGCTCCGCGCGGTCTTCCTCGTCATAGGGATCGATCCGCCCGGCGCGGGCTCCGAACGCGAAGTCCTGGATCGACATGTCAGGAGGCCCGGCGCGCCTTGGACTCTTCGGCGGAGCGGCGCTCCCAGGCCAGGGCCGTCTCCACCATTTCCTCCAGGCTGCCATGGGCGGGCTTCCAGCCCAGCAGCCCGTGGATCCGGTCGGCCTTGGCGACCAGGGCCGGCGGATCGCCGGCACGGCGCGGCGCGTCGTCGACCGGCAGCGGGCGGCCAATGACCTTCTCCACCGCCTTCAGCACCTCGCGCACCGAGAAGCCCCTGCCGTAGGCGCAGTTGACCAGCAGGTTGCCGCCCTTTCCGACCAGATGGCGCAGCGCCAGCACATGGGCGTCGGCCAGGTCCGAGACATGGATGTAGTCGCGGATGCAGGTGCCGTCGGGCGTGTCGTAGTCCGTTCCGAACACGGATATCGCGGGGCGCAGCCCCAGCGCCGCCTGGACCGCCACCTTGATCAGGTGCGTCGCGGCCGGGGTGTTCTGGCCCGCCCGGCCGGCCGGGTCCGCGCCCGCCACGTTGAAATAGCGGAGGATGCCGGTGTTCAGCCCGTGGGCCGCCGAGGCATCGCGCAGCATATGCTCGGTCATCAGCTTGGACTGGCCGTAGGGATTGATCGGCCGGGTCGGCGACTCCTCGTCGATCGGATAGGCCTCGGGCTCGCCGTAGACGGCGGCGGTCGAGGAGAAGATGAAGTGCTTCACGCCCAGGCGCACGCAGGTCTCGATCAGGCCCAGGCTGTTCTGGGTGTTGTTGCGGTAATACTTCAGCGGCTTCTCGACCGACTCCGAGACCACGATGCTGCCGGCGAAATGCATGATCGCGCCGACCTGGAAGCCGCGGATCACTTCCGCCACATGCTCGGTGTCGGCGATGTCGCCTTCGATCAGCGGGACGCCGTCCGGGACGGCCGACCGGATGCCGGTCGAGAGATTGTCGAAGACGACGACCGGGAAACCGGCATCCTGCAGGGCCAGCACGGCATGGGATCCGATATAGCCGGCGCCGCCGGTGACCAGAACAACCGGAGTTTCGTCCATCAGGCTTTCCTAGAGAGTAATGGATTTGACACAATCAAGTGCTCATTCGTCATTATCGCGCCTGAGCCTCGACACCTGAAGAACGCGAAGGAATACCGGAAAAATTCATTCACTCTGCATCGGACCAAGGGCTTATCCCAATGCGCCGGCACTGGCACGGCCGCCTGATACTTTGGGGCTAAATCCTAATAGATAGGCTTGCTATGCATCCTGGTTCGGGTACGTACTTCCCGCAGTCCGGGATCAGCATTTCCGGATTTCAGCGTTCTTCATGCCCCACCAGGGGATCACCAAGGTGCAGCCATGCATCGGGAAACATCTCCGACCGTTTCGAAGCCATCGCGGCCCAGCCCGTCCCGGTCGCGCCTGGTCGTCTTCAGCGACGATTGGGGCCGTCACCCCAGCAGTACCCAGCATCTCGTCCGGCATCTCCTGCCGCGCTTCGAGGTGGACTGGGTCAACACGATCGGCACCCGCCGCCCCGGCCTGACCCGCGCCGACCTGGCGCGCGCGGTGGAGAAGGCAGCCTCATGGTTCCGGACGGCCGGCGCCGCCAAGCCGGAGGCTTCGGAAGACCCCGCTCCCCGGATCCACTCCCCCGTCCACTGGCCGGGCTTCAAGAACCGGGCCGAGCGCGCGCTGAACCGCAGGTTGCTGCGGCGGGCGCTGGCCCCCGTGCTGGAACGTGACCCCGCCCCGGCGGCGGTGATCACGACGGTGCCGATAACCGCGGATCTGGCCGCCGACTTTCCCGGCCTGAACTGGATCTACTATTGCGTGGACGACTTCGCCGAGTGGCCGGGGCTGGACGGCGGGACCCTGCGGACCCTGGAACGCGACCTGCTGAACCATGCCTCCGGCGTGATCTGCGTTTCCGAGGTGCTGCGCCGGCGCCTGTCGGGGTTGGGCTTCGACGCGCGGCTCCTGACCCACGGCATCGACCTGGATCACTGGAGCGGCGTGCGCCGCCGCCCCCTGTGCGGACCGGGGCGGCGCCCCATCGCGCTCTACTGGGGCCATGCCGACCGCAGGCTGGATGCCGACATCTGCCTGACCCTGGCCGAGACCTGCGACCTGAGGATGGTCGGCCGGCACGACGACGTGGACGAGCGGCTGGCCCGGAGCCCCGCCGTCACCTGGCTCGGCCCCGTCCCCTATGACCGCCTGCCGGACCTCGCGGAGGATGCCGACGTCCTGGTGATGCCCTATGCCGACCTGCCCGTCACCCGGGCCATGCAGCCCCTGAAGCTGAAGGAGTATCTGGCGACCGGCCTGCCGGTGGTGGCGACTCCCCTCCCCGCCAACCGGGCCTGGGCCGACGCCCTGGACCTGACCGCCGACCCAACCCGCTTCGCCTCCCTGTGCCTGCATCGGGCGCGCCGCTCCCTGCCGGAGGCCCAGGCGCGGGCCCGCGCCCGCCTCTCCGGGGAAGGCTGGGACGCCAAGGCGGCGCAGTTCGAACGCTGGATCACGGCATCGTCATGAACGTCATCGTCCCTCCCGGCGGCGGCGCCGTCGATGCCGTCACGGTGCTGCATACCCGGATCGTAACCGGAACCGGCGGCGGGCCGGAAAAGACCATCTTCAATTCGCCCCGCTACATGCGCGGCACCGGCTACCGCGAACTGGCCTGCTATCTGCGCCCGCCGGGCGATCCGGGATTCGAGGTGCTGCGAAGGCGGGCGTCCGCCAAGGACTGCCCGCTGATCGAGGTGGACGATGCCTCCGCCTTCAGCCCGGCGAGCCTGCGTCGCCTGGCGGCGGTCTGCCGGGAGAACGATGTCAGGATCTGGCACGGCCACGACTACAAGACGAACCTGTTCGGCGTGCTGCTGAAGCCGCTGCTCGGCTTCAAGCTGGTGACGACGGTCCACGGCTGGGTCAAGCATACCTCCAAGACGCCGCTCTATTACGCGATCGATCGCTGGACGCTGCCGCGCCATGACCAGGTGATCGTCGTGTCGTCCGACCTGTACGAGCGCTGCCGCGCCGGCGGCGTTCCGGAGGACCGGCTGCACCTGATCGAGAACGCCATCGACACGGAGGATTTCCGCCGGACCGGCCCCGCCGTCCTGGCTTCGGAGCGCGGCCACCTGCCCCCCGGCCGCCTGCTGGTCGGCGCCGTCGGGCGGCTGTCCCCCGAGAAGGGGTTCGACCTGCTGATCCGGGCGGTCGCGCAACTGATCGGCGAGGGCCTGGACCTGGAACTGTGGATCGCCGGCGAGGGCGAGGAGAAGGCGGCGCTTGAGGCCCAGGCCGCCGCGACGGGGCATGGCGACCGCATCCGGCTGCTGGGCTTCCGGGCCGACACGGTCGGGCTGTTCGAGTGCTTCGACCTGTTCTGCCTGTCCAGCCTCCGCGAGGGCTTGCCCAACGTGGTTCTGGAAGCGATGGCGATGGAGGTGCCGGTGCTGGCGACCCGGTGCGGCGGCATCGACAGCTTCGCCCGCGACGGCACCGACATGCTGACGGTCGACGCCGGGTCGGCCGAAGCCCTGGCCGGCGGCCTGCGCCGCCTGGCCGGCGACCCGGAAACGCGGCGCCGGCTCGCCCGGGCGGCCCGGCGGCGGATCGAGTCCGAATTCGGCTTCCGCCGCCGCATGGACCGCATGGCCGAGGTCTACGGCCTGCTCTGGTGAGACCCGTTTCAGCGGCGCGCGGCGAACACCCCGGCGGCGATCACCCCGGCCGCGGCGAGCCCTGCGAGCATCAGGGATTGCGATCCGCTCGTCTGTTGCCGGTAGCCGCCGGAGGCGCCGGTCCCCTGGGGCACCGGCCTGAACAGCGAGCCGTGGGTATAGGGCGACGGCGCCGCCCGCCGGAAATAACGCCTCAGGCCGCGCGCCATCACCTCCTCCGTCAGGGCCGGCGCCAGGGTGTGGGCCAGCTTGGTCAGCGGCGCCAGCGCGCCGACGCTGACGCCGCGCCGGGGGCGCAGCGCCAGCCCGACCATCGCGTCGGCCACCCGCTCGGGCGGGACCAGCGGCGATCCGGGCTTCAGCTCCTTGCCCATGTAATTGCCGCCGTGCTGGTACCCCGGCGTGTCGATCACTGCGGGGAACACGTTGCAGACATGGATGTCGGGCCACTCCTCCAGTTCCAGCCGCAGGCTCTGGGTGAAGCCTTCCAGGCCGAACTTGCTCGCGGCGTAGGCGGCGGCGAAGGGCGGCGCGATCCAGGCGCCGAACGAGATGTTGGTGATCAGCGTGCCGTGGCCCTGCTCCAGGAAATAGGGCAGCACGGCATGGGTGCCGTTCATGCTGCCGAACAGGTTGGTCTCGATCACCTGCCGGTGGGAGGCCATGGGCACGTCGGCGAACGGCCCGACCAGGCCGATGCCGGCATTGTTGATCCAGACGTCGATCTCGCCGAACCGCTCGGCCGCCTCCTCCGCCAGAAGGCGCATGTCGTCCAGTTCGGTCACGTCGGACGGAATGGCGATCACGTCGGCGCCGTGGCTCCGGCATTCGGCGGCAACCTCGTCCAGCGCCTCGTCGCGGCGGGCGGCAAGGGCCAGGTTGGCGCCCTGCCGGGCGAAGGCGACGGCTGTCGCCCGGCCGATGCCGCTCGAAGCGCCGGTGATGACGACCGTGGAATTTCGCAGGCTGCGCATGGGATGCCTTTCTGTCTTGGATAGGATTCCCATGACAACAGCGGAGGAGGGGCGGCGTCCCGCCGCCCGAGGTGCGCGGGACGCGCACCCTCCCCCGGGCGACAGCTTTATCGCGCCGACACTTGGCCGTACTTCCCGTCCTGCCAGGAATACATGACGTAGGCCGGCTCGGTCAGGTCGCCCTTGTCGTCGAAGTCCAGCGGACCGATCACCGTGTCGAAGGTCCCCTCGCGGAGCGCGTCGGCGACGGCATCCGGCTCCGGTTCGCCGGCCGCCTCGATGCCCTGGGCCAGCACCTGCAGGGCCGCGTAGCTGTAGAGCGTGAAGAAGGCCGGGTCGATGCCGTCCGCGCGGAGTTGCTCGATCACGGGGGCGGCGGTCGGATTGGCGGTCGGGTCCGGGCTGAAGGTGAACAGGGTCCCGGCCCCGCTCTCCCCGGTGATGGCCCAGAAGTCCGGGTTGGACAGGCCGTCGCCCGCGACCAGCACGGCGTCCATGCCGGCGTTGCCCATCTGGCGGACGATCTGGCCGGCTTCCGCGTGGTAGCCGCCGAAATAGACCGTGTTCACGCCTTCCGACTTCATCTTGGTGACCAGGGCGGAAAAATCGCTCTCGCCCGGATTGACCGAGCCGGTCATGACCGGCTGGATGCCCTTCTCGGCGAGCCGCTTGGCCGTGGCGTCGGCCAGCCCGCTGCCGTAGGCCTGCTTGTCGTGGATGATCGCGACCTTGGGGTTCTGGATCTGCGCCGCGATGTGGTCGGCGGCCACCTGCCCCTGCTGGTCGTCGCGCCCCGCCACCCGGAAGACGTTGTCCAGGCCGCGCTCGGTCAGCACCGGCGCGGTCGCGGTCGGCGAGATCATGACGATCCCCTCCTCCGAATAGACGTCGGAGGCCGGCACCGACGGTCCCGTGCACATGTGGCCGATGACGAACCGGATGCCGTCGTTGACGATCTGGTTGGCGGCGGAGACGCCCTGCTTGGGGTCGCAGGCGTCGTCATAGACCTTGACGCCGATCTCCTCTCCGTTGATCCCGCCCTTGGCGTTGATCTCCTTCGCGGCGGCCTCGACGCCGCTGCGCATCTGCTCGCCGAACGATGCCATGGAACCCGTCACGGCAGTCACGACGCCGACCTGGATCTCCGCCTGCGCGGCGCCCGCGGTCGAGGCGAGCATCGCCAGCGCCGCGAGGGAAACGGATGTCCTGTACATCTCTGATGGCTCCTACCCGTACTTCCACGCTTCTCTTGGATTTACGCTTCTCTTGGGATTGCCGGCCGTCACTGGTCGTTCCGCTCCGGACCGATGATCGTGCTGGCTTCGGCGCCGTACTCGAACTCCGGCGCGTTATCCAGTTCCTCCTGGCCCAGGGTCGTGACCAGCGCGTTCCCCTGCGGATCGACCCGGACGCTGTCCCACGGCAGCGTGACCAGCCGCTCGCCCAGCCCGAGCAGGCGGGACCGTGACATGACCAGGCTGGTTATCGCCGGGCTGTCCGGCTCGGTCACGAAATCGCGCACCTCGCCGATGTCCTCGCCAGCGCTGTTGCGGACGTTCCAGCCGACCACATCCTCGGGCATGCGGCCGGCGATGGTCGGCACCTCGACGACGCGGATCTGCGGCTCGCCCGTCGTCTCGACCTGCACCTCCGCGGGTGCCGATTCGATCCGGATCTGCGGGTCGGCCGGCCGGACCTCGACCGTGCCCTGGCCCTGGACGACGGCTCCCGCCGGCTCCTGCCGCGGCGCCGGGGCCGGCTGGTCCTGGGCAAGGGCGGCGGCGAGGGCCGGAGCGGCCAGGCAGAGCGCCAGGGCCGGCGCCAGGAGAAGGTGTCTCTTCATGGGGTTTGCTCCTGTTTGCGGCGCGGGTCAGCGGGCGGGGCCGACGACGGCGTTGGCGCCCTCGGCATAGTCGTGGTCGGGTGCTGCTTCGAGCTGCTGCCGGTCCATCGGCAGGGTGACCGGCCCCTCCTGCGGTTCGGCGTTCACCTGCCCCCACGGCACCGCGACCTCCTTCGGCGCGCCGAGATAGCCGCCCACGTCGACGATGGCTGTCTCCACGGTTCCGGCCGGCCCGAGCAGGAGGTCCCGGATCTGGCCGAGCGGTTCGCCCTGGGCATTGACCACGGGGCGGCCGATCATCCGTTCCGGGGCCACGCCCGCCACGGGACCGTCGGCCGGCGCCGCCTCGGGCGCCGGCTCGGGTATCGGGGCGGGCGCCTCGGCCATGGGTGCCGGGGCGGGCGGAACGGCCGGCGCGGGAGCCGGCACGACCGGCTGGACATCGACCCGCGGCTCTGGCTGCTCGATGACCACCTGCGGCTGGGCCTGCTGAACGTCGATCCGGGGTTGCGCCTGCTGCACGGTCACCCGGGGCTCCGGCTGCTCGACCTGGATCTCGGGATCCGCCTGCTCGATGATCACCTCGGGCTCGCGCTGCCGGACGATCACCTGGGGCTGGAACTGTCGGACCGTGATCTCGGGCGGCGGCTGGCGCACGATGATCCGGGGCGGCGCCTGCCGGACGATGATCTGCGGCGCCTGCTGCTCGATGATGATCTCCGGCGGCCGCTGTTCGACCGTCACCTCCGGGGCCGGCTGCTGGACATCGACCGAGGCCGGGGGCTGCTGGACGTTGATCTCCGGCCCCGGGGGCGCCGTCACGGGTGCCGGCTGCTGCGCACCGGCGCCCGGGACCCAGGACCAGGCGGCCAGCGCGGCGGTCGTCATCATCAGGCTTCTGCGCATCCCACTCTCCGACAGTCGTCACATGCCCCGGCATCCGTGATGCCGGGGCTTCGTGCGACGAAGAACGAAACGACGGTCGGAGTGTTCCTCGGCGGGACAGCTTTATCGGGATCAGGTGAAGCGGTTGTTCTTCGGGAACCCGTTGGGCGGCAGGCGCCCGGACGTGCCCCGGTTGCCCTTCCAGGGGGTCATGTCGGCCTCCAGCCGGGTGCGCTCCCCGCTCTTCCACGACAGCCCCTCCGAGAATTTGAAGGTCGTCAGGTCGGCGAGGCTGCCGTCGGTGTATTTCTGGATCATGACGCCGCGGCCCCGCGCCATCACCGGCACCTCTTCCAGCGGGAATACCAGGAGCTTGCGGTTGTTGCCGATCGCCGCGACCGAGTCGCCCTCCGCCGGGATGCAGAACCTGGCCTCGACGCCGTCGCCGAGCGTCATGACCTGCTTGCCGCCGCGGGTCTGGGCGATCACCTCGTCCTCCTCCACCTGGAAGCCCCGGCCGTTGGAGGCCGCGACCAGCAGCCGGCGCCCCGGCCGGTGCTTGAACAGGGTGACCAGATCGGCGTCGTTGGCAAGATCGATCATCAGCCTCAGCGGCTCGCCGAATCCCCGGCCGCGCGGCAGCTTGTCCACCCCGAGCGTATAGAACCGGCCGTTGGTCCCCAGCACGATCAGCTTGTCCGTGGTCTCCACCCGGAGCACGAAGCGCTCCCGGTCGCCGTCCTTGTACTTGATGTCGGACGTATCGGCCTGATGGCCCTTGACCGTGCGGATCCAGCCCTTCTCGGAGCAGAAGACGGTGACGGGCTCGCGCTCGACCATCGCCTCCAGCGGGATGATCACGGCGGACGGGGCGTCGGCCACCACCGTCCGGCGGGCGCCCAGCTTGGTCGCCTTGCCGAACCGCTTGCGGGTCTCCGCGACCTGCCTGGCGATCGCCTTCCAGCGCCGGGGCTCGTTCTCCAGCAGGTCGAGCAGGTCGGCGCGCTCCGCCGACAGGCTGTCGTGCTCCTTGCGGATCTCGAACTCCTCCAGCTTGCGGAGCGAGCGCAGACGCATGTTCAGGATCGCCTCGGCCTGCACCTCCGTCAGCGAGAAGGCCTTGATCAGCGAGCGCTTGGGCTCGTCCTCCTCGCGGATGATCCGGATCACCTCGTCCAGGTTCAGGTAGGCGATCAGGTAGCCGCCCAGCACTTCCAGCCGGTGGTCGATCTTGCCCAGCCGGTGGCGCGAGCGCCGCTCCAGCACCTCGATCCGGTGCGCCAGGAAGGCTTGCAGGACCTCGCGCAGGTTCATGACGCGCGGGACGTTGTCCTTGTCCAGCACGTTCATGTTCAGGCCGAACCGGGTTTCCAGGTCGGTGGTCTTGAACAGCGATTCCATCAGCACGTCGGGATCGACGTTGCGGTTCTTCGGCACCAGGACGAGGCGGATGTCCTCCGCCGATTCGTCGCGCACGTCGTCGAGCAGGAACAGCTTCCGCGCCGCCAGCAGCTCGGCGATCTTCTCGATCAGCCGGCTCTTCTGGACCTGATAGGGGATCTCGGTGACGACGATCTGCCAGGTGCCCTGCCCCAGCTTCTCGACCTCCCATTTGGCGCGCACCCGGAAGCTGCCGCGCCCGGTGCGGTAGGCCTCGGCGATGGCGGCCTGCGACTCGACCAGGACGCCGCCGGTCGGGAAATCGGGGCCGGGAATGAACCGGACCAGGTCCTCGACCGTGGCGTCGGGCTTCTTGATCAGGTGGCTCAGGGCGTCGCACAGCTCTTCCGCGTTGTGCGGCGGGATCGAGGTCGCCATGCCGACCGCGATGCCTTGCGAGCCGTTGGCCAGCAGGTTCGGGAAGGCGGCGGGAAGCACGATCGGCTCCTCGCCCTCGCCGTCGTAGGTGCCGCGGAAATCGACGGTGTCCTCGTCGATCCCTTCGAGCAGGGCGCGGGCCACGTCTGTCAGGCGGGCCTCGGTGTACCGCATGGCGGCGGCGTTGTCGCCGTCGATATTGCCGAAGTTGCCCTGCCCGTCGATCAGGGGGTAGCGGACCGCGAAGTCCTGCGCCAGCCGGACCAGCGCGTCGTAGACCGCGGTGTCGCCGTGCGGGTGGAACTTGCCGATCACGTCGCCGACGACGCGGGCGCATTTCTTCGGTGGGGTGTCCGGGTCCAGCTTGAGCTGGCTCATGGCATAGAGCAGCCGGCGGTGGACCGGCTTCAGCCCGTCGCGCACGTCGGGCAGCGAGCGCGCCATGATGGTGGACAGCGCGTAGGAGAGGTACCGCTCGCCGAGCGCCTCGGAGAGCGGCTTGTCGTGG
The DNA here is from genome assembly GCF_016653635.2 of Skermanella sp. TT6. Taxonomy (NCBI): domain Bacteria; kingdom Pseudomonadati; phylum Pseudomonadota; class Alphaproteobacteria; order Rhodospirillales; family Azospirillaceae; genus Skermanella; species Skermanella cutis. The sequence goes on from NZ_CP067420.1 coordinate 3,575,170, forward strand.
ATATCGAGTGCAGGGTCGGTCATGTCTTATCTACTACCAGGAAGGGTAGCCATTTTGCGATAGCGTTCTATGAAACGGGTACGGGCGGCAGGCAGGGCCGCGACCGCCTGGGCGGACGCATGGGCGAGCGCGTCGCGTTCGAGGAAATGCCCCGTCAGTTCGAGGCCGGCAAGCACGTCCGCCTCGCTCCAGCCGGGCTGTCCGGCCAGGAAGCCCGGCAGGGGCAGCAGCCTGTCGCGGTAGGGCTCGCCGGCGGACAGGGACACCGCCCGGCCGGTGCGTGGACTGACATAGGCCAGCGCGTCGTTGCTTCCGGTGGCGGCGCAGGACGCGAGGTCGAGGCCGAAGCCCAGCTCCTGCAACAGCCCCAGTTCCCACCGGACATAGGCCGGCGCCCACAGCGGCGTCTCGAACGCCTCCAGCAGGGCCGCCAGCCCGTGGAAGACCGGCTCGTGCGGCTCCCGGTCGGGCAGGACCACTTCGGTCACCGTGCAGGCCGACACCAGCGCCGCGAGGCGCAGCGGGTCGTCCAGCATGCCGGCGGCATTGTTGTGGATCGGCTCGATCGTGAAGGTCCCGAGATGGTCGGCCAGCCGGGCGCGCCAGCGCGCGCTGACCCGGTTGCCGGCTTGCAGGTTGCCCCGCTGCTTGGACGAACGGCCGCCCTGCACCAGGCCGGAATGCCGGCCGTGGGTGCGGGTCAGCAGGGTCGCCACCACGGCCGCCTCGCCGTGCGGCCGGGCGGACAGCACGATCGCCTCGTCGGTCCATTCCATGGGGATGTTCTAGCAGCCTGGGGGAGTAGACGCCATGGGGGGCGCCGGATGGGGTCACTGCCGGGGATCGCGGAAAGGTCATCATCGGTCACTGCGGGGGCGGGGTCACTGCCGGGAACCGCCGAAAGGTCATGCAGGAAATGGCCGCGCTGCCTGACGCCGAGGGGCGAGTACCCCGCCCGCCGCACGGCCTCCGCCGCCGACGCACCGGCGGCGATCTCCTCGCTGGAAAAATCCTGCCGGACGGCTGGACGGGGAGCGGGAGCGGTCATGACGGCTTGCCTTTTGCTGGCAGTGAGCTGATTCGGATAATTGTCCTATTCTATCGCATAATGTCAATATGAATCGGGCGACAGTAGGAATTTCAGTCCGGCGACGACACTTTGCCCAATTTTATGCTCGGCCGTTGCTGAGTGTAGCGTAACCGCTTGAATTCTCGTGGGTTTAATCGCTAAACGAAAACCTGACCTGAGTTTGACAATCACCCGTCAAGGTTGACCCTGCTCCTAAACTTGCCGGCCTGTCATCGGTCGGTTCCAAGCCTGAGGATGTCCGTTTTGACGGCGAGGTGCTGTCCTCGACCAGCGGCCTGCCACTGTTCCGCGTAGGCGAGGAGCGCCTGCGCTTCGCGGGCTGGCCCTGACCGACGCGCGCAACCAAGCCCGTATCGACCACTTCCTGGCTGAAATCATCAGGGTCGCGGTCGCGTGGCCGGACCCGAGGCGGTCAGACCCCTTCTGATGGATCGCGTCGGGTCAGAAGGTCGCGGCGGCCGTCCGGCCCTTGCCGATGGTTGCGGGAGTGTGCTGCTGTTCGCGTGATTATCACCTGACCGGCGCCCGCGACGATGCAAGCCTCCGACTCCCTGTACCACCGCCTGTTCTCCGACCCGGTGATGATCGAGCAGCTCGTGCGCGGCTTCCTGCCCGCCGGGATCGCCGCCCTGCTGGACTTCACCCGGCTCGAACGGGTCAACGCCAAGTTCCACGCCGCCCGCGGCCAGCGGCGCGAGGGCGACGTGATCTGGCGCGTGCCGACGCTGGCCGGCGAGATGGTCCACATCTACCTGATGCTGGAGTTTCAGGCGACCCCGGAGCGGTTCATGCCGGTGCGGGTGCAGGTCTATTCCGGCCTGCTCTGGCAACAGATCATCGACGTCCGCGCCCTCGCCCCGGGCGGCCGGCTGCCGCCCCTGCTGCCGATCGTGCTCTACGCCGGCGAGGCCCGCTGGAACAGCCCCGCCGACACGACCGACCTGGTGGCGCTGCCCGAGGACTCGCCGCTCTGGCCTTGGCAGCCGCAGGTCCGCTATCATCTGATCGACGAGAAGCGGCTGCGCGCCGAGGACCTGGCCCGGCACGACAGCCTGGTGGCGCTGCTGTTCCGGATCGAGATCTGCGACCGGCCCGAGGACCTGCCCGGCCTGGTCGCCCAGGCGGTGGCCTGGTTCGCCGAGCATCCGGGCCATGCGACGCTGCGGCTGGCGTTCGGCGATGTGGTGGCGCACTCGGTCGCGGGCCTGGTCGGCGCCGCGCCGGCCGCGACGGTGCCGATGGATATCGAGGAGGTTCAGGGCATGCTGGCGGAACGCATCAAGAAGTGGGAACAGGAACTCATCGCCAAGGGCGTCGCCGAGGGGGAAGTCAGGGGCGAGGCCAGGGGCAGGGCCGCCATGCGCAAGCGCCAGTTCACCCGCCGCTTCGGCGCATTGCCGGCTGATGTGGAACGGTTGATCGACGCCGCGACGCCGGATCAGCACGACGCCTACATGGACCGCCTGATGGACGCCCAGGCGCCGGGCGACGTTTTCCCCGACCTCCTCCGCCCCGGCGAGTGATTCGGTTCTCCGGCCGGAACGGACGATCCCCCGCTTCATCTTCGGCGGTGCGTTGGGCCGTGGCCCAACGACCGGAATTAAATGTCCAAGGCCGGAACCGGAACCGTTCGCCGTCCATCCGGGCCACGCCATGGCCGGCGTTCGGCGATGTGGTGGCGCACTCGGTCGCGGGCCTGGTCGGCGCCGCGCCGGCCGCGACGGTGCCGATGGATATCGAGGAGGTTCAGGGCATGCTAGCGGAACGCATCAAGAAGTGGGAACAGGAACTCATCGCCAAGGGCGTCGCCGAGGGGGAAGTCAGGGGCGAGGCCAGGGGCGTCGCCCAGGGCGAGGCCAGGGGCAGGGCCGCCATGCTCAAGCGCCAGTTCACCCGCCGCTTCGGCGCATTGCCGGCTGATGTGGAACGGTTGATCGACGCCGCGACGCCGGATCAGCACGACGCCTACATGGACCGCCTGATGGACGCCCAGGCGCCGGGCGACGTTTTCCCCGACCTCCTCCGCCCCGGCGAGTGATTCGGTTCTCCGGCCGGAACGGACGATCCCCCGCTTCATCTTCTGCGGTGAGTCACGCGGGCCGGGTTCGCATACCGGGGCGGCGCATCCCGCGAGGTCCTCGCCGAACGGCCCTGGCGATCATGCTTTTTCCGGCCTTGGAACAACCAAATGCCGGGCATCTGTGACATCGTCACGGAACAAAACTCGAGGGCTGCCGTTAACCATGATGTTAACCGGATAATAACCGGGATCGTTCAGGGTGGAGGTCATCAGCCAAGCTCGTGAAACCTCCAAGATGGTGCTGTCATGTGGAACAGCTTTTCCAAGGACTGGGCGCGTTGGTCGCCGGCAGAACGCTTCGTAGCCCGTATTGTTTTCCTTGCCGCCACGGTCGGCGCCGCGAGCCAAGCGGTCATCCACGTCATCTGATTTACAGGGTGTGAGGACCGTGTCCTTTCATCTCGGCGTTTGACTTTCGCCACCAGATCAAACGTTGTTCGAATCCCGGCGCCTTCGTTTGCGCCGTTTCATCCTCCTCCTTGATCGTTGTAGTCATCCGCCCGCGCGCCAAGTGCGCGGGAGAAGGACCAAGACGAAGAAGGCACCGTGGCCAACGGTGCCGCGCGGAGGAAACGATGGCCGAACCCACCCAGACACCCCTGCTGACCCGCAGCTATGTCCACGGCGCGTCGCCTACGCCGCTGATCGGCGACACCATCGGCGTCCACCTGGACCGCATGGCGGCCCTATCGCCGGAGGCCGACGCCCTGGTTGTCCGGCATCAGGGCGTCCGGATGACCTACGCGCAGTTCAGGGCGGAGACCGACCGGCTGGCCGCCGGCCTGATCGCGCTGGGACTGAAGCCGGGCGACCGCATCGGAATCTGGTCGCAGAACAATTCCGAATGGGTGCTGACCCAGTTCGCCACGGCCAAGGCCGGGCTGGTGCTGGTCAACATCAACCCGGCCTACCGCACCCACGAGCTGGAATACGCGCTGAACAAGGTCGGCTGCAAGGCGCTGATCCTGGCGGCTTCCTTCAAGAGCAGCGACTATCTCGGCATGCTGCGGCAGGTCGCCCCCGAGCTCGACCGCTGCGCGCCCGGGCACCTGGACTCGCACAAGCTGCCGGCCCTGCGGACGGTGATCCGGCTGGGGGACGAGATGAGCGCCGGCATGCTCAACTTCGCCGACATCGCCGCGGGTGCCCGGGACGAGCATTTCGCGGAGCTGGAGCGGCTGCGCGACGCGCTCCAGTTCGACGAGGCGATCAACATCCAGTTCACCAGCGGCACCACGGGTAATCCCAAGGGCGCCACGCTGACCCACCACAACATTCTGAACAACGGCTTCTTCATCGGCGAGGCGATGCGCCTGACCGAGCGGGACCGGCTGTGCATTCCCGTGCCGTTCTACCACTGCTTCGGCATGGTGCTGGGCAATCTCGCCTGCGTCACCCACCGGGCCTGCATGGTGATACCGGGGGAAGGGTTCGATGCCGAGGCCGTCCTGTCCACGGTCCAGGAGGAGCACTGCACCGGCCTGCACGGCGTGCCGACCATGTTCATCTCCATCCTGAACCATCCCAGGTTCGGGGATTTCGACCTGAGCACGCTGCGCACCGGCATCATGGCGGGCTCGCCCTGCCCGACCGAGGTGATGAAGCGGGTCGCCGGCGAGATGAACATGGGCGAGATCACCATCGCCTACGGCATGACGGAGACCAGCCCGGTCAGCTTCCAGAGCTCGGTGGACGACCCGCTGGAGCGGCGCGTCTCGACCGTCGGCCGCATCCAGCCGCACCTGGAGGTCAAGATCGTCGATGCCGAGGGCCGGATCGTCCCGGTCGGCACGCCCGGCGAGCTGCTGACCCGCGGCTATTCCGTGATGCAGGGCTATTGGGGCGACGAGGAGCGCACGCGAGAGGCGATCGACGCCGGCCGCTGGATGCATACCGGCGACCTCGCCACCCTCGACGCCGAGGGCTATTGCAACATCGTCGGCCGGATCAAGGACATGGTGATCCGGGGCGGGGAGAACATCTACCCGCGCGAGGTCGAGGAATTCCTCTACACCCATCCGCGGATCAAGGACGTCCAGGTCTTCGGCGTCCCCGACGAGCGGTTCGGCGAGCAGCTCTGCGCCTGGATCCATGTGCAGGACGGCGAGACCCTGACCGAGGAGGAGGTGCTGGAGTTCTGCCGGGGCAGCATCGCCCACTACAAGGTGCCGCGCTACATCCGCTTCGTGGACGGCTTCCCCATGACGGTGACCGGCAAGATCCAGAAATTCATCATGCGGCAGAAGATGGTCGAGGAGCTGAAGCTGGAGGCCGCCAAGACCGCGTGAACCGCGCTCTCGCCAATGTGATGGGCCTCCGGGTGTTCGGCGCCGCCCGGAGGCACCACATGGCGGGAGTACCGACGACTCAAGAGGATGAAGCATGATGGCCGCAGATCGGCAATTGGCACAGGCGACTTTCGGCGGCGGCTGCTTCTGGTGCACCGAAGCGGTCTTCCAGCAGCTGCGCGGCGTGGAGAAGGTCCAATCCGGCTATGCCGGCGGGCATGTGGAAAACCCCACCTACGAGCAGGTCTGCACCGCCCGGACCGGGCATGCCGAGGTGGTCCAGGTCACCTACGACCCGGAGGTGATCTCCTACCGCGACCTGCTGGAAGTGTTCTTCACCACCCACGACCCGACCACGTCGAACCGCCAGGGCAACGATGTCGGCCCGCAGTACCGCTCGGTGGTCTTCCACCACGACGCGGAGCAGGAACGGACCGCGCGCGAGGTGATGAAGTCCTTCGGCGAGCGGCGGATCTGGGATCGCCCGATCGTGACCGAGCTGGCCCCCCTGCCCGTCTTCTACCCGGCGGAGGCGTATCACGACGATTATTATGCCCGCAACTCGGCCCAGCCCTATTGCCAGGTCGTGATCGCGCCGAAGGTCGCAAAGGTGCGCAAGCAGTACATGGATCGCCTGAGGGCGTGAGTCCCTGAGCGGGGCCGGCTCAGGATGCCGGTTCCCGCTTCCCGAGCGCGTCCTCCACATAGAGCTTCTGGACGGCGACATAGGCCACCACGGTCAGCGGCGTCGCGAAGATGACGCCGAGGATGCCGAACATCAGGCCGAAGGCGACCACCGCGAACAGGGCGAGCGCGGGGGGCAGCGAGACCATTCGGCGCTCCACGATCGGCATGATCAGGTTGCCCTCGATCTGCTGGATCACGACGTACAGCGCCAGGGTGTACAGGACGGTGGACATGTCCACGGTGGAAGCGGCCAGCAGCGCGGGGATCGCGGTCGCGAAGGCCCCGATCAACGGGACGAACTCGCCGAGGCCGGCCAGCAGCCCCAGGGCCAGGGCGGACGGCACGCCCAGAAGCCACAGGCCCAGGCTGGTCAGCGCGCCGACCATCAGCATCGCGATGAACTGGCCCTTCAGCCACTTGCCCAACGCCTCCCCCATGCCGTCCAGGACCTGGCGCGTGCGCGCCTCCGCCGACTTCGGCACCAGGGCCACGACGCCCTGCCGGTAAAGCCCCGGCTGCGCCGCGAGGTAGACGCCGCCCGCGACCAGCAGCAGCACGTTGCCGAGCCCGCCGACCACCGTCATCAGCAGGCTTCCCGCCTCGCGCACCATGCCGCCGGAGACGCTGGCCGGATCGACGCCGCTGACGGCGTCGAGCGCCGCCCTGCCCCAGGACGAGCCTTCGAGCTGTTCCCGGACGCGCCCCCAGGCCTCGGGAACCACCTTGGTCAGTTCCTCGACCTGGCTCGACACCTGAGCGCCGAACAGCCAGCCGCAGATGCCCAGGGCGATCACGATCGCCAGCAGCACGACCGCCAGCGCCCAGCCGCCCGACAGCGGGGTATGCGCCGCCAGCCAGTCGGCGGTCCGGCGCAGCATCACGGCCAGCAATATGGCGCCGAACACCAGCAGCAGGACATCGACGATCTGCCACGCCATGAGGACGAGGCCGGCGATCAGCACGGCGACCAGCAGCAGGCGGGCGAAGCGTCCGGTCGTCAGGGCGCTGTCGAAGGGCATGGTCGGGAACTCCGGAAGTGGCGACGCGGACAGGGCGTCGCCTTCCCAACGTCCCCCCGCGGATTTTTGTTTCCGCCATGCCCGTGACGAATCCGGCCGATGCCTGTTGTCCTGTATACGATCGCGTTCGCGGACGCGCCCACCCCTGACGAAGGAATTCGACATGACCGACGACCGGACCGAAGGCTCGATGAAGAAGATGAAGGGCGACGTGAAGGAAGGCGCCGGCAACCTGACCGGCGACAGCAAGCTCCAGTCCGAAGGCAAGGCCGACAAGGCCGAGGGCAAGATCCAGAACGCCATCGGCGGCATCAAGGACGCGCTGACCGGCAAGAAGTGACCGGTTGGCTGAACGTCGTTCAGCCTACGTCGCAGTGAAACGGCCCCGGCCCCTCCCAAGGGCCGGGGCCGTTCTGCATTCCGACGCGGCACCAAGGTTCGCGCTACGGTAATGTGGCTGTAGGTCGCCTAGTGACTCAACACAGTGGTTTTGATCGATGAACCGTAGGTCGGCCTCGGCCGAAGGCCGACGCCGACATCGTGGCCGGAGCGTTGACGCAGCGTGTCGGCGTTCGCCCTGACGGGCGAAGGCCGACCTACGGCACTCCGCTCTACAGGACTGGTCAAAAACCACTGTGCAGCACCATTAGAGCGAAGCGGCAGCCGACCTAAGGTTGGCTCCCTTCGACGTCCCGTTCCCTTTCACTCTCATCTCCGGAGAGTATCGATCGGGATAGCGCAACGTTCAGCCTATTCGTCCGGCGTCATGGGAAGAACTGCATTAAGCGGACGAACGTCGGCATCCTCCGTCACGCTGACTAACGTGATGCGGGTTCCGGCAAGCTTGCCGTCGAGGTGATCCGCGGCCTCCCGAAGCGCTTCCAGGATCTCGGCGGCGATGCTTCGATGCATGGTCATATTCCGGAGCGTATCACGTCAAGCCGCCGCCGTCACCGCGCCCCCGTCGCGAACCCCACCCGCTCCGGCCTGCCCTCCAGGCTCAGCAGCGCTTCCGCCGGGGCCGTCCGGCTGATCACCCGGCCGCGCCGCAGGACGAACAACCGGGTCGCCTTCAGGCGGATCGCCTCGACCGGGTCGCGGGCCTGGAGCACCACCATGTCGGCGTTGCAGCCCACTTCCAGCCCATAGCCTTCCAGGCCCATCAGGCGCGCCGGGTTCTCGGTGACGGCGCGGAAGCAGGCGTTCATTCCGTCCACCGAGGTCATCTGCGCCACGTGGAGCCCCATGTGGGCGACGTCCAGCATGTCGCCGGAACCCAGCGAGTACCAGGGGTCCATCACGCAGTCGTGGCCGAAACCGACGGTCAGGCCGGCGGCCATCAACTCCGGCACCCGGGTCATGCCGCGGCGCTTGGGATAGGTGTCGTGGCGGCCCTGGATGGTAATGTTGATCAGCGGGTTGGAGATCACACCCAGCCCGGCCTCCGCCATCAGCGGGATCAGCTTGCTGACATAGTAATTGTCCATCGAGTGCATGGACGTCAGGTGCGAGCCCACCACACGGCCGCCGAGGCCGAGCCGCCGGGTCTCGTAGGCCAGCGTCTCGACATGCCGCGACAGGGGATCGTCGGTCTCGTCGCAATGCATGTCGACGCGCAGGCCGCGCTCGGCCGCGATTTCGCACAGCATGCGGACGGAAGCCGCCCCGTCCGCCATGGTGCGTTCGAAATGCGGGATGCCGCCGACCACGTCGACGCCCATGTCCAGCGCCCGATTCAGCAGTTCCGGGGCGCCGGGATAGCGGAGGTAGCCGTCCTGCGGGAAGGCAACGAGCTGAAGGTCGATATAGGGCGCCACGCGCTCCCTCACCTCCAGCAGCGCCTCCACCGCCAGCAGGCGCGGGTCGCAGATGTCCACGTGGCTGCGGATCGCCAGCAGGCCGCGCCCGACCGCCCAGTCGCAATAGTCGAGCGCCCGCTCGACCAGCGCCTCGCGGGTCAGCAGGGGCTTCAGCTCGCCCCACAGGGCGATGCCCTCCAGCAGGGTGCCGGAGCGGTTGACCCGCGGCAGGCCGTAGCTGAGAGTCGCGTCCATGTGGAAATGGGAATCGACGAAGGGCGGCGTCACCAGCCGTCCGGTCGCGTCGATCTCCTCCCCGGCCTGGGCGTCGAGCGCCGGCTGCACGGCGGCGATGCGGCCGCCGGTCACGCCGATATCGATGCCGGTCCTGCCGTCGGGCAGGTTGGCGTTGCGGACGATCAGGTCGAACATCAGTGTCGCTCCCCTTTGCGGAACGGGATCATCAGGGCCCGCGGATAGGCCGCGCGCCGGGACATCACCACCAGGGCCAGGATGCTCAGCAGATAAGGCAGCATCAGGAACACCTGGTACGGCAGGGCCGGCCCGACGATCTGCTGGAGCCGAAGCTGGAACGCGTCGAAGGCGGCGAACAGCAGGGCGCCCAGCAGCGCCTTGCCCGGCCGCCACGACGCGAACACCACCAGCGCGATGCAGATCCAGCCCCGGCCGTTGATCATGTTGAAGAAGAAGGCGTTGAACGCAGACAGCGTCAGGAAGGCCCCGCCGACCGCCATCAGCGCGCTGCCGCACACCACGGCGCCGACCCGCACCGCGGTGACGTCGATCCCCTGGGCCTCGGCCGCCGCCGGGTTCTCGCCGACCATGCGGACCGCCAGCCCCGCCGGGGTCCGGTAGAGCACCCAGGCCACCAGTGCCACCGCCGCCAGAGCGGCGTAGGTCAGCGGCGTCTGGGTGAACAGCGCCGGCCCGATCACCGGGATGTCCGACAGCACGGGCACGGCGAAGGGCTGGAACGGCTCGATTGTGGGCGGGGTCGACACCTGGGGCAGCGCCATGCGGTAGACGTAATAGGACAGGCTGGTGCCCAGCAGGGTCACGCCGATCCCGGTGACATGCTGCGACAGCCCGAGGGGCACCGTCAGCAGCGCGTGCAGGAGCCCGAGCAGCGCGCCCGCCAATGCTGCGACCAGCACGCCGGTCCACAGGCCGGCGCCCTGGTAGACCGCCATCCAGCCGGCCAGGGCGCCCAGCGTCATGATCCCCTCGATGCCGAGGTTCAGCACCCCGGCCCGCTCGCACACCAGCTCGCCCAGCGTGCCCAGGATGTAAGGGGTCGCGATGCGCAGCGTCGCCGCCCAGAAGGTGGCGGACAGCAGCAGGTCGGCGATCTCGCCCATCATGGCCGGTTCTCCAGGCTTCGGTTCAAGATCTGCGGTTCACGGGCGACCGCCGGATTCGGTAGCGGACCAGGAAGGACGACACCAGCACGCAGAGCAGGCTGACCGCGACCAGCACCTCCGCGATGTAGTTCGGCACCGCCACGGTCCGGCTCATGGCGTCGGCACCGACGAAGACGGCCGCCACGAAGACCGAGGCCGCGACCACGCCCAGCGGGTGGAGCTGCGCCAGCATCGCGACCACGATCCCGCTGTAGCCGAAGCCCGGCGACAGGTCGAGCGTCAGGTAGCCCCGCAGGCCGGCGATCTCGGCGGCGCCGGCCAGCCCGGCCAGCCCGCCCGACAGCACGGCGACCTTCAGCATCACCCGGTTGACCGGGATGCCGGCGAAGCCCGCCGCCGCCGGGTTGGCGCCGACCGCCTTGATCTCGTAGCCCCATGTCGTCCGGGTATTCATGATCCACAGGGCGACCGCCGCGACCAGCGCCAGGACGAGCCCGGCATGGAGCCGCGACCGTTCCAGCAGGCGCGGCAGCTCCGCCTCCGGCAGGACCGGGGCGCTCTGCGGCCAGCCCATGCCCATCGGGTCCTTCAGCGGCCCCTCCAGCATCAGGGAGACGAACAGCAGCACGACGAAGTTCAGCAGCAGCGTGGTCACCACCTCGTCCACGCCGAGCCTCGTCTTCAGCACCGTCGGGCCGACCAGAAGGACCGAGCCGGCCAGCGCGCCGCCCAGCAGCGCCGCCGGCAGCAGCGCCCAGCCCGGCAGGTCCAGCATGCCGCCGCCCAGCACGACGGCGACCAGCGCCCCGGCGTAGAGCTGACCCTCGGCGCCGATGTTCCACAGCTTGGCGCGGAACGCCACCGCCGCCGCCAGCCCGGTCAGCATCAGCGGCGTCGCCCGGGTCAGCGTCTCGGCCAGCGCGAAGCGGCTGCCCAGCGCGCCCTGGAACAGCAGCGCGTAGGCCTCCCCCACGCCGGTCCCGGTCCAGGCGATCAGCGCCGCGCACAGCGCCAGCGCGGCGACGACCGCGCCGGCCGGGGCCAGCACCCGCAAGGCCGCGGACGGGTGCGCCCTCGGTTCAATCAGCATTTTCAGGCAACATTCTCAGGCAGCATATTCAATTCGCTTCCGACAGTTCTTCCCAGTGCCCGGCCATCGCCAGCCCCAATCGGCGGATGGTGACCCCGGCGCGCGGCTGGAGGGGGGACAGCCGGCCGCGGTGGATCACGGCGACCTGGTCGGCCAGCGACAGGATCTCGTCCAGATCCTCCGAGATCAGGAGCACGCCGGCTCCGGCGGCCCGGGCGTCCAGCAGCCGCTCGTGGACATAGGCCACCGCGCCGACGTCGAGGCCGCGGGTCGGCTGGTTGGCCAGGATCAGCCCCGGACCGTAGCTCAGCGTCCGGCCCAGGATCAGCTTCTGCATGTTGCCGCCCGACAGCAGGCGCGACACCGCGTCCGGCCCCGGACAGCGCACGTCGTAATCCCGGATGACGGTTTCGGCGCGCCCGCGCGCGGCGTCCCGCTTCAGGAATCCCAGGCGGGAGAATTCCGGCAGCCGGTAGCGCTCGGCGATCAGGTTCTCCCACACCGTCATGTCGCCGACCAGCCCGGTCGCGTGCCGGTCCTCCGGGATTCGCGCCACCCCGCGGCGGATCATGTCGCCCGGCGCGGCCGATCGGACCTCGTCGCCGAGCACCCGGAGCCGCCCGGCGTCAGGAACGATCAGGCCGCTGACCAGGTCGGCCAGGACGGACTGCCCGTTGCCCGAGACGCCGGCGATGCCGACGATCTGGTGCCGGCGGACGGTCAGGTCCACCGCATCTAATGCCGCCTGTCCGCCGGCCGCCACGGTGACGCCGGAAAGGACCAGCACCGGCTCCCCGGCCGCCATCGGCTCGACCGTCGGCGCCTTCAGGGTGCGGCCGATCATCAGCTCGGCCAACTCGCCCCGGCTGGTCTCGGCGGTGCGCCGAAGCGCCACCAAGCGCCCGCCGCGCAGCACGCCGACCACGTCGCTGGCGGCCATGACCTCGTTCATCTTGTGGCTGATGAAGACGACGGCCAGCCCTTCGGCGGTCAGCAGCTTCAGGGTGGCGAACAGCCGGTCGCTCTCCTGCGGGGTCAGGACGGCGGTCGGCTCGTCCAGGATCAGGATGCGGGCGTCGCGGTACAGCGCTTTCAGGATCTCGACCCGCTGGCGCTCGCCGACCGACAGCGAGCCGACCCGAGCGTCGGGATCGACCGCGAGGCCGAACCTCTCCGCAAGCTCCGCCAGCCTGCGCCGGCCGCGGCCGCGGTCCGACCGGAGGCGCCAGAGCGGCTCCGTCCCCAGGATCACGTTGTCCAGGACCGACAGGTTGTCGGCCAGCGTGAAATGCTGATGGACCATGCAGATGCCGGCGGCCAGGGCCGCCTTGGGCGAGCCCGGCGGCAGCGGCCGGCCGAACGCCTCGATATGCCCCGCGTCGGCCACGTAGTGGCCGAACAGGATGTTCATCAGCGTGGTCTTGCCGGCGCCGTTCTCGCCCAGCAGGGCCATCACCTGGCCGCCGCGGAGTTCCAGCGAGACGTCGTCGTTGGCGACCAGCGGACCGAAACGCTTGGTGATGCCGGCGAGCCGGAGGACGACGTCCCGCTCGCCGGAAGAAGAGGACTGCGACACAAAGAACCGCCTACATCGACGACTTGGGCTCGCCGTCGTTCACCTTGACGGTGAAGGTGCCGGCGCGGATCTGCTCCTCGCGCTCGCGGACCTTCGCCACCGCCTCCGCCGGGACCTTGCCCTCGAAGGTGCCGAGCGGCGCCAGGCTGGACCCCATGAACTTCATGGTGCTGAACTGGCCGTAGTCCTCGCCGATGAACTTGCCCTCGCGCACCGCCGCGATGGCCCGGAAGATGGTCGGCTCCATGTGCCACAGGGCGCTGGCGACCACCGTCTCCGGGTATTGCGGCTGGGTGTCGATGACGTTGCCGATCGCCAGCTTGCCGCGCTCCTTGGCGGCGTCCGACACGCCGAAGCGCTCGGCGTACAGGATGTCGGCGCCCCGGTCGATCATCGCGAAGGCGGCTTCCTTGGCCTTAGGCGGATCGAACCAGGAGCCGATGAAGCTGACCATGAACCTGATGTCCGGCCTGACCTCCTTGGCGCCGTCCATGAAGGCGTTCATCAGCCGGTTGACCTCGGGGATCGGGTAGCCGCCGACCATGCCGATGATGCCCGACTTGGACATGGCGCCCGCGATCATCCCGGTCAGGTAGGCCGGCTCCTGGATATAGTTGTCGAAGACCGAGAAGTTGTTCGCGACCGGCCCGAAGCTGGACCCCATCAGGAAGGCGGTCTTGGGATAGTCCTTGGCGACCGCGCGCGCCGGCCGCTCGACCGCGAAGGCCTCGCCGACGATCAGCTGCTGCCCGCCCTCGGCATATTGCCTCAGCACCCGCTCGTAGTCGGTCGCGGCGACGGACTCGGCCCAGACATACTCGATCTCGCCCCGGCCCTCGGCTTCCTTCAGGGCCTTATGGATCCGGCCGACCCATTGCTGCTCGATCGGAACGGTATAGACGCCCGCGACCTTGACCTTCGCCTGAGCCAAGGCGTCGCCGCTTCCCAGGGCCACCGCGCCCGCCAAGAACCCGGCCGCCGCAAGCACGGCCCGCCGTCCGATCATCCGTCCCATCGACATCCCCATTCCGTCAGCCCCTCGTAACCGGCATCATCGCGCCGGCACCTTAAGCAACCTTCATGCCATCCCGTTCGTCAGCGGCGGTACGAGTGTTTCGGGTTGGACCCTGGGTACTCCGGCATGACGATTTCCCGGGCACCGCCTGTTTTCCAGGCGCTGGCGGGCATAACCTAGCCTGGAAGTTGCCAGCTTGCTCCCTGCCAAAAGCGGTATGACCAATAAACCGTCCAGTTCCGCCGTCCAGCATGGTGGACAGGTTAGATAGCTAACCGCCGCTCCCGCCGGGCACCGGCGGCGTACCACAGCGTCACGGCGAGCGCCGCCGCCAGGAACGGCAGGGCGCCGTAGTTGACCGCCTGCCAGCCCAGCGCGTTCAGCAGGCCGGCGGAGCCGAAGGAAGCGACCGCCGCGCAGGCCGCGATGGCGGTCTCGGCGAAGCCCTGCACCCGGCCGCGTTCCTCCGGGCGATAGGACCGGGTCAGCAGGGTGGTTCCGGCGATATACATGAAGTTCCACCCCACGCCGAGCAGCACCAGCCCGGCCTGGAAGTTCAGCAATTGCTGGTCCCAGGCGGAGACGGCGGCGCTCAGCCCCAGGATCACGGCCCCGGAAGCCGCGACCGCCGGAGCGCCCAGGCGGTCGATCAGGCGCCCGGTGAAGAAGGACGGCACGAACATGCCCAGCACGTGGGCCCGGATCGTGCCGGCCGCGTCGCCGACGGTGAGGTTGCACGCGACCATGGCCAGCGGCGTCGCGTGCATCACCAGCACCATCACCGCATGGCCGACCGCGGCGCTCGCCAGGGCCGCCAGGAACACCGGCTGCCGGGCGATCTCGGCCATCGGCCTGCCCTGCCCCGCCATCTCGGCCGCGCGCGCCTCCTGGGGCGCCATCAGGACCAGCGGGACCAGCGTCAGGACGCTCAGGGCGGACAGGGCCAGGAACGAGCCGGCGAACAGCACCGGGGCGAACAGGTCCTTGGTCCAGAGCGCCAGGGGCGGCGCCACCAGGGCCGCGGCGATGCCGCCCGCCAGCACCAGCGAGACCGCCCGGCCGCGGCGCTCCGGCTCCACCCTGTCGACCGCCGCCAGCCGATAGTACTGCGCCGCCGCCTGATGCGCTCCCAGGACGAGGTTGCCCAGGCAGAAGATCAGGAAGTCGGCGCGGAAGATGCCGATCGCGCAGATCACGCCCCCGGCCGCCCCGGCCAGGGCGCCGGCGGCGAAGCCCGCACGGCGCCCGTGCCGCTGCATCAGCAGCGAGACCGGCCGGGCCAGCGCGATGTTCGACACCATCAGCAGGCCCACGGGAAAGGTCGCGAGCGCCGCGGCCGGCGCGATGGTCTGGCCGATCAGCCCGGTCAGGGTGATGCTGATCATCAGGCCGGCCCAGAAAAGGGCTTGGCAGACGCAGAGAACCAGGGCGTCGCGGCCCTCGCGCAGGATCCACATGAAGTTCCCCTTAGAACAGGAAAGGCGTTTCAGGCCGCCGGCATCGCCGCCTCGGCCCGGAAATGGCTTCGGTAATCCTGCGGCGTCACGCCCAGCCGGCGCAGGAAGGTCCGCCGCATGGTCTCGGCCGTGCCGAACCCGGACGCCTCCGCGATCCGTTCCACCGGGTCGCGGGTGCGTTCCAGGCGGGCGCGGGCCGCGTCCAAACGGGCGCCCTCGACGAATTTCTGAGGCGTGGTGCCGGTCTCCCGCAGGAAGACCCGGGCGAAGTTGCGCGGGCTCATGCGGGCGCGGTCCGCCAGCGCCTCGACCCGCAGGTCCGCCGACGGGTTCGCGACGATCCAGTCCTGCACGGCGCGGACCGGCGACCCGGCGTCGGCCTCCGCCATCACGTGGCTGCTGAACTGCGACTGCCCGCCCGGCCGCTTCAGGAACAGGACGAGCTGCCGCGCGATCTCCAGCGCCGCCCGGTGGCCCCGGTCCTCCTCGACCATGGCCAGCGCCAGGTCCATGCCGGCCGTCACCCCGGCCGAGGTGTAGATGCCGCCGTCGCGGATATGCAAGGCGTCCGGCTCCAGCCGCACCCGCGGGAACGCCGCCCGGAACTCGTCGCACCGGGCCCAGTGGGTCACCGCCCGCCGCCCGTCGAGCAATCCCGCCGCGGCCAGCACGAAGGCGCCGGAGCAGACCGACCCGAGCCGGCGCACGCGCGGGCGCATCCCGCGCAGCCAGTCCAGGACGCGCGGATCCGCGGCGGGCACCCCGACCCCCACGCCGCCCGCCACCAGAAGCGTGTCGAGTCCGCCGGAGACCTCCGCGAAGCCGCGCTCCGCGACCAGCCGCATCCCAGACGAAGTCCGCAGCGGGCCGGCCTCCAGCCCGATGATCTCGACCGGGTATCCGGCATGGCAGAACACCTGGAGCGGTCCGGCCACGTCGAGGATCTGGACATCGGGATAGGCCAGCACGGCCATGCGGGGGTTCGGGATCGTCGTCATGGCCGGCATTATCGAGCCGCCCCGGCGCTGGCAGCAATGACAAAGAACCCACGTTTCCGGCCAGACCCGGAATGTCCCCCGACTTCTCCCCGGACGTCCATCCAACGGCGTAGGGCGGAGTACCGCGCCGGCACCCCTACCGGGCGAGGTAGCGATCCGGCGGTTTTTACTACAATGCCCGCAGACGCACTCGACCAATCATCCATGGAATCGAAATGAAGATAACCGGGCTCCTGCTGTCCAACGCCGGCTTCCTCGGCCTCGCCACCGGCGCCGTCCTCGAGTTCGGCACCGGGAGCGGTCTCGACCGGCTGATCAATTACGGGCTCCTCTCATCCCTGCTCGACCATCGCATGCTGATCGTCCTGATCTCCGGCTTCGCGCTGGTGGCGGGCGTCGTGCTCTACGGCTTCTCGGTGACCCGGGAGGCGCTGGACCGGATGGCCGCGATGATCGGCGCGGCGATCGACGCCCCCGACACCTGCCCGGCGATGCCGCTCCTGCTGACCACTCCCGCGGCGCCGCCGGCCGACGTCACCGCCCTGCGCCCCGCTCCCGCCGCGCCCGGCGGCACGATCCTGAAGATGATGCCCGAGAGCATCGTGCCGGCGGCCGCGTCCCGTCCGACGCCCTGACCAAGCCGTTTCGTCTCGAACGTACATCACCCTTATAGAACTCCCGCCGGGTTGCAAAGGAGTCCCTTAACCACTGTTATTCCATAATTGTCCAGCACCCCGATTTCTGCATTGGCCGCTCCGACCTTGCCCTCCGCGACGTTCACCCCTTCCTCCTCCGCGCCACGGCCCGAGCCGGCCCGGGTTCCATCCTTCCCGGTATCCGCGAAGGTCCTGGACACGATGCCCGAGGTGGTGTTCGCGACCGACGCCCAGGGCAGATGGACCTACCTGAACCCGGCATGGACGCGGATGACCGGCTTTCCGGTCGAGGACTGCATCGGGCTCCCATACCATGACTTCGTCGCTCCGGAGGAACGGCAGGGCTCCCTGACCCGCTTCTCCGCGCTGCTCACGGCACGGGAGACCCGCTACCGGCGCCAGGTGCGCTACCGGACCGCCTCCGGCGATCCCTGCTGGGTCGAGGTGAGCGTCACGCTGGAGCGCGACGGGGAAGGCCGCCTGACCGGCAGCTATGGTTCGATGGTGGAGATCACGGCGCGCGTGCGCGCCGATGCCGCGACCCGGGGCGAACAGGGAATCCTCGAGGCCATCGTCGGGGGCGCCCCGCTCGACACCATATTGTGCCGGATCTGCCGGCTGTCGGAGGAGCTGACCCCGCAGAGCCGCTGCTCCGTCCTGCTGCTCGATCCGGACGGCGCCCATCTCAGGATCGCCGCCGCCCCGAGCCTGCCGGACGACTACAACGCCGCCATCGACGGCGTCGCGGCGGGCATCGGAACGGGGTCCTGCGGCAGGGCGGCCGTCACCGGCGCCCCGGTGATCGTCGCGGACATCGCCACGGACCCGCTGTGGGACGGCTACCGCGAGCTCGCCCTGCCCCACGGGCTGCGCGCCTGCTGGTCCTTCCCGATCATCGCCGACGGCGTCGTCCTGGGCACCTTCGGCACCTATTACGGGGTCGCCAGGGCGCCCGACGAAGCCGAGATGGAAACGGCGGGCCGGCTCGCCAAGCTGGCCGCCGTCGCGATCATCCGGAGCCGCACCGACGAGGCCCTGCGCGTCAGCGAGGAGCGCTACGCCGTCGCGGCGCGGGGCGGCCATGTCGGCATCTGGGATATCGACCTCCTCGCCGGGGCGATCCACTGGAGCCCCCTGCACAAGCGGATGCTGGGGCTGAGCCCGAGCGCCGATCCGGGAAGGGACACGGGAATCGGGATCCTGGGCGAAACGCTGGAGCGGCTGATCCATCCGGAGGATGTCGCGGGGGTATCGGCCGCCTATGAGTCCCACCTCGCCAGGAACACGCCGTATGACGTCACGTTCCGCATCAACCGGCCAGACGGCTCGATCCGCTGGATGCAGTCCCGCGCCGAGGCGGTCCGGGACGCTTCCGGCCGCGCGGTCCGCATCGCCGGCAGCATCCTGGACGTGACCGAGAAGATCGAGTCCGTCGAGGCGCTGCGGCGGAGCGAGCAGCGCTTCCGCGACTTCACGGAGGTGGCGTCGGACTGGCTGTGGGAGACCGATACGGATTTCCGGGCCGTTTTCATCTCCGGCCGGGCGGTCGATACGCTGGGGATCGCCCCGGCGGACATGATCGGCCGGGAGCTGTGGGAGATCGTGTCGGAGGACACCGCGACGCCGAAATGGCGGCGCTTCCACGAGGACATGGAGGCCCGCCGCCCGATCGACTCCTTCGAGTTCTCCCACCGCACGCCGGGCGGCGACCTGCGGCATTTCCGGATCAAGTCGCGGCCGATCCTGGACGAGCGCGGGGTGTTCCAGGGCTACCGCGGGATCGGCACCGACATCACCGCCGAGCGCAACTCGGCCGACGCGCTGCGCACCCGCGAACGCGAGCTGTCGGAGGCGCAGCGGATCGCCCGGACGGGCGACTGGCTGTGGCACGTGGACGGCCGGCGGGTCGAATGGTCGGACGAGACCTACCGGATCTTCGGCGTCGATCGCCGAAGCTTCGTCCCGGACTTCGACAACGTCTTCTCCTTCGTCCATCCGGACGACCGCGACGCGGTGATCGGCGGGCTGACCCGCTCGGCCGCCGAGAAAGGCCGTTCGGCCATGGAGTTCCGCATCCACCGCGCCGACGGGGAGGAGCGGCACGTCTGGGCACAGTGGCAATGCAGCCTGAACGAGTCCGGCGAGGTCGCCCACGTCTTCGGGGTCTGCCGGGACATCACCGAGCAGAAGAAGACGGAGGAG
This sequence comes from Skermanella sp. TT6, assembly GCF_016653635.2. Lineage (NCBI taxonomy): Bacteria > Pseudomonadati > Pseudomonadota > Alphaproteobacteria > Rhodospirillales > Azospirillaceae > Skermanella > Skermanella cutis. The sequence continues at coordinate 3,594,509 of NZ_CP067420.1, forward strand.
ATGCTGCGCGCGGCCAAGGACGCGGCCGAGGCGGCCAGCCGCGCCAAGTCGGAGTTCCTGGCCAGCATGAGCCACGAGCTGCGCACGCCGCTCAACGCCATCATGGGCTTCAGCGAGGTCCTGAAGGAGCAGATCCTGGGTCCCCTGAGCGAGCGCTACCGCGACTACGCCACCGACATCCACCGCAGCGGCCAGCATCTGCTGGACCTGATCAGCGACCTTCTGAACATGGCGCGGATCGAGGCGCGCCAGATGGAGTTCCAGGAGGAGACCGTCCCCCTGTCCGAGATCGTGGAAGAGGCCTTCCGCCTCACCCGCCTCTCCCCCGGCGAGACGCGGCAGACCGTGACGAAGACGTTGCCGGACCCGATGCCGGTGCTCCGGGCGGACCGCCGCGCGCTCAAGCAGGTGCTGATCAACCTGCTCGGCAACGCCGCCAAGTTCACCCCCGAACAGGGCACCGTCGGCCTTGCCGTGCGGCACGACCCAGCCGGCGACCTGGAGATCACCATTTCCGACAGCGGCATCGGCATCCCGGAGAGCCGGCTGCCGGACCTCGGCAAGCCGTTCAGCCGGGTGGAGAACGTGATGTCCCGGCGCTACCAGGGCAGCGGCATGGGCCTGTTCATTTCCAAGACCCTGGTCGAGCGCCACGGCGGCACCCTGACGATCGCCAGCGCCGAAGGGCACGGCACCTCCGTCACGGTCCGGCTGCCGGCCGAAAGGCTCGTGGCGCCGGACGGCAACCCGGAGGACCGGGCGGCGGACTGAGCCGGCGGCGTCCCGGACCTCGCACGCGGGCCGGGAGGGCGGCACGGGGCATTCCCCCGACTGCGGTCACGGGCCTCGACCTGCGCCCGCAGTCGGTCCGGCGTCACTGCGGGAGCGGGACTTCGATGCGGGCATCGGTCAGCCGGCGACGGCCGGCTCAACGTCGATGGCGGCGCCATCGCGGTCGGGCATCCGCTCGGCGCGTCCGGCGCGCGGCTCGCCTTGACGGCGACCCGGCAACTCCACCCCGGCGGCGGCCGTTATCCCGTCGTGTCCATGTGCATCGGCGTCGGCCAGGGAATCGCCGCCGTCCTAGAACGGGTGTAACCGATATGACCGGAGATACCATCACCATCGCCGAAACGAAGTCCAAGGCTTCCGGCCCCGCGGCCTTCCAGTGGGAAGACCCCTTGCTGCTGGAGGAGGAGCTTTCCGAGGAAGAGCGCATGGTCCGCGACAGCGCGCGGAGCTATTGCCGGGACAAGCTGATGACGCGCGTGCTGGAGGCGAACCGTCACGAGCACTTCCACCGCGAGATCATGACCGAGATGGGCGCGCTCGGCCTGCTCGGGCCGACCATCGAGGGCTACGGCTGCGCCGGGGTCGGCTATGTCAGCTACGGCCTGATCGCCCGGGAGGTCGAGCGGGTGGACTCGGGCTACCGCTCCGCCATGTCGGTCCAGTCGTCGCTGGTCATGCACCCGATCCACGCCTACGGCACCGAGGAGCAGCGGCAAAAGTACCTGCCGAAACTCGCCAGCGGCGAGTGGGTGGGCTGCTTCGGCCTGACCGAGCCGGACGCCGGCTCCGACCCCGGCTCCATGAAGACCCGGGCGCGCAAGGTCGACGGCGGCTACTCGGTCAGCGGCTCCAAGCAGTGGATCACCAACTCGCCGATCGCCGACGTGTTCGTGGTGTGGGCCAAGGACGACGCCGGCGAGATCCGCGGCTTCGTGCTGGAGAAGGGCATGAAGGGGCTGAGCGCGCCCAAGATCGAGGGCAAGTTCTCGCTGCGCGCCTCGATCACCGGCGGCATCGCGATGGACGAGGTGTTCGTTCCCGACGAGAACCTGCTGCCCAACGTCAAGGGGCTGAAGGGTCCGTTCGGCTGCCTGAACAACGCGCGCTACGGCATCTCCTGGGGTGCCATGGGAGCGGCGGAGTTCTGCTGGCACCAGGCGCGCGACTACGTGCTGGAGCGCCGGATGTTCGGCCGGCCGCTGGCGGCCAACCAGCTGATCCAGAAGAAGCTGGCGGACATGCAGACGGAGATCACGCTGGGCCTGCACGCGGCGCTGCGGCTGGGCCGGCTGAAGGACGAACACCGCGCCCCGCCGGAGGCGATCAGCCTGATGAAGCGCAACAACTGCGGCAAGGCGCTCGACGTCGCCCGGGTCGCCCGCGACATGCTGGGCGGCAACGGCATCTCGGACGAGTACCACGTGATCCGCCACGTCATGAACCTGGAGGCGGTCAACACCTACGAGGGCACCCACGACATCCACGCCCTCATCCTGGGCCGAGCCCAGACCGGCATCCAGGCCTTCGGCTGACCCAGGGCCGCGGGGATCGGTCGCTTCGTCGGCGAGCGATCCCCGCGGCCGGCTCCCCGCCCGATCCGGAACGGGGGCCGCATCGCGGCGTCATGGCCAGGGTGGTTCAGGACCGGGGAGCGTGCTGCGCCCTCGGCCAGGCGTTCAGGACGGCGTGGACCAGGGACGCCAGCGGGATCGCGAAGAAGATGCCCCAGAAGCCCCAGATGCTGCCGAACACCAGCAGGGCCACGATGACGGCGGTCGGGTGCAGGTTGACGACTTCGGACAGCAGCAGCGGGGCCAGAATGTTGCCGTCGATCAGCTGGATCACCGCATAGGCGCCCATCACCCACAGGAATTCCGGCCCCGTCCCCCACTGGGCATAGGCGATGACGGCGATCGGCACCGCCGCCAGCACGACGCCGATATAGGGGATCAGGGTGGACAGCCCGGTCGTGATCGCCAGCAGGGCGCCGAACTGGAGGTCCAGCACCAGGAAGGCGATATAGGTGACCACGGCGACGATCAGGAACTCGTAGATCTTGCCGCGGACATAGCCGCCGATCTCGGCGTCCACTTCCCGCCAGACCTGCTCCGCCAGCGGCCGCTCCGGCGGCAGGAAGCTGAGCACCCAGGCCAGGATGCGCTGCTTGTCCTTGAGGAAGAAGAACACCAGCATCGGCATCAGGACGAGATAGACCACCAGGTTGACCAGGGCCGGCAGCCAGGCGACCGAGGCGCCGAGGATGCGCTGCCCGATCAGGATCAGGTCGTTGCGCAGGCTCGCCAGGAAATCCAGGATCTGCTGGTCCTCGAAGATCTCGGGATAGCGTTCGGGCAGGCCCAGGATAAGGTCCTGCGTCCGCGACAGGATCGCCGGAAGCTGCTGGATCAGCTGCGCGATCTGGCTGAGCAGCAAGGGCAGCAGGATCAGGAAGATCCCGAGCAGCGTGGCGAGGAACAGGCTGAAGACAAGGCCCATCGCCACGCTGCGCGGGATCCGGTGGCGCTCCAGCAGGGTGATCAGGCCGTCGAGCAGATAGGCTATCACGATGCTGGCGATCAGCGGCGCCAGGACGTCCGCCGCCAGCACCAGCGTTCCGAAGCCGGCGATCAGAAGGCCGGCGAGCAGCACCACCTGGGGGTTGGCGAAATTGCGGCGGAACCAGGCGGTGACGATGTTCATTTCGGTCAAGCGGCCAAACCCTGGAGTCAGCTACAGGTCGATCCCGAGATGAGGATCGGTATCCCGGTCCAGATGGTCGCCACCAGCGCGCTGAAGGTCAAGGCCAGTCCGGCCCGGTCGACGAAGGGGGCGCCCCGGCCGGCCGAGTGGCGGCGGGCCTGGACCGCGGCCAGGGCGCCCACCAGGACGACATGGACGGCCCAGGCCGCCAGCAGGACGCCGCGGTTCAGGGAGACCGGCCCCAGCAGTGCCGCCTCGTCCCAGCCGAGGCGGCAGCCGAGCCCCTGGAGCCCGTAGAGCACCACGAAGGCCGAACTCCACAGGAGGAACCCCGCGACCAGGAGCAGCAGCTTGCCGGGTTTCGCGGTCTCGGTCCGCGCGGCCCCGTTCATGGCGTCACCAGCCAGGCCAGCACGGCGACCAGGAGCAGGCAGGCGGCTCCCGTCACAGCGGTATAGCCATGCCACAGGCTGCCGATCCGGAGATCCAGGCTCCGGACGGCCGAGACATAGCCGGTGCGCGATCGCCAGAGGCCGAACAGGGCGAACACGCATCCCAGGGCGGCGTGGAAGCCGGCATAGGACAGCAGCGCCACCGTGGCGGCACCATAGGCGTGCCGCGTCGGGTCCGGCGTCCCGAGGGCGATCACGACCAGCCAGACCAGGGCGAACGCATGCCCCGCCGCGGCGAGCAGGAGCCAGAGGTCGCGCCCCGCCGACCGGCCCGCCGACCGGCCCGCCGACCGGGAGGAACCGGAGCTCGCGTTCACCGCGACGGCGCGCAGGGCGGCGGCGGCGGCGGCCACCATGCCGGCCCCCGCCAGGGCAAGAACCCACCATCCGGTATCCAGGACCTGAGGCGGCGGCCAGCCCGGAGCCGACACCCAGAGGAAAAGCGCCCCGAACGCCAGGGAGGCGAACAGCACGCCGTCGGCGACCAGCGTGAAGACCATGGCCCACCAGGACGGGGCCCCGGCCGCTTCGGAATGGACGGGAGCGGACGCCCCCCGGCCGATCGGCAGCGGGCCGCCGTCGCGGCGCTGGCCGGTGCTCCGCGTCCACAGCATGAAGATCGCCAGCATCAGGACCGCGCCGACCGGCACCAGCCAATAGACCTTGAACAGCAGGCCCAGGAAGACGACGCCCGTCGCCATGGCGCTGTAGAGCGGCAGGTATGTCGGTCCCGGCAGGACGATGACCTGATCGGGCGTCGCCGCGGTCATGTGGATGCCCAGCGTTTCCTGGCGTCCTTCGCGGGCGAAGCCCAGATAGCCCCTGCCCCCGGCCAGGTCGCTCGGCAGTTCCGGCGCGTCCCGGAGGGGATGGCGGCCCGACACCGTCGGCAGGGAGGCGAAGTTGTAGGACGTGGGCGGCGTCGCCTGCGCCCATTCCAGCGTGCTCGCACCCCACGGGTTGCGCGGCGCGGTCCGGCCGAACCGGACATGCAGCATCACGTCCACGACGAAAAGGGCGAAGCCGATCGTCATCATGAAGCCGCCGAAGGAGGAGATCAGGTTCGGCAGGTCCCATCCCCATCCCGGCTCGTAGCTGAAGACGCGGCGCGGCATCCCCAGCAGGCCGGTCAGGTGCATGATGAAGAAGGTCAGGTTGAAGCCGATGAAGATCAGCCAGAAGGCGACATGGCCCAGGGGATAGCGCGCGACCTTGCCGGAGAAGTGCGGCAGCCAGTAATAGGCCGCGGCCAGCAGCGGGAAGACGAAGCCGCCGACCAGCACGTAATGCATGTGCGCCACGACGAAATGGGTGTCGTGGACCTGCCAGTCGAACGGCACCACCGCGACCATGACGCCGGTCAGCCCGCCGGCGACGAAGACGACGAAGAAGCCGAACAGGTACAGCATCGGCAGCTTCCACTGGGGCCGTCCGTCGATCAGCGTGGCCAGCCAGGAGAAGATCTGCACGCCGGTCGGGATCGCGACCAGCGTGCTGGCCGCGGAGAAGAACCCCAGCGCCAGATGCGGTATGCCGGTCGTGAACATGTGGTGGACCCACAGGCCGAAGCTGAGGAAGCCCACCGCCACGACCGAGACCACGATCCAGGTATAGCCGACGATTTCCCGCCGGGCCATGACGGGAATGATGGTCGAGACCATGCCGGCGCCGGGCAGGAAGATGATGTAGACCTCGGGATGGCCGAACAGCCAGAACAGGTGCTGCCAGAGCAGCGGGTCTCCGCCCCGAAGCGGGTCGAAGAACGGCAGGTCGAAGGCGCGCTCGACCTCCAGCAGGATCGAGCCCAGGATCAGCGGCGGGAACCCGGCCAGCATCATGCCGGCGGTGACCAGGATGTACCAGGCGAACAGCGGCATCCGGTCTACGGTCATGCCGGGCGCCCGCATCTTGAGGATCGTCACCGTGATCTCGACCGCGGCGCAGATCGCGGAGATCTCGACGAAGGTGATGCCGAGCAGCCAGACGTCGGCGTTGATCCCGGGAGAATAGGTGTTCGACGACAGCGGGGTATACATGAACCAGCCGCTGTCCGGGGCGACGCCCATCAGCATCGCGACGAGCAGGATCGAGCCGCCGAACACGTAGCACCAGAAGCCGTAGGCCGTCAGCCGGGGAAAGGCCAGGTCGCGCACGCCCAGCAGCTTCGGCAGCATGTAGATCGCGATCCCCTCGAACATCGGGATCGCGAACAGGAACATCATCACCGAGCCGTGCATGGTGAAGATCTGGTTGTACAGCTCCGGCCCGACGAAGGCGCCGTGCGGCGTCGCCAGCTGCGCGCGGATCAGCATCGCGAGCAGTCCGCCGATGATGAAGAAGAGGAAGGCCACCATCATGAAGCGGCGGCCGACGATGGTGTGGTTGACCGCCGACAGCCTGCCGAGGCCGGGCGGCGTGCTCCAGATCCGGTCGAGGTCCCGGTGCAGCCGCATCGCGAGGTCGGAGGACGGGGCGCCGGTGGCGGGTCCGTCGGGAGCATGGTCCGGCTTGGCCGGAAAGCCCCGGGTATCTCGGATATCGGTCACTGGCGGTCCTGCGGGTCTGGTCGGGGCGAGTCGGGGCGGGGCGAGTCGGGGCGGGTCTGGCCGGGGTCGTTCGATGCGGCGAGGCGCGCGGGATAGCCGGCGCCGTCGTGCGCCTCGACGGTGAAACCCATCACGGCGTGGCCGGTGCCGCAGAATTCGGAGCACTTGCCGTAATAGGTGCCGGGCCGGTCGGCGAACAGGCGGATGACGTTCGTATGGCCCGGGATGGCGTCGATCTTGCCGCCCAGCCTGGGAGCCCAGAAGCTGTGGATCACGTCGGCGCTGGTGACGTGGATATCGACCGGGCGGCCGGCCGGGATGTGCAGGATATCGGTCGTGGCGGAAGCGCCCGGCGTATCCGGGTAGGCGAATTCCCATTGCCACTGGCGGGCGTGGGCGTCGATCCGGAGCGTGCCGTCCCCCGGGCGCGCGACCATCCGCTCGCCGACGAACAGCGCGTAGCCGAGCAGCGCCGACAGCACGGCGATGGGCATGACCAGCCCGCCCCACAGGACGAAGGCCTGCCCCACCGGCCGGTCGGAATTCCCTGACGGATGCCGGCGCAGGAAGGCGAAACCGAACAGCGCCATCACCAGGGCGAACAGCACGACGGAGCCGGCCAGCATCACCCACCAGAGCGTCGCGATGCTCTGCGCCGCCGGGCCGGCGGGGTCGAGGGTCGAGAACGGGCCGCCGCAGCCGCCCAGCAACGCGGCGGCAGCCAATCCCTTGAAGGTCCGGGATGCCGGGTTACCTGTCGGTGAAGGTGTTTTTACGATGGAAACGGAACTCGAAGCATGGCGAACCCGGTCGAAGAGAACAACCCCGTGCTCAGCCAGGTCGCGGAGAAGGGCACCCAATCCCTGGTGGCGGTCGCGGGTCATCCGATCCATGCCATGATGGTGGCCTTCCCGATCGCCCTGACCATGGCGACGCTGGGCAGCGACGTATTCTTCTGGTGGAGCGGAGACCCCTTCTGGGCGAGGGCCAGCCTCTGGGCCTGCGGCGCGGCGTTCTGGCTCGGCGTCGCGGCGGGACTGGCTGGCACGGCGGAACTGCTGTTCGTCCCCGGCATCCGCAACCGGGCGGCAAGCTGGACCCACGCCGTCGCGGCGATGATGCTGCTGTCCATCCTGGGGATGAATTGGGGCCTTCGCCTGTATGCCGACGAGTCGGTGATCCTGCCGCTCGGCATCGCGCTGTCCGGCCTGAGCGCCGTCTTCGTCGGCATCGCCGGGTGGCATGGCGGCAAGCTGGTGTTCGATCATGGCATCGGCCTCATGATATCCAGTAACGGATGAGGTCTTCGACCATCATGCGCAACCCGCCGGGCTGGTGAAGCCAGTCCGGCAGGATCGCCAGGTCGACCGCCGGCTTCTCGAGGACCAGCCACAGGATCGCCGCGATCAGCCCGAGGGTCAGGCCGATCGCGGCGATCTTGCGCCACATGCGGTAGGTGCCGGACGGCTCGAAGACCCGCAGGACCACGAAGCCGTGGCGGACATGCATCGCCGCCAGGCCGCCGACCACCAGCAGTTTCAGCGCGAACCAGACGGTATACACCTCCCGGACGAAGATCAGCGCGGTCCCCGTCCCGATCGCCACGAAGGCTGCGGGCGAGGCGATGGTGACGAAGAGGAAGCGGGTCAGCCGCTGCAAGTCGAACCGCGTCGGATCATGGGTTATCCCGGTGCGCTGGGCGAACAGGCCCGGGATGACCAGCAGGCAGCCGCACCAGACGACCAGGGACGCGATATGGGCGGTCTTGAGCCAGACGACCGTCATGGGGTCGGCTGGACGTGAACGGTTCTCATGGAGGCCCCGCTTTGCTTCTGTTGCGCACTGTTCCAATGCGTACGAACGACCTGCTGTTCTCATCCCCGGAAAATAAAGAGGTCACAGGTCGGCAAGGCGCAGCCCTTCGGGAGGGGCGGCGTCCCGCCGCCCGGACCCGGGACAGTCAGGTCAGAGGATGCCGTGGTAGGCGCCTCCGTCGATCAGCAGGCTCTGGCCGGTGATGTAGCCGGCATGGGCGGAGCACAGGAAGGCGCAGGCCTTGCCGAACTCCGACGGATCGCCGAACCGGCGGGCCGGGATCTCGGCGCGGCGCTGGTCGGCGAACTCCTCCACGGCGACGCCCTGGGCCTTCGCCCCGCCCTCCAGCCCGGTGCGGAGCCGGCGGGTATCGAACGAGCCCGGCAGGACGAAATTGATCGTCACGTTGGCGTGGGCGACCGACCGGGCGACGCCGGCCAGAAAGCCGGTCAGGCCGGCGCGGGCGCCGCTCGACAGGTCCAGCCCGGTCAGCGGCATCTTGACGGACGCCGAGGTGATGTTGACGATCCGGCCGAACTTCCGCTCGACCATGCCGTCGATCACGCGCTGGACCAGTTCGATCGGGGTCACCATGTTGCCGATGACCCCGGCGACCATGGCGTCGCGGTCGATCTCGCGAAAGTCGCGGCGCGGCGGGCCGCCGTTGTTGTTGACCAGGATGTCCACGGCCGGCACCGCGGCGAGCAGGGCGTCCTGCCCCTCGCGGGTCGCCACGTCGGCGGCGACCGCGATGACGGTGCCGCCGGTTTCCTTCCGGATCTCCTCGGCGGTCCTGTCCAGGACGGCCTGGTCGCGGCCGTTCACCACGACGGTGCATCCGGCGCGCGCCAGTTCCAGGGCGCAGGCGCGGCCAAGGCCCTGGCTGGACGCGCACACGACGGCGTTCCGTCCGCTCAGTCCGAGATCCATGGCAAGTCTCCTCCTTTTTTGAATGCTCGGGCTCCGGCCCGAGGCGACGAGGGTGTTGGACCCGGCGAGGATTATCAAGCCATGGTTCGGTATCGCAGGGATCAGGCCGCCCGAAGGGCTGCCGGGGCCGCCCGAAGGGCTGCAGGGGCCGCCGGTCGAGCGCGCCGCTCCGGACGGCACGACCCGGCCGCCACGGCGTCGAAGCCCTCGGCCACGATGTCGATCAGCGCGGTGTCGGTGACGATCTCCAGGTCGATGCCGGGATGGCGCTTCAGGAACGGCGCCACCATGGGGCGAGGACCAGCTGGGCCGCCGGAGCGGGCGGCCGCTATCCCCGCGAGCAGCTCGCCCACATGGACAGCGAGAAGGCCTGATCGTTTGCGACGACCACGCCCTTTCCTCCCGGCCCCTCTCCCCGAGGGAAGAGCCGCGGCAGAAGGGGCAAGCCGGGCTCGATCAAGCAGGATCGAGTCGGTCGTCGTCGCGGGGCTGGTTTCCGACACCGGAGCGAGCCAGGATTTCCTTGGCCCGGCCGCGTTCGGCACGGGAACCGCGGGCAGCGAAGTAACGCGCTGCCTCGGCTTGAGCCCCGACCCGCGCCGCCAGCGCTGTCGCGATATACTGGTTGAGGCTGACGCCGGCGGCTTCCGCCTGGGCTGCGGCCTCCTTCTTCAGGTCTTCGGGAATGCGCAAGGGGAAACTGCTCATGAGTACATCCTCCTGAGGACATCCGCGGGGCGCCCGACGGTAATGCCGAACGGGGCGGCACCAGCCGCCATGTCGGAAAGGTTGAAGCTGGCGATCATGTCGGCTGCCCCGTTTATAGCGGTTTCCAACACGAGGTCGTCGTCCGGATCAAGGGCGCCGGGACGCCAGCGGTATCTGAAGGAGACAGGTACGCAGAGGCCTGCGATCTCATCCAGAACGCCCAGGACATCAGCGATGCCGATGCCGAATTTCGCCAGATTGCCCGGCCGCGTCAACACCGCCTCATACTCCACCATCAGCGTGGTCGACATGAGGAATTGCGCCTCACCCTCGAGCATCTTCAGCAGAAGATGGCGTGAGGCACCAGCCGGGCTGTGAAAAGCCGCGAACATGACATCGGTATCGAGAACCAGCTTCAACATGGAGGAAGCATAGGCGACATCACCCGTGACGTCAACGCGATGACATCGCATGTGACATCACGGGACGACGAGAAGGCCTGATCGACTTATCGTCGGGTCACGATGAGTTCGGCCGGTCCGTCGTAGGTCGGCCTCGGCCGAAGGCCGACGCCGACATCGTGGCCGGAACGTTGACGCAGGGTGTCGGCGTTCGCCCCGACGGGCGAAGGCCGACCTACGCCACTCCGTTCCGCAGAACTCATCAAAATCAATGTGCAGGACCAATAGAGGATATCAACGGTGCTCGCCGAAGCCCGGCATTTCCCGGCCGATCACTCCCCGCTTTCCAGATCTCCCAGGCCGTAGCGCCGCAGCTTGACGTAGAGACTCTGCCGGCTGAGGCCGAGGATCTCGGCGGCGGAGGCGCGGTTGTCGCCGGTCAGCTCCAGGGCGGCCTCGATGCACAGGCGCTCGATCACGTCGGTGGTCTCGCGCACCAGGTCCTTGAGCGGCACGCGGCCGACCAGCTCGGTCAGCTGCTCGACGGCGCGGGGCAGCTCCTTCTTCCGGGTCTCGGTCGCCAGCCGGCGGCCGACGTCGCGGATGGCGAAGCCGAAGCAGGGCTGGCCGGAGCCGGGCACCGTGCCGGCGGATACCTCGATCTCGGTTCCGGCGCCGTACTCGCCGTGGAAGGTGGTGGCGTACAGGCGGACGGAGCCGTGCTGTCGCAGGTTCGCCATCAGCACGCCCAGGTCGACGCCGGGCCGCCCAAGCCAGCGTTCCAGCGACTGACCGCGCGCCTGCTCCTCCGCGGCGAGCTGGGCGAGGTCCAGGAAGGCCGCGTTGGCCTCCAGGATGCGGCCTTCGTCGTCGGTCACGACGAAACCGTCGGGCATGCTTTCGACGACCTGGAGCTGGTGCGGCTGGATCTCGGACGGGGCGGCCCGGTCGGCCGTCAGGGGAATCAGCCGCACGAGGAAGAGCGACGCGGCATCCTGGCGGAACAGCGAGCAGGTCACCTGGAGCTCCCTGCCGAAGCCGGTCCTGGCCTGACCCTCGTCCGCCCGGCCGGTGGCCCGCACGCCGGCCATCAGAAGCTGGAGCGCCGGCGCGTCGGCGGGGTCGAGGGCTTCGATCAGCGTGCGGCCGGCCACCCCGCCGACCGCGTGGCCCAGCAGGGCGTCGGCGGCGGGGTTCGCCTCGATGATCTTGTAGGTGCCGGCGTCGACGATGACGATCGCCTCGTGGGTCATCTGGAACAGCAGGCGATAGCGCATCTCGACATGGCGCAGGCGCGCATAGTCCCGCTCCATGGACTGCTGCGCCTCGACCAGCCGTTGCTGGAGCGCGGCCGACGGGCGAAGGTCGCGGCCGATCGCCACCATCTTGCCCTCGGCGCCGATCCGGACGACGGAATACTGGATCGGGATGTCGGCGCTGCGCGGCAGCGGATGGTTGACGTGGCGCCAGCGCGGCGTGGCGCCTGCCTGCGCGTCGCGCAGCATGGCCTCGACCTTGATTCGGCTTTCGACGGTGACGGTGTCGAGCCAGGAACGGCCGATCCACTGGTCCGCCCAGTCGCGCGGCAGGTCGTCGTTGCCGTAGGTCAGGTCACGGATCACGCCCTTGACGTCAAGGACCAGCGCGATGTCCCCGGCGGACGCGACCAGGGCCGCCACGGCCTCGGCGTCCAGCTTCTCGAACGACTCCTTTGGAGCTTTGAAGTGCTTCACGGGAGGCGAGACCTTCGGGCCCGAAGGATTGAAGTCAGCGCCTGCGGGCCTGGGGCCGGCTTGGCTGTCAAGCGGCCCGGCGAGTTCGGCTGACGCCTTGGATCTCACCATTTAGGGCATCCCGGGAAAATTTGTCAAGTAAGGTTGACGTAAAAAAACATTGACAATAGAAACCACAGTCGCGCCCCGCACGTCATAAAAATGACTCAGACCCGTCCCCTTAACGGTCTGACCATAAAAAGAGTTTCAGCTTTGTTTTGTGACGAGCGCAAGAAGATTTTCGGCCTGCAGCGGAGCCTCGCGGGCGTCCGCGGCGGTGGCATCGGCACCGACCAGAGCCACCAGTCCGGGATTCATGACAAAAATAGGTCCGCCGACCATGATGCCGACGGCGGGGTTGCGCGAGGCGCGGCGGATCAGCCGGATGGTGGAGGCAAGGGCTTCGACCTGGACCTCGCAGCTCACCGACAGGCCGACGACGGAGAACCACTGGCTGCGCACGGTCCTGATCAGTTCGTCGCGGGCGACCGGCGAGCCGGTGGTGACGTCCCACCGCGCCCGCCGGAAGAACTCGGCGACCATGGAGATGCCGAAAGTGTGCTGGCCGCCCGGCACGCTCATCAGAAGCGCGCGGCGCCCGTCGTCGCGGACGGAAGCCTCGTTCAGGAAGGCCGGGCTGAAGTCGCGCAGCACCTGCTGCAACCGGCAGAGGCCGATGGTCACGTCGCCGAAATGGCAGATGTCGTTGGTCCAGAGATCGCCCAGATGGCGCGCCGCCGGCGCCAGCAGGTCGAGATAGAGCGATTCCAGGGGAACGCCGCGGGACTCGATGGACCGCACGAAGTTCGACGCGACCCGGAACCGGTCCTTCAGCAGCAGCGACGACAGCTCCAGCACGTCATCGACGCATGGCGCCGGTTCGAGGCCCGCCGACAGCGGCACCGGGACCACCAGCGGTTCCGGAGGCGATCGGTGTGCCAGGATAAGGCGCGGAACAATTTCCGCTTCGACAGTGTCAATCAAACCGGCCAAAAGCTGGCCGGGCCGGCCGTGCCCCGCGACGACCCGAGCGTCGATTTCCGTGCTCTCGGCGACCGGAGCACACTCGACCTCTTCCCAGGCCCTCCCTGAAACGACCCGTTCGAGCGAGTCATTCATTTTTTGCTCCCTGAGGATTGGGACGAGCGTACGCTCATGCTTAATACCCCTCAACCACAATTCCGGTAAGGTTATTATCCTCGATATAGATCATGGGTCGGATGAATGCCCTCGGCGAGCTTCGGCGGATGAAAGTGTCAATTGGGATTGACGTATATCTGTGTTGACGGTGTCAAGGATAAGGTTTAGCGTTTCAGTCCAAGCAAGGGAGCAGGTCGAGGGCGGGCGAAAACCCGCTCCGGGCGTCAGCCGGCCGGCTCCAGTGGGAGAAACGCCATGCACCATCCCGGACACGATCCCGGGCAGGCCTCTCCGACCCGGCACGGTCGAAGGCAGCCCCTCTATACCGCCGAGGAACGGCTGAAACGGGACGCGTCCCCCTGGACGCTGGTCCAGGGCATCCTGGCCCCCGTGCAATTCGCGGTCTTCCTGGTCAGCCTGGCCCTGGTGCTGCGCTATCTCTCCACCGGCGAGGGCGAGGGAGCGGCCTCCGTCTCCATCGTCCTCAAGACGCTGACGCTCTACGCCATCATGATCACCGGCTCGATCTGGGAGCGGGAGGTGTTCGGGCGCTACCTGTTCGCCCCGGCCTTCTACTGGGAGGACGTGTTCAGCATCCTGGTGCTGGCGCTCCATACCGCCTATCTCGCGGCGCTCGCGACCGGGGCGCTCGACGTGCGCTCCCAGATGTATCTGGCCCTCGCTGCCTATGCGACATACGTGATCAACGCGACCCAGTTCCTGCTGAAGCTTCGCGCCGCCCGGCTCGACGAGGCGGCGGGAGCCCGGCTGCGGCATGCGGGAGCCGCGCCGTGACGGCGGCCCTGGCCGATCCGGTCCCGGTGCTGCGCGAGCGCGGCCAGCGGGAAGTGTTCTGCGGGCTGACCGGGATCGTCTGGCTGCACCGCAAGATCCAGGACGCCTTCTTCCTGGTGGTCGGGTCCCGCACCTGCGCGCACCTGATCCAGTCCGCCGCCGGGGTGATGATCTTCGCCGAGCCGCGCTTCGCCACGGCGATCATCGAGGAACGCGACCTCGCCGGCCTCGCCGACATGAACGAGGAGCTGGACCGGGTGGTGGACCAGCTCCTGGCGCGGCGGCCCGACATAAGGCTGCTGTTCCTGGTCGGCTCCTGCCCGTCGGAGGTGATCAAGCTGGATCTCGGCCGGGCCGCTGCCCGCCTGTCGCTGCGGCACCGGCCGGCGGTGCGGATCCTCAGCTATTCCGGCAGCGGGATCGAGACGACCTTCACCCAGGGCGAGGACGCCTGCCTGGCGGCCCTGGTGCCGGAGCTTCCGCGCGAGGAAGGGAAGTCCCTGCTGGTGGTCGGTTCGCTGGCCGAGGTGGTCGAGGACCAGTTCAGGCGGATCTTCGCGGACCTGGAAATCGGCCCGGTCCGCTTCCTGCCGCCCCGCCGGGCCGAAGACCTGCCGCCGGTCGGGCCGGAAACCTCTTTCCTTCTGGCACAGCCTTTTCTCGGAGAAACCGCGCGGACCCTGGAGGAGCGCGGTGCGACCAGGCTCGAAGCCCCCTTCCCGCTCGGTGCGGAAGGCACCACGGGATGGCTCGCCGCCGCGGCGGCCGCGTGGCGGATCGAGCCCGACCGCTTCCGGGACGTGATCTCCCCCTGCCGCGAAAGATCGCGGAACGCGCTTGCCCGCTACCGTGCCGAACTGGCGGGCAAGCGCGTTTTCTTTTTCCCGGACAGCCAGCTCGAAGTGCCGCTGGCCCGATTCCTGTCGTCCGAACTGGGGATGGAGCTGGTCGAGGTCGGAACCCCCTATCTGCACCGCCGCCACCTGGCGGAGGAACTGGCGCTGCTGCCACCCGGCACCCTGCTGAGCGAGGGCCAGCATGTGGAACGCCAGCTCGACCGCTGCCGGGCCGCCAGGCCGGACATCACCGTCTGCGGCCTCGGCCTCGCCAACCCGCTGGAGGCGGAGGGGCTGACGACCAAGTGGTCGATCGAGCTGGTCTTCACCCCGATCCACGGTTACGAGCAGGCCGCCGACCTGGCCGGCCTGTTCGCCCGGCCGCTGCGCCGCAGGGAAGCCCTTTCCGGAATGCCGATGGCCGGAGGAGCCGCGCCATGCAGCTGACGCTCTGGACCTACGAGGCTCCCCCCCATGTGGGCGCGATGCGGATCGCCACGGCGATGGAGGGCGTCCACTACGTGCTCCACGCGCCGCAGGGGGACACCTATGCCGACCTCCTCTTCACCATGATCGAGCGGCAGGCCAAGCGCCCGCCGGTGACCTACACCACCTTCCAGGCGCGCGACCTGGGCGGCGATACCGCCGAGCTGTTCAAGACGGCGGTGGCGGAGGCCTATGAACGGTTCCGGCCACAGGCGCTGATCGTCGGCGCCTCCTGCACGGCCGAGCTGATCCAGGACGACCCGGGCGGCCTCGCCCGCGCGCTGGACCTGCCGGTGCCGGTGGTCCCGCTGGAGCTGCCGGCCTACCAGAAGAAGGAGAACTGGGGCGCCGCGGAGACCTTCTACCGGCTGGTCCGGGCGCTGGCCGACCCGGCCTGCCCGCGCCATGCCGGGGGGCGTCCGCGCTGCAACCTGCTGGGGCCGGCGGCCCTGGGCTTCCGGCACCGAGACGACGTGACGGAGATCGCCGCCCTGCTCGACCGGATCGGGGTCGATGTCGGCGTGGTGGCGCCGCTGGGCGCCTCGCCGGCCGACCTCGCACGGCTGGGCGAAGCCGATTTCAACGTCGTGCTCTATCCGGAGATCGCCTCGACCGCCGCCCGATGGCTCCAGAAGACCTTCGGCCAGCCGATCGTCGCGACGGTGCCGATCGGCGTCGGCGCCACCCGCGACTTCGTCGCCGAGGTGGCGCGGGTGGCCGGCCTCCCGGCGGACGTGGCGGCGGGAGCGTCGCGGCTGCCCTGGTACTCGCACTCGGTGGACAGCACCTACCTGACCGGCAAGCGGGTCTTCATCTTCGGCGACGCGACGCACGCGATCGCCGCGGCGCGGATCGCGCGGGACGAGTTGGGCTTCACGGTCGCCGGGCTGGGCACCTACGGCCGGGAGTTCGCCCGCGAGGTGCGCGAGGCGGCGGCCCACCACGGCGTCGAGGCGCTGGTGACCGACGACTACCTGGAGGTCGAGGCCAGGGTCGCCGAGCTTCAGCCCGACCTGGTTCTCGGCACCCAGATGGAGCGCCATGTCGCCAAGCGCCTGGGCATCCCCTGCGCGGTGATCTCCGCCCCCGTCCATGTCCAGGACTTCCCCGCGCGCCACTCGCCCCAGATGGGGTTCGAGGGTGCCAACGTGATCTTCGACACCTGGGTCCACCCGCTGATGATGGGCCTGGAGGAGCATCTGCTGACGATGTTCCGCGAGGATTTCGAGTTCCACGGCGAGGCCGCCCCGTCCCATCTCGGCACCGCCGCAACACCGGATCGGAAGCCGGATCCCGCCCCGCACTCCGCCGGCTGGGCTCCAGACGCCGAGCGGGAGCTACGCAAGGTGCCGTTCTTCGTCCGCGGCAAGGCCCGCCGCAACACCGAACGCTTCGCCCGCGAGCAGGGCATAGCGCTCATCACCGTCGAGACGCTGTACCATGCCAAAGCCCATTTCAGCTCCTGACCCCGTTCCGGTCCGTATCGTGATCGTCACGCTGGACAACCATCTGGCGGGCGCGACCGAACGGGCGCGGCGGAGCGTGGCGCGGGAGGTTCCCGGCCTGGAGGTGACCCTGCACGCCGCGGCGGAATGGGGCACCGATCCCGGGTCGGCCGAGCGGTGCCGGGCGGACATCGCCGAAGCCGACATCGTGATCGCCAACATGCTGTTCATGGAGGACCATATCCAGGCCGTCCTCCCCGCCCTCCAGGCCCGGCGCGACGGCTGCGACGCCATGGTGGTCTGCATGTCGGCGGGAGAGGTGATCCGGCTGACCCGGATCGGCCGCTTCACCATGACCGGCAACGAGCGCGGCCCGCTGGCCTTCCTGAAGCGCCTGCGCGGCGCCAGGAAGGAGGGCGGCAGCTCGGGCGCCCGGCAGATGGCGATGCTTCGGCGCATCCCGAAGATCCTGCGCTTCATCCCCGGAACGGCGCAGGACGTGCGGGCCTATTTCCTGACGCTGCAATACTGGCTGTGCGGGTCCGACGAGAACGTGGCGCAGATGCTGCGCTTCCTGATCGACCGCTACGCCGACGGCGAGCGCCGGCACCTGCGCGGCACGCTGAGGGCGGCCCCGCCGGTCGAGTATCCGGACGTCGGCGTCTACCACCCGGCCATGAACCCGCCGATGGCCGACGGCGCGGACCGGCTGCCGGCGGCGCCGAAGGATTGCCGGGGCACCGTGGGTCTGCTGGTCATGCGATCCTACCTGCTGCCGGGCAACACGGCCCATTACGACGGGGTGATCGCGGCGCTGGAGTCGCGCGGGCTGCGGGTGCTCCCGGCCTTCGCCAGCGGGCTGGACGCCCGGCCGGCGGTCGAGCGGTTCTTCCTGAAGGACGGCAAGCCGGTGGTGGACGCGGTCGTGTCGATGACCGGCTTCTCCCTGGTCGGCGGCCCGGCCTACAACGACGCCAAGGCGGCGGAAGCCATGCTGGCGGGGCTGGACGTGCCCTATGTCGCGGCCCACGCGGTGGAGTTCCAGACCCTGGAGCAGTGGGAGTCCTCGGACCGGGGGCTGATGCCGGTGGAGGCGACCATGATGGTCGCGATCCCGGAACTGGACGGCGGCACCGGCGCCATGCTGTTCGGCGGGCGCTCCTCCTCCGCTCCGCCGGAGCGGGCGCGCGACATGCAGGTGCATGGGGAGCGCGCCGCGGCGCTGGCCGGCCGGGTCGAGCGGCTGGTCGCCCTGCGCCGGACCCCGGCGGCCGAGCGCCGGGTCGCGGTGGTGCTGTTCAACTTCCCGCCCAACGCCGGGGCGGTCGGCACCGCGGCCTATCTCGGCGTCTTCGAATCCCTGCACAACACGCTGAAGGGGCTGGCGCGGGCCGGCTACACGGTCGAAGTGCCGGAGACCGTCGATGCGCTGCGCGAGCGGATCATCGCGGGCAACGCGGCGCGGTTCGGCGCCGACGCCAACGTGCAGGCGCGCATCCCCGTGGACGACCATGTCCGGCGGGAACGCTGGCTGGGCGAGATCGAGGCCCAGTGGGGTCCGGCGCCGGGGCGGCAACAGACCGACGGGTCCAGCCTTCTGGTCCTCGGCGAGCGGTTCGGCAACGTGCTGGTCGGCTTGCAGCCGGGCTTCGGCTACGAGGGCGACCCGATGCGGCTGCTGTTCGAGAAGGGCTTCGCGCCGACCCACGCCTTCTCCGCCTTCTACCGCTACCTGCGGGAGGATTTCGCGGCCCATGCGGTGCTGCATTTCGGAACCCACGGCGCCCTGGAGTTCATGCCGGGCAAGCAGACCGCGCTGTCCTCGGGCTGCTGGCCGGACCGGCTGCTGGGCGACCTGCCGAACTTCTATCTCTACGCCGCCAACAATCCGTCGGAAGGCACGATCGCCAAGCGCCGGACGGCGGCGACCCTGATCAGCTACCTGACTCCTCCGGTCGCCCAGGCCGGCCTCTATCGCGGGCTGCTGGAGCTGAAATCCTCGATCGAGAGCTGGCGGGCGCTGACTCCGGAGATCCAGGCCGACCGGGCGCACCTGGCCGGCGTGATCCAGGCGCAGGCGGCCGCCGTGGACCTGGCCCAGGCTGAACCGGCCTGGACCGATCCGGAGCGGGAAATCGCGGCGTTGACCCAAGCGATCCTGGAGATGGAATACACCCTGATCCCCTACGGCCTCCATGTGGTCGGCGAGCCTCCGTCCGCTCCCGAGCGGGTGGACCTGCTGCTCGCCATGGCGGAATCGGCCCACGGCGCCAGCCCGGCCCGCGCCGACATCGAGGCGCTGGTGGCGGGACGGCCGCCGGAGGAGATCACGCAGGACCAGGCCGCGTTGGCGCTGTACCGCGACCTGGCGGCGAGCGACCTGTTGCTGGCCGAGGACCACGAGCTCGCCTCGATCCTGCACGCGCTGGACGGCGGGTTCATCCGGCCGACGCCGGGCGGCGACCTGCTGCGGACGCCTGCGATCCTGCCGACCGGCCGCAACATCCACGGCTTCGACCCCTACCGCATCCCCAGCGCCTTCGCGGTGGCGGACGGCGCCCGGCAGGCGGGCCGCCTGCTCGCCCGCCACCAGGCGGAGGGCAACGGCTTCCCGGAAACCGTCGCCTTCGTGCTGTGGGGGACCGACAACCTGAAGAGCGAGGGCGGCCCGATCGCCCAGGTGCTGGCGCTGATCGGCGCCCGGCCCCGGTTCGACAGCTACGGAAGGCTATGCGGTGCCGAGCTGATCCCGCTCGACGAATTGGGCCGGCCCCGGGTGGACGTGGTGCTGACCCTGTCCGGCATCTTCCGCGACCTGCTGCCGCTCCAGATCAAGCTGCTGGCCGAAGCCTGCTTCCTGGCGGCCGGCGCCGACGAGCCCCTGGACCTGAACTTCGTGCGGAAGCACACGCTGGATCACCAGCGCACCCACGGCTGCGACTTCGAGACGGCGGCGCTGCGGGTCTTCAGCAATGCCGACGGCACCTACGGCTCCAACCTGAACCACATGGTGGACAGCGGCTGCTGGACCGAGGAGGACGAGCTGGCCGAGGCCTTCACCCGGCGGAAATGCTTCGCCTACGGCCGGTCGGGCATCCCGGTCAAACAGGCGGAGCTGATGCAGACGCTGCTGGCCGGGGTCGATCTCGCCTACCAGAACCTGGAGTCGGTCGAGCTGGGCGTCACCACCATCGACCATTATTTCGACAATCTCGGCGGCATCAGCCGGGCGGTCGGGCGGGCCACCGGGACGACGGTCCCGGTCTATATCGGCGACCAGACCCGCGGCGAAGGCACCGTGCGCACCCTGTCCGAACAGGTGGCGCTGGAGGTCAGGACCCGCGTGCTGAACCCCAAATGGTACGAGGGCATGCTGAAGCACGGCTTCGAGGGCGTGCGCCAGATCGAGGCCCACGTGACCAATACCCTGGGCTGGTCCGCCACGACGGGACAGGTGGCGCCCTGGGTCTACCAGCAGCTCACCCAGACCTACCTGCTCGACGAGGAGATGCGCGATCGCCTCGCCGAACTCAATCCCAAGGCGTCGGCGCGGGTCGCCAACCGCCTGATCGAGGCGCACGAGCGGCGTTACTGGTCGCCGGACGAAACCATGCTGGCGGCCCTGCGGCAGGCCGGCGAGACCCTGGAAGACCGCCTGGAAGGCATCAGCGAAAAGGCAGCGGCATGACCACCACTCTCCTAAGGCGCCCGGACGGCGAAGGCAGCGTCCAGGTCAAGCTGGACCCGAGCGTCAGGATCGAGGGGGCGAAAGTCTTCGCGGTCTACGGCAAGGGCGGCATCGGCAAGAGCACGACCTCGTCCAACCTGTCGGTCGCCTTCTCCAAGCTGGGCAAGCGGGTGCTCCAGATCGGATGCGATCCCAAGCACGACAGCACCTTCACGCTGACCAAGCGGCTGGTCCCCACGGTGATCGACATCCTGGAGACGGTGAATTTCCATTCGGAGGAGCTTCGGCCCGAGGATTTCGTGTTCGAGGGCTACAACGGCGTGATGTGCGTCGAGGCCGGCGGGCCGCCGGCGGGAACCGGCTGCGGCGGCTACGTGGTCGGCCAGACGGTCAAGCTCCTGAAGGAGCATCACCTGCTCGACGACACCGACGTGGTGATCTTCGACGTGCTGGGCGACGTGGTGTGCGGCGGCTTCGCGGCCCCGCTCCAGCATGCCGACCGGGCGCTGATCGTCACCGCCAACGACTTCGACAGCATCTTCGCGATGAACCGCATCGTCGCGGCGATCCACGCCAAGGCGCGCAACTACGACGTCCGGCTGGGCGGCGTGATCGCCAACCGGAGCGCCGGGACCGACCAGATCGACCGCTTCAACGCCGTCGTCGGGCTGGAGACGCTGGCCCGCTTCCCCGACCTGGACGCGATCCGGCGCAGCCGGCTGAAGAAGGCGACCCTGTTCGAGATGGAGCCCTCGCCGGAACTGGAGGCGGTCCAGGCGGAGTATCTGCGGCTGGCGGCCACGCTGTGGGCCGGGACCGAGCCGCTGGCGCCCCGGCCCCTGAAGGACCGGGACATCTTCGATCTGCTGGGGTTCGACTGATGCACAGCGTCTCCTACATCGAACGCCGCGACAGGCTGGAGACCTATTTCGACCGCACCGCGGTGGAGGCCTGGTCCCGCCTGACCTCCGACGCGCCGGTCGGGCGCATCCGGGCGACGGTTCGGAAAGGCCGCGACGGCATGCGGAACACGCTGCTGGGCTGGCTGCCGCAGGACCTGACGGGACGGCGCCTGCTGGACGCTGGCTGCGGCACCGGCATGCTGGCGCTGGAGGCGGCCCGGCGCGGCGCGGAGGTGGTCGCGATCGACCTGTCGCCGACGCTGGTCGGGCTGGCGCGGGAGCGGATGCCTTCGGGGCTGCACGTCGATTTCCGGGTCGGCGACATGCTGGACCCCGGCCTCGGCCGGTTCGACCATGTGGTGGCGATGGACTCGCTGATCCATTACCGCGCGCCCGACATGGCACGGGCGGTGAAGGCCCTGGCCGACCGCACCCGCGGCTCGGTCCTGTTCACCTTCGCGCCGCGCACCCCGGCGCTGGCGGCGATGCATGCGGTGGGCAAGCTGTTTCCCCGGGGAAACAGGGCGCCGGCGATCGAGCCGGTGCGCGAAGCCGGCCTGCGCCGCCTTCTGGCGTCCGAGGCGAGCCGCTGGCGGCCGTCGCGGACCGAGCGGGTTGCCTGCGGCTTCTACACCTCCCAGGCGCTGGAGCTGGTGCCCGATGATTAAGCGCCAACACCGCGTCTGGACCTTTCTGACACCGCGCCTCCTGCCGTTCGCGGACGCCGCGACGCCGGAACTGCCGCTGGGGCGGCTGCTGCGGCTGTCGCTGTTCCAGGTGTCGGTGGGCATGGCGATCGTGCTGCTGAACGGCACGCTGAACCGGGTCATGGTGGTGGAATTGGGCGTCGCGACCTGGCTGGTCGCGGTCATGGTCGCACTGCCCCTGGTCTTCGCGCCGCTGAGGGCGCTGGTGGGCTTCCGGTCGGACAACCACCGCTCCGTGCTGGGATGGCGGCGGGTGCCCTACATCTGGTTCGGCACGCTGATCCAGTTCGGCGGCTTCGCGATCATGCCCTTCGCCCTGATCATCCTGTCCGGCGACAGCACCAGCCCGACCTATGCCGGCCACGCCGGGGCGGCGCTGGCCTTCCTGATGGTCGGCGCGGGGCTGCACACGACCCAGACCGCCGGGCTGGCGCTGGCGACCGACCTGGCCACTCCCGAGACCCGGCCGCGCGTGGTGGCCCTGCTCTACGTGATGCTGCTGGCCGGGATGGTCGCGAGCGCGCTGGTGTTCGGCTGGCTGCTGGCGGAGTTCTCGCAGCTCCGGCTGATCCAGGTGATCCAGGGGGCCGCCGTCACGACCATGGTCCTGAACCTGATCGCACTCTGGAAGCAGGAGCCGCGCAATCCTGCGGCGACCGCGCCGGACCGCCCCCGCCCCGGCTTCGCCGAATCCTGGCGGGCGTTCCGTCGGGCGGGCCGCGCCGGACGGGTCCTGGTGGCGGTCGGGCTTGGGACGGCAGCCTTCAGCATGCAGGACATCCTGCTGGAACCCTATGGCGGCCAGATCCTGAACCTGAGCGTCGGCCAGACCACCGCGCTGACCGCCTTGCTGGCGGGCGGCACGCTGGGCGGCTTCGCCCTCGCGGCCCGGCGGCTGAACCGGGGAGCCGATCCCTACCGGCTGGCGGCGCTGGGCGTGCTGGTCGGGCTCGCCGCCTTCTCCTGCGTGATCTTCTCCGCCCCGACGGAATCCGCCTTGCTGGTCCGCATCGGCGCCGTGCTGATCGGCTTCGGCAGCGGACTGTTCGTGGTCGGCACGCTGACCGCCGCCATGGCGCTGGCGCGGGAGGGCGAGAGCGGGCTGGCGCTCGGCGCCTGGGGAGCGGTCCAGGCGACCGCTGCCGGCATCGCGATCGCGGCGGGCGGCGGCATCCGCGACCTGGTGTCGAGCCTCGGCACCCAAGGGCTGCTGGGACCCGCCCTGACCGACCCGTCCGTCGGCTACGGCGCAGTCTATTACCTGGAGATCATCCTGCTGTTCGCCACCCTGGCCGCCATCGGACCGCTGGTCCGCAGCACGGCGCAGGCCAGGCCCCGACCACCCGCGGCATTCGGCCTCGCCGAGTTCCCCGGCTAACCCGTCCCGGTCAACAATGTAAACGTGCGGAGGTCACCGATGGAAACAGGAGCCATCACGAGCTACATCGACGTGGCCCAGGTCGTCCTGTACGCGTTCTGGATCTTCTTCGCCGGCCTGATCTACTACCTGCACCAGGAGGACAAGCGGGAAGGCTACCCGCTGGTGTCCGACCGGTCGGAGCGGTCGCCCCGGGTGAAGGTCCAGGGCTACCCGCCGATCCCGGCGCCCAAGATCTTCACCATGCGCGACGGCTCGACCTATTCGGCGCCGCCGGGCAACCCGGACGAGCGCGAGATCGCCGCCCTTCCGTCGGGCCTGTGGCCGGGAGCCCCGCTGGTGCCGACCGGCAACCCGATGGTGGACGGCGTCGGACCGGCGGCCTGGGCGATGCGCGAGGACAAGCCGGAGCTGACGGCCGAGGACGAGAACCGCATCGTCCCGCTGCGGGTCGCCCCCGACTTCTTCATTCCGACCCGCGATCCGAACCCGATCGGCATGGAGGTGATCGCGGCCGACGGCTACGTGGCCGGCGACGTGCGCGAGGCCTGGGTGGACCGGTCCGAGCCGGCGATCCACTATCTGGAGGTCGAGATACCCTCTTCCACCGGGCACAGGATCGTGCTGCTGCCCATGCGGTTCTGCCGGATCGATACCTGGAACCGCAAGGTCAAGGTCAAGTCGATCCTGTCCCACCAGTTCGCCGACGTACCCGCGATCAGGAACCCGAACCAGATCACCAAGCTGGAAGAGGACAAGATCACGGCCTACTACGCCAGCGGGCACCTCTACGCCACGCCCCAGCGCCAGGAGCCGCTGATATGAGGACGGAATACGACACCGAGCCGGTGCCGGGCCTTCCGGAGCCGCTGCCGGCCGGGGAGAGGATGCTGTGGCAGGGCCGGCCGGACTGGAAGTCGCTGGCCCGCCGGGGGCTCCATGTCAACAAGCTGGCGGCCTATTTCGGCGTGCTGCTGGTCTGGCGCGGCGTGGTCCAGGTCCATGACGGTGCTGCTCCCCTGGATGCTGTTCTGTCCACGCTGGGCTTCTTGCCTTGGGCGGCCTGCGCGCTCGGGCTGGTGCTGCTGTTCGCCTGGGGATCGGCGCGCTCCACGATGTACACCGTGACCGACAAGCGGATCGTGATGCGGTTCGGCATCGCGCTGCCGATGGCGCTGAACATCCCGTTCCGGCTGGTCGGCTCCGCCGGGCTGAAGGTCCATGCCGACGGCAGCGGCGACATCCCGCTGGCGCTGACCGAGGGCAACCGGATCGCCTGGCTCCTGCTGTGGCCGCACACCCGCCCGTGGCGGGTCAGCCGTCCCGAGCCGATGCTGCGCGCGATCCCCGAGGCATCCCGCGTCGCCGGCATCCTGGCCGACGCGCTGACTTCCGCCACCGCGGGCGTGCCCGCCGCCAACAACACTGCGGCAACCCATCCGGCCCCCCTTCCGACCGTCGCCCGCCGCCGCAAGGCCCAGCGGGTCGGCGCGCTGGGGAGTGCATCGACATGAGATCCCGGGGCATGGACACCGGTCCGGCCGATCCCGTCTTCCCGCGCGGGGCGTTGATCGGGGCCGCCGCCCTGCTCGCCTTCACCGTGTCGGCGGCGACGGTCGCGCGGGTGAGCGGCCTCGGCACCGTCCAGATGCCCGAGGCGGCCTCGGTCGAAAGCCGGCAGCTCCGGTTCGAGGACAAGGCGGACGGCTCCATCGCCATCACCGACGCCCGCACCGGCCGGACCGCGGGCGTCGTGGAGCCCGGCACCAACGGCTTCGTGCGCGGCGCGCTGCGCGGCCTCGCCCGCGAACGCAAGCGCCAGGGCGTCGGCATCGAGCCGCCCTTCGTGCTGACGCGCTGGGCCGACGGGCGCCTGTCCCTGGACGATCCCGAGACCGGCAGGGTGATCAACCTGGAGGCTTTCGGCCCGACCAACGCCGAGGCCTTCGCGAACATGCTGAACGCTGGAGGAAGCAGGCCATGATGACAGCCTGGAGCGGCAGTCCCCGCACCGTCGAGGTGCCCTGCACCGTCGATATCGAGATCACCCCCGACAGCGTCCACGCCTATGTGGATCTCGACGGGATCGAGGTCGGACCGGGCGACGAGGTGATCGTCCACGACGCGCCCGCCGTGGTCCCGTTCGGCACCCAGCATTTCTACTACCGCCGGGCCACGGTGGTGCGCGCCGGTCCGATGGAACGCCTGCGCGCCCGGCTTGCGGGATATCTCGAACTGACCGAACTCTACGAAGTCGGATTTTCCGAAGGGAGGACGCAATGATCCCCATGGAAGGCGGCGGTGCGCCCAACACCAGCACGCGCATGGCCCAGGAGGACACGATCCTGAGCCCCCGCTTCTACACGACCGATTACGAGGCGATGGACAAGCTGGATGTCGGCGCCGTCCGCGCCGAGTGGGACACGGTCATGGCCGAGCTGCGCCGCGACGACAACCGGAAGCACTTCACCCGGACGCCGGAGTTCACCAACAACCTGGACGAGATGCCGGAAGGGCTGCGCAAGGAATTCGTCGATTTCCTGGTCAGCTCGCTGACGGCGGAGTTCTCCGGCTGCGTGCTCTACGCCGAGACCAAGAAGCGGGTCAAGAACCCGGACATCCAGGAACTGTTCGCCTTCATGGCCCGCGACGAATCCCGGCACGCCGGCTTCATCAACGACACGCTGAAGGATTTCGGCATCGGCGTGGACATGAGCTTCCTGACCAAGGCCAAGAAATACACCTATTTCAAGCCCAAGTTCATCTTCTACGCCACGTACCTGTCGGAGAAGATCGGCTATGCCCGCTACATCACGATCTATCGCCAGCTTGAGCGCAACCCGGACCGGCGGTTCCACCCGATCTTCAAGTTCTTCGAGAAGTGGTGCAACGACGAGTTCCGCCACGGCGAGGCCTTCGCCCTGCTGATGCGGGCCAACCCGTCGCTGCTGAGCGGCGGCAACAAGCTGTGGATCAAGTTCTTCCTGCTGGCGGTGTTCGCCACGATGTTCGTCCGGGACCATATGCGGCCGGAATTCCACAAGGCGCTGGGGCTCGACCCGACCGAGTACGACTTCACGGTGTTCCGCATCACGACGGAGATTTCCAAGCAGGTCTTCCCGCTGACCCTGGACCTCGACAATCCGAAGTTTCGAGCAGGTCTGGAGCGGCTGATCGAGATCTCGAACGCCCGCGCGGCTGCGGCGCGGCAGGGCGGCGTCGGCGGCAAGCTGAAGCGGGCGGCGCTGGGACTGGCGGGAGCGGCGACCTTCGCGCGGCTCTACATGCTGCCGGCCCGGTCCAACACGCTGCCCCGGGACATCCACCTGGCCCCGGCCTGGTAGAGCGGCCTGGTAGAGGGGAGGTCTCGCCCGTGTCCGAACATGCGCTCCCGGTGCTCTACACGCTGTTCCTGTGGTGGTTCAGCACGGGGCTGATCGTCTATCTCGACGGCTTGGCTCCCCGGACCTTCCGCTGGAGCCTGGCGGGCGCTGGGGCGCTGGCGGTCCTGGCCTTGTACGGGCTGGTGGCGAGCCGGTCGGATACCAGCGTTTCCGGCGCCTTCATCGCCTTCACCTGCGCGCTGGCGGTCTGGGGCTGGAACGAGATCAGCTTCCTGATGGGGCTGGTCACGGGGCCGCGCCGGATCGCCAGCCCGCCCGGGGCGACCGGCTGGCGGCACCTGCGGAACGCCGTCGCCGTGGTGGCCTACCACGAGGTTTCCATCGCGGCGTCGGCGGCCCTGATCGCGGCCCTGACCTGGGGCGGCGAGAACCAGATCGGGCTGTGGACCTTCCTGCTGCTCTGGGTCCTGCGGCTGAGCGCCAAGGTCAACGTCTTCCTGGGCGTGCCGAACCTGGGCCAGGAATTCCTGCCCGACCACCTGAAGTATCTGGCGACATATTTCCGCAAGCGGCCGATGAACGTCTTCTTTCCGGTATCGGTGACGGCATCGACCGTCGCCATGCTGCTGCTGATCCAGGCGGCGGGCGCGTCGGACGCCGACGGCTTCACCGCGGCGGGTTTCACCTTCCTCGCGACCCTGATGGCGCTGGCGCTGCTGGAGCACTGGCTGCTCGTGCTGCCGCTGCCCGCGGCGGCGCTGTGGTCCTGGTACCTGTCGGCCCGCGAGAGCGGCGTCACCCTGCCATCAGCGATCCCGACCCAGATTTCGACAAATCGGAGGCAATGATGAGTTTCGAATTCGAAGGCTATTTCCGCGACCAGCTCGACGGCCTCCGCAACGAGGGACGCTATCGTATCTTCGCCGAGCTGGAGCGGCGGGCCGGCGAGTTCCCCAAGGCGGCGCATTACGTCGACGGCGAGCGGGCCGGCACCGTGACCATCTGGTGCTCCAACGACTATCTCGGCATGGGCCAGCACCCCGCCGTGCTGTCCGCGATGCACGAGGCGATCGATCGCTGCGGCGCCGGGGCCGGCGGGACCCGCAACATCTCGGGCACCACCCACTACCATGTGCTGCTGGAGCGCGAGCTGGCCGACCTTCACGGGAAGGAATCAGCGCTGCTGTTCACCTCGGGCTACGTCTCCAACTGGGCGGCGCTGGGCACGCTGGCGTCGCGCATCCCCGGCTGCGTCGTGCTGTCGGACGCCGGCAACCATGCCTCCATGATCGAGGGCATCCGGCACAGCCGGGCCGAGCGGCACATCTTCGCCCACAACGATCCGGACGACCTGGACCGCCGGCTGTCGGCCCTGGACCCCGACGTGCCGAAGCTGGTGGCCTTCGAGTCCGTCTATTCCATGGACGGCGACATCGCCCCGATCGCCGAGCTGTGCGACGTGGCCGACGCCCACGGCGCCATGACCTACCTGGACGAGGTCCATGCGGTCGGGCTCTATGGCCCGCGCGGCGGCGGCATCGCCGAGCGGGAAGGCATCGCGCACCGGCTGACCGTGATCGAGGGAACGCTGGGCAAGGCCTTCGGCGTGGTCGGCGGCTATATCACCGCGTCGGCCTCGCTGTGCGACTTCGTCCGCAGCTTCTCCTCCGGCTTCATCTTCACCACCTCGCTGCCCCCGGCGGTGACCGCGGGAGCCCTCGCCAGCATCCGGCACCTGAAGGCCAGCGCCGCGGAGCGCCGACGCCACCAGGACCGCGTGGCGACGGTCCGCCGGAAGCTGGAGGCGGCCGGCATCCCGATGCTGGACAACCCAAGCCACATCGTGCCGGTGATGGTGCGCGACCCCGTGCTGTGCAAGCTGATCAGCGACACGCTGCTGGACCGCTTCGGCATCTATGTCCAGCCGATCAACTACCCGACCGTGGCGCGTGGAACGGAGCGCCTCCGCATCACCCCCTCGCCGCTCCACACCGACGCCGACATCGACCATCTGGTCAACGCGCTGTCGGCGATCTGGGCGGAGATCGGGCTTCGGCAGGCGGCTTGATCTGTACCCGATCAGGTCAATCCGCCCCGGGGCAGCCGATCAGATGCGTTGCGCCATGGGCGCAACCTACGATCGTCGGCCCGCATCACCTCCGCCATGCATCGAGCCGTAGGTTGCGCCCATGGCGCAACACGGTGCGGCGAGTGGAACAGCCGGCTGCGACGACCGGAGCGGTTCAACCTGATCGGGGACCGCTCCAGGCGCATTGACCTGCAGCGTTCCCCGGTGACCCCGGTCATTCAGCCTCAAGACCATCGAGAGATGGCCGACCCCGCGAAGGGTGATGACAAGCCTCGCGGGGTCGCAAATCGGCAGGCTTCGGCTGCGCCAGTGTCGGAAAGGACGCCTTCGAGCGCCCTTTCTTTTTGTTGCGCCCGCTACCCTCCTGCCGGATGCTCCCGATCTCCGACGAACCGATGCGAGAGTGACCGCCATGGCTGTTCCCGATCCGCGCCCGACCCTCGACGCGCCCGACGACGACCCGTACCTGTGGCTCGAAGAGGTCGACGGCCCCCGCGCGGTCGAGTGGGTGGAAGCACGGAACGCCGAGATCCTGGGGCGGTTCGGCGACGCGGCGTTCGAGCGGGACCGCGACGCGCTGGCGGCGATCCTGGACCGGCCGGACAATATCCCGTTCGTCGCGCGGCGCGGCGACAGGCTGTTCAATTTCTGGAAGGATGCCGCGAACCCGCGTGGACTCTGGCGGACCACCAGCCTGGAGAGCTACCGGACCGAGAAGCCCGAGTGGGACGTGCTGCTCGACCTCGACGACCTGTCGGAAGCCGAGAGCGAGGACTGGGTGTGGGGCGCGCCGGTCACCCTGCCCGGCAGCCATGACCTGGCGATCCTCAGCCTGTCGCGCGGCGGCGGCGACGCGACGGTGCTGCGGGAGTTCGACCTGGCGACCCGGAGCTTCGTGCCCGGCGGCTTCCACCTGGACGAGGCCAAGAGCGGGGCCGCCTGGCTCGACCGGGACACGCTGCTGATCTTCTCCTCCCTGGGCGAGGGCATGGCGACCCGCTCGGGCTATGGCAGGACGGTGCGGCTGTGGCGGCGCGGCACCGATCCCCTTGCGGCGCCGGTGATCTTCGAGACGACCGAGGACCGCATGAGCGTCTGGGGCGACGTCGAGCGCGACGCCGGCACGGAAACGCTCTGGTTCACCGAGCAGGTCGATTTCTTCAACGCGACCCAATGGATGGGCGACCGCACCGGCGCGAAAACGCGGCTCGACCTGCCGACCGACGCCTGGATCCAGTGGCACCGCGGCTGGCTGGTGGTGAAGCCGCGGGTTCCCTGGGAGGTCGGCGGCGCCACGCATGAGGCGGACAGCGTGCTTGCGATCCGGCTCAGTGACTTCCTTGGCGGAAGCCGGGAGTTCACGACCCTGTTCACCCCGGCGCCGCGCCGTTCGCTCCAGGGATTTTTCATGCCCGCCGGCCGGCTGGTGCTGTCGATCCTGGACGATCTGCGCCCGGTATTCGAAGCGTGGACGCCCCCTGCCCCGCCGGCTTCGGCCCCCTGGACCCACACGCGGATCACGGGGCTGCCCGATGTCGGCGTCGCCAGCGTCTGGCCCCTGGACGTGGAGGAGGATGAATCCAACGGCGACCTGCTGGCCAACGCCCAGGACCCGTTGACGCCGCAGTCCCTCTATCTTATCCGGCCGGACAAGGCGCCGGAACTGCTGAAGCGGGCGCCGCGCGCGTTCGATCCGGCGGGGCTGGTGGTGACCCGCCACGAGGCGGCGTCCGGCGACGGCACCCTGATCCCCTATTTCCAGGTCGGCCCGGCCGGCCAAACCGGGGAAGCGCCGGTCCATCTCTACGGGTACGGGGGCTTCGCCATCTCCATGCTGCCGTCCTACAACTCCGCGATCGGCAAGCTGTGGCTGGAGCGTGGGGGCACCAGCGTGATCGCCTGCATCCGGGGCGGCGGGGAGTTCGGCACGGCTTGGCACGAGGCCGGGCGGCGCGAGGGCAAGCGGCTGTCCCACGACGATTTCGCGGCGGTCGCGCAAGACTTGGTTCGGCGCGGCGTCACCCGGCCGGACCGCATCGCGGCGGAGGGCGGATCGAACGGCGGCATCCTGATCACCAACATGCTGACCCGCTACCCGGAGCGCTTCGGCGCCCTGTTCTGCACCATCCCGCTGATCGACATGCGGCGCTATTCGAAGCTCCTGGCGGGGGCGAGCTGGGTGGCCGAGTACGGCGACCCCGACGATCCGGCGGACTGGGAATTCCTCGGCTCCCTGTCGGCCTACCACACCGCCGAGCCGGGCAAGCCCTATCCGCCGATCCTGATCGCGACCAGCCGGCGCGACGACCGCGTCCATCCTGGCCATGCCCGCAAGATGGCGGCGAAGCTGCTGGCCATGGGCTACGACGCCCATTTCTACGAGCCGGCCGCCGGCGGCCACGGCTACGGCAAGGACAATTCGGAACGGGCATCCTTCACGGCGCTGGGCTACCGCTTCCTGCGCGATGCGATCGGCTGGGAGGGGGAATGAACGGGATGCGCCGCAGTACCGGTGAAGCTGTGACCATCGCGGTGCGCAAAGCGGCCGAGGAACGGCTTCAGCGTGTTCGGAACGACAGGTTCGGCAGGAGACTGGCCGATAAGTTGATGGAGATCGGCGCACGCTGCAGCGCTCTGCCGGACCTCGACACGAGAAGTGCCGAGGAGATCCTTGGCTATATCGATCCTTGATCGGGGGAGCCAAGTCATGCTCGAGCCACGATCCGTTCATTCCATTCACAAGGACGGAGGCCCGAACCTGGTTCGAGCCTCCGTAACCGCGGTTACTGCGCCGGCTGGCCGGAGGGCGGGGGCTGGCCCTCGGCTCCGGGAACCTGGGCCGGTCCCGGTTCGGGCACCGCCGCCGGGGCGGGTTCCACCGGCACGCCGGTGACGCCGCCCGCCACCTTGAGTTCCGGGTAGTCCTGCAGCATGCTGACGCCGAAGAAGGGCTTGTAGACGCCGGCGTGGCATGTGGTGCAGTTGACCTTGAGCGGATCGCCCAAGGGCCCGAGGCGGTGGCTCGGGAACACGCTCTGAAGGGGTTCGATATACTCCGCGTTGAGCTGGCGGACCATCTGGATGCCGTGCCAGGCTGTCGCCCGCGTCGGGGAGCTCTGCTCCCAGTCTCGGAAGGAGCGGCTGTTGTGGCAGTAGGTGCAGTTGACGCCCAATGATTGCGACATGTGCATCATCAGGCTGTAGGTCCATTCGGTCTCCTTGATCGAATGGCGGTTGCCCGACGGCAGGGCCGTGTCGGAATTGACCCGGATGCTGGCGTCCGTGCCGCCTCCCGTCAGGTAGGGCGTGAAGGGGTCGAACGGCAGCGACGACAGGCCGGCGGCGAGCGCAACCGTGTTCTGCCCGCCGGGGTTGCCCAGCACGCCCGGCGTATGGCGCGGGCCGGGGTCGTTGTACCACACGGCCGCCGGCACCGGCTGGCCGCGGTGGCAGGTGTAGCAGGTGACGCCGGTCTGGGCGACGTGGGGCTCCCAGTTGACGTTGATGTCGCGGGTCATCTGGAGCATGCGGCGGGCGACCACCTTGGTGTAGAGGCTGTCGGAGGACAGGTCCTCGCCTTCCGCGTGGCAATAGGCGCAGCCCTGCTCGGGAGAGACCCATTCCGTGATCGCGCTCATCACCCGGATGAACTGGGCGTCGGTCAGGTCGCCCAGCACCTGGACGTTCTGATAGATTTCCCGGGCGGGTTCGCTGTCGGGATCGGCCGGCTCCAGCGGTTCCGGCACCTGGTTGGCGGCGAGCTGCGCCTGCACCCGGTCGGGGTGGAAGGTCTGGACGATGCCGACGCCGCGGAATCCCTGCTGGACGGAATCGACCGGCGGGTATTCGATGGTGAACAGCATGCCCGCGCCGAACACCGCGACCGCGATGAGGCCGATGCGCAGGATCAGGTCCCAGAACGCTTCCCTGTCGGTGAGCTTGTTCATGGCTGCACCCCGGTCGCGAGGGCGGGATCGACGACCACCGGGAAGACCTGCGGATAGGCCGGTGCCAGGCCGTGCTTGACGCCCCACAGGTACCAGTTGTCGACGACGGTGCCGGTCAGCAGGATGCCGATGCCGCCGGTCAGCGGGCACAGCACCGCGAACCACCACGCCCAGCGATGGATCGACTCGGCCGTGGCGTTGAAGCCCATGGTCCAGCGCCAGAACAGGGCGCCGCGCTCGAACGCGGTGCCGCGGTCGGTGATCTGCTCGACCTCCCGCTCGCCGCCGAACCGGCTGATCGCCAGCACGGTGGCGCCGTGCATCGCGAACAGCAGCGTCGATCCGTAGAGGAAGACGATCGAGAGCATGTGGAACGGGTTGTAGAACAGGTTGCCGTAGCGGATCGAGAAGGCCGCCGTCCAGTCCAGGTGGGGAAAGATCCCGAACGGCACCGCCTCTCCCCAGCTTCCCATCAGCACGGGGCGGATCAGCCCCAGCACCAGGTACAGCCAGATCGCCGCGGCGAAGGCCCAGGAAACGTGGGTGCCCATGCCCAGCGCCCGCGCCCTGCGGTAGGTCCGGAGCCACCACAGCAGGATCGAGGTGGTCAGGAAGAAGCCGGTCATGATCCACCAGCCGCCCTGGGCCAGCGGCGGTATCCGCAGCCCGTAGCCCGGCGCCGGGGGCTCCAGCGCCAGCCAGGGCAACTGCCGGACGAACTGCACCGGGTCCCAGTTGACCGAGGCCCACATGTTCAACCCGATGATCTCGATCGCGATGATGCCGCACAGGATCGAGGCGAGCCCCGTCCAGCCCAGGTAGACCGGGCCGACCTGCGCGTCGCCGAAGCGGCCGAGCAGGTGGACGAAGCGGGGCTTCCAGGCACGGACCCACGGTCCCCGGGTCAGCGGCACGCCCGCATAGGCCGGACCGCGGACCTGAACCTGGGTGAAGATGTTCTGATATTCCGCCATCGCGGCCTCCTTAGCGCCAGATCGGCAGGTCGAGCCACCAGCTCCACCATTCCGGCCAGCCACGGGTCCAGAAGGGTCCGCTGATGATGATGCACACGGCGCTCCAGAACCCGGCGCTGAGCGCCAGGAACAGTCCCAGCCTGTGGATGCCCAGCGTTCCGATCGACCAGCCGATGGTGTCGCGGAAGAAGGTGTTCTCGTGCTCGGCGGTCTTGACGCGGTCGCCCTTGGGAGGGTTGGCCGCGGCCAGCACCAGGGAGCCGTGGAGCGACAGCGCGAAGGTGGTCGTGAAGAAGAAGGTCACGGCCAGCATGTGCGCCGGGTTGTAGTGGAAATGCAGGTACTGGTATCCCACGTTCGACACCCAGTCCAAGTGGCTCAGGATGCCGTAGGGGAAGCCGTGCCCCCAGGCGCCCAGCAGGACGGGGCGGATCACGACGAGCGAGATGTAGGCGAACACCGCGACGCCGAAGGCGACCGGCACATGCAGGCCCATGCCCAGCTTGCGCGCGATCTCGGCCTGGCGCAGCGCCCACGAGACGAAGGCGCCGATGGCGCAGATCGTGATGATCTGCCATAAGCCTCCTTCGCGCAGCGGTGCCGCTCCCAGCCCGTATTTCAGGTCCGGCGGCGCTATGTTGATCTGCCAGATGTTCCAGGTCGGCCCAATCGCCGCGCCGTAGAGGATCAGGCCCGTGCCGAGGATCGAAAAGAAGATCGTCGTGACACCGAAGAAGCCGACATAGAACGGCCCGACCCAGAAGTCGAAAAGATCGCCTCCGATCAGCGTCCCGCCGCGGACGCGGTACTTTTTCTCGAAATTCAGCATGGCCATGGTCGGATCCCCAATCAGGCGCTCCGGTCGGAAAACGCCAGCTCCACCCGCGGCAGGCGGGCCCGGGCCGCAGCCCGGTCCCACCCGCCGCTCCAGTCGATCGCCGAAGGCGTCAATTGGATCGTGGGAGGGGAGCCATCTGCTGACCCACGGCGCCGGCGCGGGCGGCGCCGGGGCCATCCAGCCAGTTGAAGCGATCAGTGCTGAGCAGGATGAAGTGGATCAGCAGGGCCAGGGCGAACAGGAACGTGAACAGGGCGATCAGCGTCCTGCGCGGATCGAAAAGCAACCATACGCGCCACATGACGGTCTCCTATGCGACGAAGGTCTTGAAGGATTCGAGCGCGACGGTCACGCCGTCGCGCAGGGTCCCGTCGATCAGGGACGAATAGCCCTGCTCTCCGGGCATCCAGGGACGCCACAGCCAGACGAGGATGTGGGCCAGCACGGCCACGCCGACGAAGATGGCGAAGCTCTGCATGAAGATCTTGTGGAACTCCCTCGCCTCCGGGTCGGTCAGCCCGGACAGCGACGCGTCGGGGGTTCCCCTCTCGCTGGGCGTGCGTCGTTCACCCATCGTGGTGTCGGACATTTATCTACCTCCTGATGAAAGCCGTTCGGCCGGTTCTGCGCGAGGACCGCGCGGCGGTCGCCGGACGTCTTGGGCGCCGGCGAATTCGGGTTCCCTCCGGGCGGAGGGGGAAATCGGCTGGACGATCTGCTCGTCCAGGGCGGCCTCGGCGACGCGCACCGCCGTGACGCGGTCCTCGGCGCGCCGGCGGGCATGGCGTTCGGCGGCGTCGCGCAGGCGCTTGGCGGCCGAGATGCGGATCAGCACGGGCTGCGCCTCGACCAGCCGGTCGAGGTCGGCCTTGGCGTCGTCGTCCCAGGGAAGCTCCGCTTCCAGCCTGGACGGCGTCGCTTCCACCCGGTCCATCTCGGCCGCGAGCGGCAGGATGTGGAAAAGCGCGTCGAACAGCGCGTTGCACACCTCCTGCACCAGCCAGGTGGCGCCGGCATAGCCCATGAAGGGCGTGCCGGTGTGCCGGCGGATGACGGCGCCGGGGAAGGAGGCGGGAATATAGACCGCCCTGCCCCCGGCCTCGCTGAGATACATGCGCTCGTTGTAGCTGCCGAACAGGACCAGCGGCGGGCGCGTCCGGACCAGGTCGCGGACCTCCTCGTTGTCGGTCTTGGCGCCCGCCCGCCGGGCCACAGCGAAGGTGCAGGGCAGGCCCATCTCCTCCTCCAGGAAGTGGCGCACGCCTCTCGCATAGGTCTCGTTGGCGACGATCCCGAAGCTGGCGGTGCCGAAGAAGTCCTGGGTGACCGAGCGCCACAGGTCCCAGACCGGCTTGATGGTGGTCTGCTTCTCCCGCTCGATGAAGGGTTCCGGGTCGATCTCCAGGATCTCGCCCAGCTTGCGAAGGAACCGGGTGGTCGAGTGCAGCCCGATCGGCGCCTGAAGGTAGGGCCGGTCCAGCGCCTCGCACAGCAGCCGGCCGAACTCGCGGTACAGGCAGACATTGGCGTCGGCCCGGGCCAGTTTGGGCACGTCGTCCAGGTGGCTGCCGAGCGGGAAGGTCAGGTTGACCTCGGCCCCGATGCCCTCGACCAGCCGGCGGACCTCGGCCAGGTCC
Organism: Skermanella sp. TT6; assembly: GCF_016653635.2. Lineage (NCBI taxonomy): Bacteria > Pseudomonadati > Pseudomonadota > Alphaproteobacteria > Rhodospirillales > Azospirillaceae > Skermanella > Skermanella cutis. Next base: position 3,630,831 of record NZ_CP067420.1, read on the forward strand.
GACCACATGTTGAAGGTGCCGTAGATCGGGCCGATGATGTTGACCCTCGGCTTCTCGCCCGGTTTGCGCGGCTTGGGCTTGGGAACCGCGCCGCGCTTCGGACCGAACTCGGTCCACAGCCAGTTCAGCGCGCGGTCGGCGCTCTGCCACTGGTCCTCGTCGATGGTGCGGGGCAGGAAGCGCTGGATGCCGGTGCCTTCCGGCGTCACGCCGCCGCCGATCATCTCGGCGATCGACCCGGTGACGACGACGCTGGGCCGCTTGGGGTCCAGCGTGCCGTGGGCCCGCTTCATGGCGCCCTCGGTGCCGTGGCGGCCCAACTCCTCCTCCTCCGCCAGGCCGGTCACGACGATCGGCAGCTCGTGGGGCGGCAGGGCGTCGGTATAGTGCAGGACCGCCGTGACCGGCAGGTTCTCGCAGCCGACGGGACCGTCGATGATCACCTGCAATCCCTTGATCGCGGTGAAGGCGTAGACGGCGCCCCAGTAGCCGCCGGCCCGGTCGTGGTCGAGGATCAGCATGATGCTGCCTCCCCGAAGAAGGCCCGCATCTCGTCGAAGCGCGCGGTGTTGGCGAGCGCCGCGTTGACCACCTGGGCCAGGGCGCCGGCGCCCGCGACGCCCATCAGCGGCCGGGCCGAGATCAGGTTGGTGAAGTAGAGCGCCGGGATCGCCATCTCCTTGGCGCGCTGGACAACCGGCGTGGTGCCGATCGCCAGGTCCGGCCGGAACTCCTTGAGGGCGGCCAGGTCGTGCTCCAGCGAGGCGCGGTACTGGACCATGACGCCGCGGGTTTCCAGCCAGTCGCGGTCGGCTTCCGACCAGGGGGTGCGCGGACAGGCGGTCCCGACATAGCGGACGTCGGCGCCGCTCTCGACCAGCAGGCGTGCGACCAGGAGTTCCGATCCCTCGTAGCCGGACAGCGTGATGCGTCCCCGGACGGGCGCGCGCTCGAACGCGCCGCGGATCGGCGGCAGCGCCCTGTCCTTGGCGGCGTCCACCATGGCGCGGGGCACGGCGAAGGCCGAGCCGACCGCCTCCAGCCAGGCGGCGGTGCCCTCGTAGCCGACCGGGGCGGAGCCCAGGACGGTGCGGCCCGCCGCCTCGAATTCGCGGATCGACGCGGTGTAGAACGGGTGGATCGCGGCCGCCGCCGGGCAGTCCAGGGCGGCGTACAGCTCCCGCCACTCCCGCGTCGGCACGACCGGGCCGGCGGCGAGGCCCATGGGCTCCAGCATCATGCCGATGCCGACCGGGTCGGCGGGAAACATCTCGCCCAGCAGCGCCAGGGCCGGCCGCTCCGTCCTGCCGGCGCGGGGCGCCTGGACGGGTCCCTGCTCCGCCTCCCGCCGGGCGTAGGCCAGCATGGCGCCGGCCAGCACGTCCTTGGCTTCCGCATGGGTCGGGACGCCGAAGCCCGGCACGTCGATGCCGATGATCCGGACGCCGTCGATCTCCTTCGGCAGCAGGCGCAGGGGCACGCCCGACGCGGTCGGGACGCACAGGTTGATGATCACGACGGCGTCGTAGAGATCGGGATCGGCCAGCTTGAACACCGCCTCGCGGATGTCCTCGAACAGCTTGCCGGTGACCAGCGTCTCGGAATTGAATGGCACGTAGCCGACCGTCCGGCGCGCCCCGTAGAAGTGCGAGGTGAAGGTCAGGCCGTAGACGCAGCAGGCCGAGCCGGACAGAACCGTCGCCGTGCGCCGCATCCGCAGCCCGACGCGCAGCGACCCGAAGGCCGGGCACATGCTCTGCGGCTGGTCGTGCGGCCCCAGGGGATAGTCGGCGGCGTAGCGCTCGATGGTTTCGTTCATCCCGGCGGCGCGGGCGGCCTCGCGGAGCTCCGCCTTGCCGCCGTGGCAGCCGGCCTCGATCGGAGCGGCGGTCATGGTGCGGCATCCTTGAAGACTGTCGGCAGGGACCGGGAAACTGGGGTCAGACCACCATTTCCCACCCGGTCTTGCCGGTGGCGAAGTTCCAGGGAAATGGTGGTCTGACCCCAGTTTCCCTCGCAGGCGGGAGCGCTCCTAGACATCGTCGTAGATCACTTCGAGGGACGGCTTGGTGACCGCCGCGACGCCGCACATGTCCTCCAGGGTCGCCGGCTCCAGCACCACGTCGCGGCCGACCGCGTCGCCCTTGAACAGTCCCAGCAGGCCGTCCTGGGTCAGCGGCTTGGGCCATTCGGGCGGCGCCCAGGCGACGTTGCGGGCCAGTTCCTCGAACAAGGGTCCCCAGCGGTCGCCCGGTCGGCCGACGATCTGGTAGTTGGCGCTCTTGCGCCTGATGTCGTCGTCGGCCGGGATCGAGGCGAGCACCTGGATGCCGACCGCCTCGGCGAAGGCCCGGGCCTCGCCGGTGCCGTCGTCCTTGTTGATGACCATGCCGGCGACGCCGACATTGCCGCCCATCTTGCGGAAATACTCGACCGCCGAGCAGACATTGTTGGCGACGTAGAGCGACTGCAGGTCGTTGGAGCCGACGACGATCACCTTCTGGCACATGTCGCGGGCGATCGGCAGGCCGAAGCCGCCGCACACCACGTCGCCCAGGAAGTCCAGCAGGACATAGTCGAAGCCCCAGTCGTGGAAGCCCAGCTTCTCCAGCAGCTCGAAGCCATGGATGATGCCCCGGCCGCCGCAGCCGCGCCCGACCTCCGGTCCCCCCAGTTCCATCGCGTAGACGCCGTCGCGCTTGAAGCAGACGTCGCCGACCTGGACCGGCTCGCCGCTCAGCTTCTTGCGGGTCGAGGTTTCCAGGATGGTCGGGCAGGCCCGGCCGCCGAACAGCAGCGAGGTGGTGTCGCTCTTGGGGTCGCAGCCGATCAGAAGGATCTTCTTGCCCTGCTGGGCGAACATGTAGGACAGGTTCGCCAGGGTGAAGCTCTTGCCGATGCCGCCCTTGCCGTAGATCGCGATGATCTGCGTCTCCTTGGTGGGCGGCGCCGTCGGAACCGGGTCGGGCTCGATCGAGGCCTCGGCCCGCAGGCGTTCCATCAGGGTCGTCTCGGTCATGAACGGCTTCTCCAATCCAGGATCATCTTCAGGCAGGCCGGATCGCCGAAGGCCGTCCGGTAGGCCTCCCCGGCCCGGCCCGCGTCCAGGCGGTGGGTGATCAGGCCGTCGAGCGAAAGCCGCCCGGTTTCGACCAGGTCCCTGACCTCCGGCAGGTCCGGCGGGGTCCATTCGGCGGCGATCCGGATGCGGGCCTCGCGCATGAAGGCGGGCGGAAAGGCGAAGGACAGCGGGGCGGCGTAGAAGCCGGCCAGGGTGACCTCGCCGCCGCGGGCCAGCCGTCCGATCAGGGCGTCGAGCAATGCACCGTCGCCGCTGACGTCGTAGACCGCTCGGTAGTCGTGGCGCGGGTCCTCCTCCGGATGGATCACCCGGTATCCCTCGGCGCCGGCGCAGCGGACCGGGTTGCGCTCCCACACGGTCGGCGGCTCGCCGCCGTTCGCCACGGCAAGGCGGGCCAGCAGCCGGCCGAGCACGCCGTGGCCGACGATCAGGTCGGGCAGCCGGCCGTCGGCGAGGGCATGGTGGGCGGTGGCGGCCAGCGCCAGCAGGACGGCCCGGTCGCCTAGCGTCTCGTCCACCGGCAGGACCCGGTCTCCCGCCGCGACCAGCCGCGCCGCGGCGCCGCCGAACAGCCCGCGGACCGGCCCGAAGCAGCGGGCGCCCGGCACGAACACCAACTCGCCCTCCCGCCGGCCGGAGGCGGCGCCCGCCCGGACGACGCGGCCCACGGGCTCGTATCCGGGAACCAGCGGGTAGCCCAGGCCTGGGAAGGCCGGCATGCGGCCCAGCCAGAGCAGGCGTTCCGTGCCCGTGCTGATGCCGCTCCACTGGACGTCCACGACCACGTCGCAGGCTTCGGGCGGCGAGAGGTCGAGCCTCCGCAGAGCGAGCCGTTCCGGCTCCTCGATCACGACTGCTAGCGTTTCCATCCCGGTCCCCGGCAAAGGGCATCGTTGCGGCACGCTGGGTGCCATTGGTTAATTGTCAGTTTATCTTGACAGTATAGAACGTCAATAAAAACTTACGTCAATCCTGCGGACGGGCAGTAATGACGCCGGTCAGCAGCGGCATCGCCGTCGCATGCCTTTGGACGCCGCCGAACCCGGCGCGGCGCAGCAGGGCGGTGATCTCGCCCGCGGTCCGGGCATGCCCCCGGCCCATGGCGAGCAGGTAGAAGCCGAAATAGGCGTCGCCGACCGGCTCGGCCCCGGCGACCTCCGCCATGGGTTCCGCGATCAGCAGGGTGCCGTCGGGGCCGAGCGCCTGCCGGGCCGCCCGAAGGATCGCCAGCGCCCCGGCGTCGTCATGGTCGTGGAGCACCCGGACCAGCGAGAGCACGTCCGCTCCCGACGGAAGGGGATCGGACAGGAAGTCGCCGCCCACCGCGGATGCCCGCAGGTCGAGTCCGTCGGAGCGGAACCGCTCCCTCGCCCGCTGCGCCACGGCCGGCAGATCGAACAGGACGGCCTGCAGCTTGGGGAACCGGGATGCCGCGGCGCTCACGAAGGCACCCTCGCCGCCGCCCACATCCATCAGGCAGCGGTGACGGTCCAGGGGATAGGCCGCGAGCACTTCCTCCGCGATCAAAGGCTGCGAGGCGGCCATCAGGGCGCTGTAGGCCGCCACCTGGGGTCCGGTCAGGTCGGCCGGCCGCTCGGCCCCGGCATAGGGCCAATAACCGGACAGCTCCGTCCGGCGGCACTCGCCGCGCAGCAGCGCGACCGGATCCCGCAGGTCGTCGTAGAGCATCGCATGGTGCTCCACCATGGCGGTCAGGCCGGGATTGCCGACCAGCGCCGAGCCCAGCGGGCCGAGGCCGAAACGGTCCTCGCCGCGCCGGGCCAGCAGGCGGAGCGAGACCGCGGCGCGCAGCAGCCGCTCCGCCGCCTCGTCCTCCATGCCCAGCCGGCGCGAGACCTCGTGCGCGGTCATCGACCGCTGCGCCAGGATGTCGAACAGGCGGAGCCGGACGCAGGCCAGCAGCACCTGGGAATAGACGAAGCCGGCGCACAGGTCGAACAGGTCCCGGCTGCGCCGGCGGGCGATCGGGCGGGTCAGCGGAAAGGCCGCGGCCCAGTGGCGGAAGCGGGGGCTGGCCATCAGCCGGTCGCGCGCCGACCACAGCCGATCCATCCAGACGTCGACGCGGGGCAAGCCCCAGCCGATCTGGGCCAGGCCGACCCGCGGCGTACAGACCTGCGAAAGCCGGCGGGCGTGGCCGGCGTGATGCATGTCGCTCTGGCTCATGCTGCAACCCTCACCAGTTCCTTGGGCAGGAAGCGCTGGGCCTCCAGACGGATCAGCGCCCGAAGCTCGGCGGCGCCGGGACAGCGCGGGATCGACTCGGCGGCCTCCCCGATCAGCAGGTCGAGGCGGTCGAGGGCGCCGTCGATGCCCAGTTCGCGCGCGGCGCTCATCCGGCCGAGGGCGGCGTCGCGCCCGACCGGCTTGCCCAGCTCGTCGGGATCGCCGGCGACATCGCGGATATCGTCCGCGACCTGGAACGCCTCGCCGATCTTCTCGCCGAGGCAGCGCCAGGGCGCCGACTCGACGCCCGCCGCCGCCGCGCCGCCGACCGTCGCCGCAGCAAACAGCGCGCCGGTCTTGGCCCTGTGGTAGCGGGCGAGGTCGACCCGCGGCTCGCTCTCCCACGCCTGCCCCGCCACGATGCCGAACGGCATGCCGACCGAGCGGCCGACGCAGAGCAGCAGCGTCGCCAGCCGCTCGGGACAGGCCGCGGCGTGGCGCGCCAGCGTCTCGAACGCCAGCACGATCAGGGCGTCGCCGGCCAGCACCGCCAGGGGTTCGCCGAAGGCGCGGTGGACGGAAGGCTTGCCGCGCCGGACCGGCGCGTCGTCGAAGCAGGGCAGGTCGTCATGGACCAGCGACGCGCAGTGCAGAAGCTCGATCGAGGCCGCGGTCGCCGCGGCGGCCGAGAAGTCCTCCGCCCCGCAGGCCCGGGCCACCGCCAGGCACAGCCGGGGCCTGATCCGGGCGCCGCCGGGAAAGACGGCGTGCCGCATCGCCGCCGCCAGCCCGGGCGGGGCGCCCGCCCCTTCCGCCTCGCTCAAGGCTCCGTCCAGGGTCTGCTCGATCCGCATGACGACATCCATGGGCAACCTCCCGCCGCGCCTCGTTGTAATGGTAGATTGTCGCGCGTTACTGTCATATATTGTTGACACGAGCAGTAGTCAGGTTCAACGACATTCTTCACGCCAACCAGGAGGGATCGGGGACATTGTTCGGGAACCGCATCATCGTGGTCGGCGCGGGCGTCGGCGGCCTGACCGCAGCCCTGACGCTGGCGAGCCGGGGCATGGACGTGACGGTCCTGGAAAAGGCGGACCATCCCGGCGGCAAGATGCGGGAAGTCGCGGTCGGCGGCACCCGCCTGGACGCGGGTCCGACGGTCTTCACCCTGCCCCGCATCTTCGAGGAGATCTTCGCCGACGCCGGTGACGACCTGCATCGGCACGTCACGCTGAAGCCGGCGGAGATCCTGGCGCGGCATGCCTGGACCGACGGTTCGCGGCTGGACCTGTTCGCCGATCCGGAACGGTCGGCCGACGCGATCCGCGCCTTCGCCGGCCGGCGCGAGGCCGAAGGTTTCCGCCGCTTCCAGGCCGAGGCCCGGCGCACCTGGCGCACGCTCCAGGACTCCTTCGTCCGCAGCGCGGAGCCCAGCGTGAAGGGCCTCGTGGGATCGGCAGGATTGCGGGGCCTGGGCGACCTCTGGCGCATCCGGCCGTTCGACACCCTGTGGAAGGCGCTGGGCGACTATTTCCACGATCCGCGCCTGCGCCAACTGTTCGGCCGCTACGCGACATATTGCGGCTCCTCCCCTTTCCTGGCACCCGCCACCCTGATGCTGGTGGCCCATGTGGAGCAGGAGGGGGTCTGGCTGGTCGAAGGCGGCATGGCCCGCCTTGCCGAAGCCCTCGCGCGCCTCGCCGGGCGGCACGGCGCCGTCTTCCGCCATGGCGCCGAGGTCAGGAGGATCGACGCGGCCGGCGGCCGGGCTTCCGGCGTCACGCTCGCCACGGGCGAGCGCATCGAGGCGGATGCCATCGTCGTCAACGCCGATTCGGGCGCGCTGTCCGGCGGGCTGCTGGGGCCGGCCGCCGTTCGGGCCGTCCCGCCCGCCCATGCGGCGCAGCGGTCGCTATCGGCCGTGACCTGGAGCCTCCTCGCGGAAGCCGCGGACTTCCCGCTGGCGCGGCACACGGTCTTCTTCTCCGACGACTACGCCGCCGAATTCGACGACATCTTCGGCCGCTCCCGCCTGCCCCGGTCGCCCACCGTCTATGTCTGCGCCCAGGACCGGGATGCCGGAACCGGCGCCCCGCCCGGCCGCCCCGAGCGCCTGTTCTGCCTGGTCAACGCCCCGCCGACCGGCGACATCCACCCCTTCGACCCGACGGAGATCGAGCAATGCGCGAACAGCACATTCGGCATCCTGGAACGCTGCGGCCTGCGCCTCCGGACGACGCCGGAGCATACCGTGGTGACGACGCCCCGGGATTGGGAGCGGCTGTTCCCGGCGACGGGGGGAGCCCTCTACGGCCCGGCGTCGCACGGCTGGAAGGCCTCGTTCAGCCGCCCGACGGCGCGCAGCCGCATGCCCGGCCTCTACCTGGCGGGCGGCAGCATCCATCCGGGGCCGGGGGTGCCGATGGTGGCCCTGTCGGGTCGGATGGCGGCGCTGGCGGTGCTGCGCGACCTGGGTTCGCGACGCTCCGCTTCGACCGTCCGGTCACCCGCGACGGCTATGCCTGGTGGTACGTCGACGCGCTGAGCGACGACGGCAAGCACGGCCTGACGGTGATCGCCTTCATCGGCAGCGTGTTCTCGCCCTACTACGCCCTGGCGCGCCGCTTCGGCCGGGGTGATCCGCTGAACCATTGCTCGGTCAACGTCGTGCTGACGGGAGCGGGCGGCAACCGCTGGTGCATGACCGAGCGGGGCCGCAACCGGCTGGATCGCGACCAGCGCTCGCTCTCGATCGGGCCGAGTTCGCTGGACTGGGACGGGACGGCGCTGACGATCCGCATAGACGAGACCACCATGCCGGTGCCCAGCCGGGTCAGCGGGACCATCCGCGTCCACGCCCATGCCTTGACGGAGCGTTCCTTCACCCTGGACGCCGCCGGCCGGCACCGCTGGTGGCCGATCTCCCCCCGCTCCCGGGTGGAGGTGGAGCTGGACCGGCCCGGCCTGCGCTGGCGCGGTACCGGCTACTTCGACACCAACGCGGGCGACGAGGCGCTGGAGGACGCCTTCAGCCAATGGGACTGGTGCCGGGCCGACCTGGGGAACGGAGCCGCCATCCTCTACAACGTGGACCGCCGCGCCGCGCCGCCGCTGGCGCTGTCCCTGCGGATCGCTCCCGACGGCGCCGTGGAGATGGGCGACCCGCTGCCGCCGGCCCGGCTCCCGCCGACGACGTGGTGGCGCATTCCCCGCGCTACCCGCGCCGACCCGGACCACAGGGTGACGGTCCGGGAAACCCTGGTGGACGCGCCGTTCTATGCCCGCTCGGTCCTGGAGACCAGCATCGGGTCCCGGCCGGCGACGGCGGTCCACGAGAGCCTGTCGCTCGACCGGTTCCGGATGCCGTGGGTCCAGGCGCTGCTGCCCTTCCGGATGCCGCGCCGGCCCTGACGCTTGATGAGCCTTGAGTACCGACCGTCGGCGCCGACTAGGGATACCGGGGTCAGACCACCATTTCCCTTGGGGGGTTGAGACTCCGGAGAGCTTTGGGAAATGGTGGTCTGACCCCGGTATCCCGGCTCCGGATGCCGCGCCGCCCGTGAGGCTCAGGGGCGCCGATCCTCGCCCGGCATGCGGACATTGCTGCCGGGTCCGTCCTCGCCCAGTTTCTGCTGCTTTCGTTTGGTCCTAACGAACTGATAAACCACGACTATAAGAACAATGACCAATGTCATGCCGGCGAGGGCCCAGATCAGGCCGCCATCGCTGCCGTCTTCCATTTCCCATCTCCTCAGGTTTGTCTGAATGGCAATGGCCTGGAAACCGAAGGCACGGTTGGTTGGTTCCGAGTCCTTAGGCTCATAACGATTCATCGCGATGGTTTCGCTTGGGCCTTTTGCCGTCCTCCTCCGATGCCCGGCTCACGGATCTGATCTGGTAGATCGCCCAGCCGAGGACGCCGCCGAAGACCAGAAGCATCTCCACCAGGGCGAACCATCCCGAGGACACCGCCGGTCAGCCCTGGCGCTTCAGCGCCACGCGCTGGCCGCGTTCCAGCCGCTCGAACAGCAGGAGCAGCCACACCACCGGATCGTCCCGGACCTCCTCGCGCGCCACCGTGGCGGCCACGGCCTCGACCAGGAAGCGGGACTCCTCGACGCTCCGGAGTCCGCCGCCTTCTCCGGTGCCGGCCAGCGCGGCGGCCGAGGCCCGGGCCAGCAGCAGCGCCTTGCGGCGGGCAGGAACCACGGCCCGCCGCGACACCGAGTCCCCGCCGGCCCGCTCCACCTCGCGGCCGATCTCGGCATAGAGGTGGCGGGCCGCCTGGATGCCGGGGCGGCAGGCGGGCGGCAGGCAGGCGATGCCGGAATCCGCGTGGCGGTAGAATTCGTCGGCCGCGGCCAGCAGGCGGCGGACCACGTCGCCCAGCGCCGGGCTGAACGCCGGATCGGCCAGCCAACCGTCGGGGTCGATGCCCGCCTCCCGCAGCCACTCCAGCGGCAGGTAGAGGCGGCCGGCCCGCGCGTCCTCGCCGACGTCGCGGGCGATGTTGGAAAGCTGCATCGCCATGCCCAGGTCGCAGGCGCGCGCCACCACGTCGCCGTCGCGCACGCCCATCAGCACGGCCATCATGGCGCCGACGGTCCCGGCGACCCGGGCGGCATAGGCGTTCAGCTCCCCGAGATCGGCATAGCGCCGGCCGGCCAGATCCCATTCGAACCCTTCGAACAGCGCTTCCGGCAGGGCGCGGGGTATGGCGAAGCGGTCCACCACGTCGGCGAAGGCCCTGTCCACCGCATGGTCCAGCGGGCGTCCCGCATAGGCCCGGTCCAGCCGCCGGCGCATCCGCTCCAGGGCGGCGTCGCCGTCCCCGGCGAGGTCGGCCGCGTCATCGGCGAGCCGGCAGAAGGCGTAGAGCGCGGAGGCCGGCTGCCGCACCCGGGACGGCAGCAGGAGCGAGGCGGCGTGGAAGGTCCGCGACGCGTTCCTCAGCATCCCGCGGCAGGCCGCGAAATCCTCCGCCGTGGCCGGCCGGCCCCTGGGACTAGGCCAGGACTGCCGCATGCGGCACCACCTTGTCCAGGATCCTTGCCGACGACAGCACGCCCGGCAGCCCCGCGCCGGGATGGGTCCCGGCCCCGACCAGGTACAGCCGCTCGATTTCCTCGCTCCTGTTGTGCGGGCGGAACCAGGCGCTCTGGGTCAGCACCGGCTCCAGCCCGAAGGCGGCGCCGCGCATCGAGAGCAGGCGGTCCTGGAAATCCTGGGGCGTCAGCATGCGGGACGTGACGATATGGTTCCCGAGGCCGGGCAGCAGGGTCTCGCCCAACCGCCGCTCGATCGCCCGGCGGTAGGTTTCCGCCGTCTCGTCCCAGCGGGTGCCGCTGTCCAGGTGGGGAACGGGGGACAGCACGTAGAAGGCGTCGCAGCCGTCGGGGGCGAGCGACGGGTCGGTCGCGGTCGGCCGGTGCAGGTAGAGGCTGAAGTCGGGCGCCAGCACCTTCCGCCGGAATATGTCGTCCAGCAGCTCGCGGTAGCGCGGGCCGAGCAGGATCGTATGGTGGGCGACATCCTCGTAGCGGCGGCGGGTGCCGAAATACCAGACGAACAGGCTCATGGAATAGCGGGCGCGGTCGATCCGCCGGTCGGTCCAGCGCCGACGGGCTTCCGGCTCGATCAGGTGGCGGTAGGTCCAGGCGCTGTCGGCGTTGGACACGACGATGTCGGCGGCGATCTCCTGCCCCGAGTCCAGCCGAACGCCGGTGGCCCGCCCGTCCCGCACGGTGATCCGGGCGACCTCCGCGTTGCAGCGGACCGCGCCGCCCTGCCCCTCGATCAGGCCGACCAGCCCGCGAACCAGCCGTCCCGTACCGCCCATGGCGAAGTGGACGCCCCAGCGCCGTTCCAGGAAGGCGATCAGGCTGTAGATGGAAGTGGTGGCGAAAGGATTGCCGCCGACCAGCAGCGGATGGAAGCTCAGCACGGTGCGGAGCCTGGGATCGCGCACGTGCCGGCAGACCAGGTCGTGGACCGAGCGGTGCCCCGCCAGCCGGACCAGATCGGGAAGCACCCGCGCCATGTCCGTCCAGCTGCTGAACGGCACGTCGCCCAACCGCTCGAAGCCGATCCTGAAGCGCGCCTCGCTGGCCTTCAGGAAACTTTCATAGCCCGCGACATCGGCGGGCGAGAATTTCGCGACCTCCGCCCGCATCGCCGCGTCGTCGCCCGAATACTCGAACACCGCGCCGTCGTCGAACCGGATCCGGTAGAACGGCGAGATCGCCCGCAGCTCCACGTCGTCGGCCAGCCGCTTGCCGCAGAGCTGCCACAGCTCTTCCAGCAGGAACGGCGCCGTGACGATGGTGGGACCGGCGTCGAAGGTGAACCCGTCCTGGCGGTAGACGTAAGCCCGCCCGCCCGGCGCGTCGAGCCGTTCCAGGACCGTCACCCTGTAGCCCCGGGCACCCAGCCGGACCGCGGCGGCCAACCCGCCGAAACCGCTGCCGATGACGACGGCGTGGGGTGGAACAGGAATGTCGCGTGTCATCTTGTTCATACGCCGAAGCGTAACACGAAGTTGACACTCTGGATAGGGCTCAGGTTCGGTCACGGATGATTGGCGCACGAGCCTGCGGCTCGGCGCCAACCTGACGATGCCGGTCATCCTCCACCGGCTAACAACTCGGTCATCCCTGCCTGTCTGCGCCATTGCCGCTCGGAGGCGCCTGGGCAGCGGGGGTTCGGTTCGAAGGGGTTACGCGCCAGATCGTGTTCGAGAGGTCGTCTGCGACGATCAGGGCGCCCTCCGGATCGACCGTGACGCCGACGGGCCGACCATAGGTCTTGCCGTCCTCGCCCAAGAACCCGGTCACGAACTCTGTCGGAGGACCGGCTGGGCGGCCGTCGCGGAACGGTACGAAGATCACCTTGTATCCACTGGGAACGCTTCGGTTCCAACTGCCATGTTCCCCGACAAACACCCCGTCGGTAAACTGGTCGCCCATCGCGGGAGTGGAGAAGGCCACGCCGAGCGCGGCGACATGCGATCCCAGGCTATAATCGGGCCGGATCGCCGAGGCGACCTTCTCGGGATCCTGCGGCCGGACGCGCGGATCCAGGTTCTGGCCCCAATAGCTGTAGGGCCAGCCGTAGAAGCCGTCTTCGCGAACCGACGTGAGGTAATCGGGAACAAGGTTCGGGCCAAGCTCGTCGCGTTCGTTCACCACCGCCCATAGCTCGCCCGATCCCGGCTGGATGGCGAGGGCGGTAGGATTGCGGAGGCCGGTGGCGTAGGGCTTGTGCGCTCCCGTCTGGGCATCCACTTGCCACACCATCGCGCGGTCAACCTCCGCAGCCATCCCACGTTCCGTGATGTTGCTGTTGGAGCCGATGCCGACGTAGAGGAAGCGTCCGTCAGGACTGGCGGTCAGCGCCTTCGTCCAGTGATGATTGATTTCGGATGGCAGGTCGGTGACCTTGTCCGGCGGTCCGTCGGCTCGGGTCTGCCCCTCACGGTAGGAGAACCGCACGAGGGCATCCTGATTGGCAACGTAAAGCTGATCGTTGACCAGCGCGAGGCCGTAGGGCGCGTTCAGATTGTCGGCAAAGACGGTGCGTTCTTCGTAGACGCCGTCGCCGTCGCCGTCCCGCAGCAAGGTCAAGCGATTGCCGCTCTCGACCGAAGTCGTTCCCCTGGCCTTGATGACGCCCGCGATGATGTCCTTCGGCCGGAGCGCCGGCGCCGAGCCGCCCCTCCCTTCGGCAACGAGGATATCGCCGTTGGGCAGGACGAGGGTCTGGCGCGGAATGCCGAGGTCGGTGGCGATGGGTGTGATGGTATAGCCTTCCGGCACGGCCGGTCGCCGATCGCCCCACTGTGCAGGATCGGCGATTTTCATGCTGGGAAGCAGCCCGCGTTGTTGCTCGGGGAGCTGCGGATTGGAGCCGTACTCCGGCGGGGCCGGATCGCCGTCGCAGGCGGTCAGCAGGGCCACGAGCGCCGTCGCGGCCAACAAGCTGGAATATCTCATTTCATCCCTCCCACGCGAAGGCTGGAGAAGCCAAGCCACGTCGCCAGAATGGCGAGCACGGTAACGATCGCCGAAAGGACGAGCCCTTCCGGCATCGTTGCCCAAGCGTCGCGCGCATGGACGAACGAGTTGATGAGGCCGAGACCGAAAGCGGCAAGCAGCAGGAGAAAGTAGATGAGAGGCCGCCCTCGGCGCCGGTCTGCGCGGATCAGATCGATGAAAGCCCAGAGGAGCGCGAAGCCGGTGAAGGCCACGCCCCCCGCGATCAGCCAGGAGGCGAAGTTGCTCCACTGGATCTGGTAAGTCGAGGTGTAGGCAATGTCGCTGAGCAGGCCACCCAGGAACAGCGGGATAGTGGCGGCGAGCAGCACCGCATGAAAGGGCTGAATCGCCCTTCCCGGTCTTTCATCGTAAGCAACAGCCACAGCGTCTTCTCCTTGCCCGACCAGGCTATGCGCCGATGCACCGAGCGAGATGCATCAGGGAAAGCCCGAATACGAGGCCAACAGAACCAGCGCCCGAAACACCTGCCGAACGTAGTGAAAAAACCAGAACGCACGAACCTTGGTTCCGGGGAGCCATCTGGCTTCGGCGTCGGCCTTCGGCCGAAGCCGACCTACGGCACCCAGGTTCGGGCGTGAAATTCAGGGCGGGCTCGGTTGGATGCGCTTCAGCCGCGCGCCGAACCACAGCGCCGCGGCGAGCGGCGGCGCGGCGGCGGCCAGGAACATGGCCAGGGGACCCTGAGCGGCTGCCAGCAGCCCCGCCAGCGCCGGACCCAGCACGCTGCCGGCCGCCATGCAGAGCAGCGCCGCCGTGAAGCCGAAGGTGCTGCGCCCTGGAAACAGCCGCACGCTCCAGAACGAGAACACCGCGCTCACCATCATGATCGATGCGCCGTGCAGCCCCGAGGCTGCGATCACCGCGATCCACATGGTCGGCGCGACCGCGATCAGGATGAGCGACAGCGCCGCTGCGGCGAAGATCAGGCAAAGCAGCGGCGCAAGCCCGATCCGGGCTTCGATCCGCCCGGTCGCGAGGCCGAGCACGCCGAACACCCCGTAGGCGAGAAAGATCACGACCGAGGCGACCTCGTCCGGAAGACCGGGCAGGCCGCCGGCCGCCACGACCCGGTCCGCCGCGAAGGACAGGAAGATCGCGTTCGTCATCCCGAAGCAGAGCGCCGCGCCGTACAGGGGAACGGCAGCGCGCCGGATGAGGTCGCCCGCCGCCATGCCGGGGGAACGCTCCGGGGCCGGCTTCCGGGCAGGCGGCAGCCCGACCCGCGCGATCGCCGCAAGGGCGAGCCCGCTGAGCGCGAAGCCGACCCAGGCTCCCCGCCAGTCCAGGGCCCCTTCCGTCACGGCGAGCGCGAGCCCGGCGGCGGCCGCGACCCCGAAGGTGGTTCCGGTCGAGACCACGGAAAGCGCGGTGGCGCGCACCTCGCTGGGGACCACGCGCTCGGCCGCGTCGTTGAACGGCGCCCAGCAGAGGCCCGCGCTGGTTCCGGCGAGGGCGATGCCCAGGGCCAGGATGCCGGAGGTCCCGGCCATCGCCACCGTCGCGAAACCGATGGACGCCGCCACGGCGCCCGTGGTGACCGCGACGCGCTCGCCAAATCGCCGGCCGATCCAGGCGCTTGCCGGAAGCGCCGCAAGGAAGGCCAGGAACCCCGCGCTGGCGATCATTCCGGCCATGGACGTGGAAAGCGCGAACTCTTCCCGGAAGGCAGGCAGGAAAAGGCCGAACCCCATGCGGGCCGGACCGAAGGCTACGGCCGTGGCGATCAAACCGGCGGTCGTCAGCCGGACGGTCGGTGTCAACAGGGTCCTCATGCGTTGCCGTCCTCCAGGGCTCCCGTCCCCCTCGCCACCCTGCGAGGACGGGGAGAAGACACGCGCTCCGCGCATGTTCTCCTTCCATGGCGATCGTGCATCGAGCGGAATCGTTTCAGCCCGGCACCGGCAATTTTCGCTGGATCTGTAGAATGCCCTTCGATCCGGAGGGCCGTGGAAGGGCGCCGCTACCGCGCCGCTGTCCTGCCCAGGACTTCGTAGACCACCGTCACGCCGTCGATGGCGTCGGGAAGCGATGCCTTCGGCACCGGCTCGCACAGGTTGACCTTCACGGCATAGGAGTCGCCGACCTTGGTGATGCCGACGCCGGTCACGGTCCCGCAGCGGCGGGCGGCTTCGCCCGCCTTCGGTTTCACCCGTCTGGCCTGGTCTATCGACACGTTCGACATGGTCTCAATTTAAGCAATAAGCTGTTCGACTGCCAGTTCCAAATTCAGACTTTCCATGACAAGGGTTAAATCATTGGCGTTGGTCACGCCCTTGCCGTTGCTTCCGCCATGGTCGCTGCCGGCGAACAGCAGCGCGCAGGCGTCGCCGTCGCGGTCGAGGATCAGGGCGCCGCTGTCGCCGCCGCTGCTGAACGCGCCGTCGCCCGCTCCCTCGATCTCGATCTGCCGGTCGAAGGTGATCTGCCCCTTGTCATAATCGACCACCACGTCGTCCAGCTCGATGGCGGTCACCACGCCGCGGGTCAGCCCGGTGGTCCGCCCGATCTTCACGACCTCGTCGCCCGGCTCCACCGACCGGCTTCGCAACCCGCGCAGCAGGCCGAAGCCGGTCACCGAACGGGGATCGAAGGGGACGCCTTCGGCCATCGCGGCGACCGCGGCGTCCACCAGGTTGGAACCCTCGGTCTTCATCGGGACGGTGCCGGCCAAGGTGCCGATCCGGTCCTTGAACCGCCGCCCGCCGTCGAACCGCCCGGGCTGGAGCACGGCGTCGCCCGCCTTGGCCAGGTCCTCGTTCGCCAGCACATGGTTGTTGCTCAGCAGGACGGTCCGCCCGGTCTCCCGATGCCTGAAGAATCCGCCCAGGCTGCCGGCGGTGACGGCATGGTGGCCGACCGAGCAGCCGATCAGCAGCGGTCTCTGGCGCAGGCGGAACCAGGGCGGCATCGGGCCATGGACGGCGGAATCGGCCGTGGTCCGCTTGGCGATGCGCCCGACATAGCGGATATCCACCTCGCTGTGCGCCGCGGATTCGAGCCGGCGCCGCAGGTCGCCGTCATCCTCGAAGGTGCGGCGCTGGAGACGGACCGCGAGACGGTACTGGTCCGGGCCGGGTCCCCGGGCGATGCCGAGGGCGACACCCCTCTCCGGCTTCACCGCCCGCCGGATCGGGCCGGCGGCCAGCCCGAAACTGCGCGCCTCCCGCGCCTCCCTCAGCAGCGGACCCAGGATGTCCGCGGAAACCTCGGCCTTCAACGCCCTTACCGAACTCAACTCCAATCCATCACCCCATCTTCGTCCATCGCCGTCATCCGTGGCCAAGAAAGTCCAGGTAAGCGGACAGGAACTCGTCCGGCCGCTCGAAATGGACCAGCGCCCCGGCGTCGAACGGCTGGGGCCGCCAGTTCGGCTTGTCCTTCAGCCAATCCACGCCGCTGAAATCCTTGAAGTCCCCGCGCGTGCCGTGGGGCATCCAGACCGGCACCGACAGCCGAGCATAGAGGTCACGCACGTCGCGGCTGAACAGCCGGCCCGACAGGAAGGCGAAGGGCGCGAAGCGGGCGCCGGGCTGGTGCGCGGTGAGGTAGTCGTAATCGACCATGCCGTCGTCGATGTCCTTGGAACCCCAGGTCCGCTCCAGGAAGTACCGGATGCTCCGCCGGCTGACCAGCAGGTCGTAGAGCTTCGGCCCCCACAGCGGGAAGCTGACGAACCGGTAGACCCCCGGCACCTCGCGCGAGGCCTTCGTCCGGACCCCGCCATGAGCCTTGGTGGATCCCTTGCTGAAGCCGGTCGGCGTGACGAAGGCGAGCGTGCGGACGCGCTCCGGCCGCTCCACGGCGGCGCGGGCCAGGAACTCGGACGAGAGCGACAGCGCCAGCGCGTCGATCGGTCCGGGTCCCGCGTCCTCCGCGATCACGTCCAGCATGTCGTGGACCGCGTCGGTGAACAGCCGGATGTCGTAGTAGCGGTCCGACCGGTCGGAATGCCCGTAGCCCGGCAGGTCCACGGCATAGACGCGGCGATGCGCAGCCATGCGCTCGTAGACCGGCTTCACCTCGTAGGCGGAGGCCGCGGCGTTGATGCTGTGGACCAGCAGCAGCGGCGGACCATCTCCAGCCACATAGTAGGCCAGACGCCCCGCGCGCCGGCTGGTCTCCCGCAGGTCGCCGCCGAGCGCGGGAGGAAGGATTGGGGCGCGCATCGTCAAGAACTCCTGCCATGGTGCTCCGGGGGAGCACTCTTCCCGATTGCTCGCCAGCGGATCAACACCTTGGGGATGAAAAGGTGCCCCGCCGGCTCCCAGCGGACCGGCCCTCGGCGGATATGGCGCAGGATCAGGTCGGCCGCCAGGTCGGGCCGCTCCTCGTGGGCCAGATGGCCCAGCCGCCCCAGCGTGTCGATCACCGCCGAGGGCAGGAGCCCGCGCACGCGCTCGGCCTGCTCCGGCGGAACCGCCGTGTCGCCGGAGGCAACGGCCAGGACCAGCCTCGGCTCCAGCCGCCGCAGGTCGCGGACCAGCGGATGCAGGTCCCAGTTCGCCATCATGCCCAGCGCCGCCGACACGTGCCCGGGGCAGCGGATCAACCGGCCGTAGAACTCCATCCCGGCGCGGTCGGGGACGGAGCCGGTGTTGCGGATCAGCCGCTCGACCGCGCGCGCGTCGGCGGTCCAGGAGAAGACCCGGGGCGCCAGGGGATTGAGCACCAGCAGCTTCGCCAGCGGCATGAACAGGTGGCCCGCAGCCCCCCGGAACGGCAGGAAGGCGCCGTTGAACGCGACGATCACCTGCGGCCGGATCAGCTGGTCGAGCGCCATGCGGGCCAGGATGGCGGCCCCGGCGGAGTGTCCCGCCGCAACCTCGGCCGAGACCTGGAGCACGTCCAGCAGCCCCGCGACGGCCCGCGCCATGCCCGGCAGCGACAGCCGGTGGCCCGGCAGCGGGTCGGTGAAGCCGTGGCCCGGCAGGTCCGGGGCGACCACGGTGAAGTCGCGGGCCAGCAGCGGCATCAGGCCGCGCCAGGAATGGGTGGCGGCGCCGGTGCCATGGAGCAGCAGGATCACCGGCCCCTGCCCCATCCGCTGCACGTGCCAGCGCAGGCCGGCGGCGGTGACGAAGCTGCTGGCGTCGCGGTTGGGCCAGCCGCGTCCTTCCCGTTCCCAGTCCGGCCGCCTCATGAAACGGGCTGCGGCGCCGCCATCCGGACGGCTCGGGAGATCGCGGCGGCGTCGGCCCTGGGCAGCGGGAGGTAGGGAGCGCCCATCCCGTCGGCAAGGCGCCGCGCCGCCGGTTCCGGATGGGCGGAGGTATCGACCAGCAGCGCCCGCAGCCCGGCGGCGGCGACCCGGCGGGCGGCGGTCAGCGCGTCGCCCTCGGCGGCGGCGCGCCCCGTCGTGCCGTCGCGGCAGACATTGGCCCGCCCGTCGGTCAGCAGCACCAGCGCCGGCGTCCCGCCCCGGCGCTTCACGGCATCCGCCAGGGCGGAGGCGGCGTCGATCCCGGCCGCCAGCGGCGTCCCGCCTCCCCCGGGCAGGGCGGCGAGGCAGCGCTTCGCCCGGGCCAGCGAGCGGGTCGGCGGCAGCAGGAGCTCCGCTTCCCGGCCCCGGAACGCCACCAGCGCCACCTCGTCGCGGCGGACATAGCAGTCGGCCAGCAGCAACTCGACGGCGCCCTTGGCCTCCGCCAGCCGGTGGAAGGCCGACGACCCGGAGGCGTCCACCACGAAGATGGTCGTCGTCCGGCTCCGCCTTTTCAGCCGCGCGATCCGGAAATCCTCCGGCCTGACCTGGATGCGCGGGGCGGTCCCGGGAGCGGCACCAAGGGCGGTATCGGGGAGACCGGCGCGCAGGCGCTGCCAGGGCGCGGCGGCCCGCAGGGTCTCGATCACGCTGAGGCGGGCACCCGACCGGGCGGCCCCGCGGCGGACGCCGGCCGGGCGCCCGCCCGCGGCCTGGGCGACGGCCCCCGCCTTGCCGGCCGGCTGGGCACGGCGGCCCGCGTTCGCAAGAATTCCCAACCGTTTGAGGAGGTCTTCCGGCAGGGCGGCCCGCGCCGCCTCCAACACCACATCCTCCAGCGCCCCACCCTCCCCCGCCGAAATGGGGTCGGAGTCCTTCTCTCCTTCCCGAGGTTGCTCCGGCTCCTGTTCCGGCGGCGTCGGAAGGCACGTCGCGCGCGGCGCCAGGACCAGGCGCGCCGCCAGCGCGGCGTCCGCCCCCGCGACCTCGCTCCGGCCTGCCAGGGCGGCGGCGGCCCGCGCCGCGGCGAGCGCCTGCAGGGCCGCACGGATCGAGCCGATCCCCAGCGCCGCCGCCGTGCCGCACAGGGCCTCGACCACCGCGCCGGATGCCGCGATTTGGCCGATGCGTCGCCGCGCCTCGGCGACCTCGACGGCGGAACGGCATGACGCCCCCGCCTGGCCGACCGCGATGGCGCCGAGATCGATGTGGAAAGCGAGCCGTTCGGTCAGCACCGCCGCCGGCCGCTCGTCGGCGTCGCCCTCGTCGAGGGCGACCAGTCCGAAACGGGCATCGACACTGCGGGCGAAACCGTCGCGCTCCAGCCGGACCTCGCCCCGGTCGAGGACGGCGGCCAGCCGGGCCGCCATGGCCGGCGGCAGCCGCTCCGCCATCGCCAGCAGGACGACACCTCCGCCGGACCGCGCCAGGATGCCCTGCTCGACCATGGGCCGCCCGGCCCGGAGGGTCGCCGCGAGGTCCAGCCCGCCCAGCAGCCGGTCGTCGGTGACATGGCAGGGCACGCGGAGGAACGGCGCGGCGTCCGGCAGCAGCCCGCGCAGCAGCTCCAGCCAGCGGTCGCGCACGGGACCGGGAGCGGCCCGGACCGAGACGCCGCCGAGCCCAGCCGGATCGACCGAGAACAGCGCCGCGGCCTCGGCGGCATCCTCCCAGGAACTCATGCGCCGAACAGGTCGGCGACGGCGCGCTCGACCCGCGCGGTCGATCCCGCCTCGTCCAAGGGGTTCCGCCGCAGGCGATGGCGAAGCGCCGGCAGGGCCACCTGGCGGAGATGCCGGTCCGTCACCTCGCCGGCGCCGTCCAGCGCGGCCACGGCGCGGGCGGACCGGACCAAGGTCAGTTCGCCGCGCAGCCCATCGGCGCCCAGCGCCATGCACAGGCGGGCCGCCCGCTCGATCGCGGAGTCGGGTACCTGGACCAGCGGCAGCCGGATCCTGGCCGCCTCAAGGCTCCGGCGGAGGCGGGTTTCCTCCCGTTTCCACTTCGCCACGAATCCGGCGGGGTCGCGCTCGAAGGCGTCGCGCCGGCGCACCACCTCGATCCGCTCGGCGAGCTCGGCGGGCGTCCTCACCTCGACCGATAGGCCGAAGCGGTCGAGGAGCTGGGGCCGAAGCTCCCCCTCCTCCGGGTTGCCGCTGCCGACCAAGACGAAGCGGGCGGGATGGCGCACGCTCAGCCCCTCGCGCTCGACCACGTTCTCGCCCGACGCCGCCACGTCGAGCAGCAGGTCGACCAAGTGGTCCTCCAGCAGGTTGACCTCGTCGATGTACAGGAAGCCCCGGTGCGCCCGGGCCAGCAATCCCGGCTCGAAGCGCTTCTCGCCCCGGGTCAGCGCCCGCTCCAGGTCGAGCGCCCCGACCACCCGGTCCTCGGTGGCGCCCAGCGGCAGGTCGACCACGGGGACCGGCACCCGCCGGCTCTTCAGCGCGCCCTCGGCGCGGGCGGCCCGACACTCGTCGCACAGCGAGGCGGGATGCGCGGGATCGCAGTTGTAGGCGCAACCCGCCACCGCCCTCATCGGCGGCAGCAAGGCCGCCAGCGCGCGGACCGCCGTGGACTTGCCCGTGCCGCGGTCGCCGAACACCATCACGCCGCCCAGGCTGGGATCGACCGCGGCGGCGAGCAGGGCCAGCTTCATCTCCTCCTGGCCGACGATCGCGGGGAACGGGAACAGCGGGCGCGGGGATCGGCGTTCCGGCATCGCCCGCGGCACGGCCGGGGCTTCCGCGACGGGATGGACGAGCGCGACAGAGGCCATGGTCAACTCCCGGACTGAAAGCCGTGGTACTGAAAGCCGTGCAGGCTTTTCCTCAGGGTCGGACGACGCCCAGCAGGTGCGCCAGGTCCTTGAAGAAGATCCTCACATGCGCGGCCGGCTTGGCGCGCACCAGTTCCTTGTTCATATAGGCGTCCCAGGTCAGCTTCTGGACGTCGGGATCGCGGCAGATGCCGACGAAACGCTCGCGCCGCTTGTCGCTGCTGTACCAGAAATGCTGCATCATCCCGAGGATCCAGAAGACCCGTCCATGGGCCTTCATGAAGCGCTTGCGCGCTCCCGCCAGCGCCCGGGCGTCGCCCGTCGACAGGAAGGCCTCGACCGCTTCGGCCGCGAAGCGCCCGCCCGCCATGGCGTAATAGATGCCCTCGCCCGAGGCCGGCGCCACGACCCCGGCGGCGTCGCCGGCCAGCACCACGTCGCGGCCGTTGTCCCAGCGCTTCAACGGTTTCATGGGGATCGGCGCTCCTTCCCGGCGGATCGTCTCGACCGCGTCCAGCCCCGTGGCGGCCCGCAGGTCGCCGACCGACCGGCGCAGCGCGAAGCCCTTGCGGGCGGAACCGGTGCCGATGCTGGTCGTGTCGCCGTGGGGGAAGATCCAGGCGTAGAAGTCGGGCGACAAGCGGCCCTGGTAGAAGACGTCACACCGCGACCCGTCGAAGTCGGCCGCACCTTCCCGGGGCGACCTCACGATCTCGTGATAGGCGAAGACGCACCGCATGCGGTCCGACCCTGGAACCTCCTGCCGGGCCACGGCGGAGAGGGCGCCGTCCGCGCCGATCACCGCGCGGGTCCGGGCCATGCCCGCACCTTCGGCGGCCGCGTAATGGACCGTGGCGACGCCGCCGGGATCGCGCGTGACGGCGGTGAAGCTGCCGGTGCGCCGCTCGGCCCCCGCAAGGGCGGCCCGGTCCCGCAGGTACTCGTCGAACACCTCGCGGTCCACCATGCCGACGAAGCCGCCGTCGATCGGCATGTCGACCCGCCGCTCCGACGGGGAGATCATGCGCGCCGACCGTGCCCGGGCGACCAGCAGGTAGTCGGGGATCCTGAACTCCCGGATCAGCCGGGGCGGGATGGCGCCGCCGCACGGCTTGATCCGGCCCGCCTTGTCCAGCAGCAGGACCGAGCGGCCGAGCCGCGCCAGGTCCTCCGCCGCCGTCGCCCCGGCCGGCCCGCCGCCGACCACCACCGCATCGTAAATCTTACCCGTCATGGGACCTCCGGAAAGGTCTGGCGCAGCGCGAAGGCGCCCACCAGCATGCCGATGACATAGAGGCTGGTCCCCGTGGCGTTGTACCAGGGAGCGCGCTCGCGCGGGCTTTCCAGCAGGCGGAACATCAGGAAGATCTGGACGCCCAGCAGCAGCGCCACGACGGCCGCATGGACCGGACGCTGCCACAGCGCCAGCATCGCGACCACCGCGACCTGCGGCACGACCATGACCGCGCAGGCCAGCCGCGCGGCCCGCTCGACGCCGAGGCTGGCCGGCAGCGAGGCGATGCCCATGCGCCGGTCGCCCTCGACCGACTTGAAATCGTTGAGCGTCATGATGCCGTGGGCGCCGACGCTGTAGAGCCCGGCCAGCGCCAGGATGCGCCAGTCCGGCCGGGCCGCCATCATGACCGCCGCCCCGGTGAACCAGGGCAGGCCCTCGTAGCAGGCCCCGACCGCCGCGTTGCCCCACCAGCCGTTCCGCTTCAGCCGGATCGGCGGCGCGCTGTAGGCCCAGGCCAGCGCCAGCCCGACCACGGCGGCCCCCAGCCCCCACGGCCCCAGCGCGCTGGCGACCAGCAGGGACAGGGCGGTCCAGCCCAGCGCGATGTAGAAGCCCCAGCGCCCCGGCAGCCGGCCGGAGGGGATCGGCCGGTCCGGTTCGTTGATCGCGTCCACGTCGCGGTCGTACCAGTCGTTGACCGCCTGGCTGGTGGCGCAGATGATTGGACCGGCCAACACGATGCCGGCGATCACCAGCGGCCAGCGGTCACCCGCCGGAACCCCCGACGACACCACCCCGCAGCCATAGGCCCACATGGGGGCGAACCACGTGATGGGCTTGAGCAGTTCCAGGACGGCGGAGGGGGTCGGGTGCGTCATGCCTGGAGTATGATAATTTACACTTTGTCATGTCAATCAAAACTGACACGACAATACCGCGCCAACCCGCTTCTGCCCCGCTACCCCGCTTGGCCACTTTCCGGAATGCGCTCCGGGAGCGCTTTTCCACCGGATCGCCGCGGCCCCCACAGCCTGCCGCTCCACGGGCCGCACCGCGTTGGGCCACGACCCACCCCAAGGTTCGATGCAGGCCGGAGGTGATGCAAGCCGTCGTCCGTAGGTTGCGCCCATGGCGCAACGCATCGCCAAGAATGGAACGGCAGAACGTCTGTAACGGGGCAACCCAGTCGGAAACCGCTCTGGCTCGACATTTAGCCCTCTACTCGCCCGCTGGTTCCAAAGGCAGCGGCAGCGAGCAAGCCGCTCCAGCGCCCTTTGTGTCATGCCGCCATTCCCCGAA
This sequence comes from Skermanella sp. TT6, assembly GCF_016653635.2. Taxonomy (NCBI): domain Bacteria; kingdom Pseudomonadati; phylum Pseudomonadota; class Alphaproteobacteria; order Rhodospirillales; family Azospirillaceae; genus Skermanella; species Skermanella cutis. The sequence goes on from NZ_CP067420.1 coordinate 3,654,672, forward strand.
CGCATGCCTCGGCCACCTATTTCAGCTATTTTTATACCTCTAAATCGCGTCAATGTCGTCTCGGCAAGGACACCATCCCATCGGCACCGTGCCCAGGAGACGATCATGTTCCGCACCCTCTTTGCCGCCGCCCTGATCGCCACCGCTCCGTATGCCGCCCCGGCGTCGGCCGATACCGCTGCCTTCAGCTGCCCGGCCAAAGGCACCGTGATCATGACGACCGACGGTGACCTGATCGAGCACCAGGGCCAGACATCCGCCTCCTACGCTACCATCTGCCGGTATCGCCTCAATCGCCGCCCGCAGAAGTCGCTGTTCGGTGGCCTGTGGACCGGCGACGCCAGCACCGCCAACATCGGTCGGATGCGCGACATAGTCGCCAACCTGTACCCGCTCGCGGTTGGATCGGTTGCGACCGGCACCGTCTACGAGGACCAGGACGGCTACGTCTGGTTCCAGAGGTTCAAAGTCGTGCGCACCGAGACCGTCCGGATCGGCGACACGATCATGGAAGCCTTCGTGATCGAGCACACCGAAACGTCAACGAGCGGCAACACCGAACTTCTGACGACCCATTGGCAGACCCATGACGGCCTCATCGTGAAGCAGACGAGTCAGCGCATTCGCGGCAACTACGTCGGCCCGACGGCGCAGGTGCAGTCCTGGGAAGCCGAATCGATCACCCTCCCCCCTTCCCCGTAATCTCCCGGCCGGCACCCAGACCCAGCCGCCCCGCTCCAGGAGCCACCGTCATGCTGCCCCTCATCGCCGCCATGAATAAGAGGTTGGACTCACTTGATGCCGGGCGGGTGGCTCAAGGCGACACCTTGCGGCGTGAAATCGCGACATTCCTGGCCGCTCGCCGCGGTGCGAATCCCGGAATAGGACGTTGAGTGACCTACCGGCTGTCGGAAGAGGCTGCCGCCGATGTTCATGAGATCATCGGCTGGGTGGTCGATGAGCATGGTCAATACGCTACCCTTCGCTTGTTCGAAGCGCTTGACGAAAAATTCGAAGCAATCGGCGCAGGATGGATCGTCGGTCATACCCGACCGTCTTCTCCCGAGTGTAGCTCCAGGCGTCGCGCCGAAATCAACTGGAGCGGCCGAGGAATGGGCGCTCGAAATTGCGGAACGGTCCGGAGATGCAAGGATTTCTGGTTCGATGTGGATCGATGGAGGCTTGCATGACCACCGTGACATTCTCGATCGCGTCCCGCGGAGATGTGACGCGGCGGACCTTGGCGGCGTTCGGCGGCGAACGGCAAGGTGCCCATATCTCGTTCGAGTCCGTCGAACTCCTGTGGCGGACCTTGACCCGCAAGCGCTGGGAACTGCTGAAGTCGATGACCGGCGAGGGTGCCATGACGATCCGCGAGGCAGCCCGGCGCATCGGCCGCGATGGCAAGGCGGTGCATGGGGATGTGCAGGCGCTGCTCATCGCCGGTATTCTCGACCGTACCGCCGACGGCCGCGTCGTCTTCCCCTACGACGCCGTTCATGTCGATTTCACGCTGACCAAGGCGGCGTGACCGGGCGGCGGCGCGAAGGCTCTAGAGTGATCGCAAACGGGTGCGTCGGCCGAGGGGAGCGATGGAGATCCATGCGAACTCCCCCCAGCCTCCGCTGCCCCGCTAAGCCTCCAGCAGGTCCTCGATCCGGATCGGCAGGTCGCGGATGCGCTTTCCGGTCGCGTGGTAGACCGCGTTGGCGATGGCCGATGCGGTCCCGACATTGCCGAGCTCGCCCAGGCCCTTGATGCCCGCCGGGTTGACCTCCCTGTCCTCCTCCGGGATCATGATCACCTCGACCTTCGCGATGTCGGCGTTGACCGGCACCAGGTACTCGGCGATGTCCTTGTTGATGTAGCGGGCATGGCGCCGGTCGATGTCGGTCTTCTCGTGCAATGCCGAGCTGATGCCCCAGATCATTCCGCCCATGAGCTGGCTGTGCGCCGTCCGGGTGTTCATGATGCGGCCCGCGGTGAAGGCCCCGGTGATCCTGGGCACGCGGATCTCGCGGGTCCGGGCGTGGATTCGGACCTCCACGAACTCGGCGCCGAAGGCATACATCATCTTCTCGCCCTCGGACCCGCCGCGCAGCGTGCTGGCGCCCTGGTAGAGCTTGCGGATCGCGTCCTGCGGGGCGCCGGGCGGGATCCACTCCGCGTACTCCTCGATCGCGCCGGACGGCATTCCCTCCAGCACGTCCCGGACCGATCCCTCGTCCGGCTTGCCGACCGCCCGGAACAGCTTCTCCCGGATCGCGTCGCACGCCTTCAGCACGGTGGAACAGACGCTGGCCGTCGTGTTGGACCCGCCGGCGACGGGAGCCGGCGGCAGGTCGGTGTCGCCCAGCTCGACCGTGACGGCGGCAAGATCGACGCCCAGCCGCTCGGCCGCCATCTGCCCGATCACGGTGTAGGCGCCGTTGCCGATCTCGTGCGCCGCCGTCTGGACCCGCACGGTCCCGTCGGCCGACAGCCGGACGCGCGCGGTCGCGGCCCCCAGGTTCGTCGGGTACAGCGCGGCGGCGCAGCCCATGCCGATCAGCCAGTCCCCCTCCCGCATGGAGCCCACGGCAGGATCGCGGCCGGACCAGCCGAAGGCCGCCGCGGCCCGGTCGAAGCATTCCATCAGGCCCCGGCTGGTATAGGGATAGCCCTTGATCGGCTCCTTCATCGTGTCGTTGACCCGGCGGAGCTCCACCGGATCCATCTTCAGCGCGACCGCCAGCTCGTCCATGGCGCTTTCCAGCGCGTAGATATAGGGCACCTCCGGAGGCGAGCGCATGTAGCCCGGCGTGTTCCGGTCCGCCTTGACCATGTGGACCTTGGTCGCCACCGCGCCGTAGCCGTAGAGCCGGGCGGTGGAGTCGGTGCCGCCGACCACATAGGCGTCGGGCCGCGAGGTGACCTCCCAGCCGTCATGGGTGAAGCCGGAGATCCGCCCGTCCGGGCCGGCGCCCATGCGGATCCTGTGGCGGGTTTCCGCCCGGTAGGTCGTGGTGGTGTAGCCCTGGGCGCGGGACACCACGCAGCGCACCGGCCGGCCGATCCGCCGGGCCGCAAAGGCGATCAGCCCCGTCCGCGGCGTCATCGGCCCCTTGGACCCGAAAGCGCCGCCGACATAGGGGCTGACCACGCGGACGTTCGCCTGATCCATGCCCAGCTGCTTGGCGACCATGCCGCGGAAGCCGTAGACGGACTGGCTGGGCTCATAGACGGTGAGATGCTCGCCGTTCCACACGCAGGTGGTGGAGAACAGCTCGATCGGGTTGTGGTGCTGGGTCGGCGTCGCGTAACCGACCTCGATCACCGTGGCGGCGCCGCGCAGCGCGGCATCGGCGTCGCCGACGGCGGGGTCCTCGCTGTGGCTCTTGGCATGGCCCAGCGCCGGGACCGTCTCCGCCCCGGCGGCGTCGAAGCCGGCGGAAGGCTGCTCGGCGGCGTACCCCGCCCCGACCTTGTAGGCGGCCTCGCGCGCCGCCTCGAAGCTGTCGGCCAGCACCAGGGCGATGATCTGCCCGTCGTGCCAGATCCTCGGATCGGCCAGCGGCTGGATCGAGGTGGCCGCCCCGCTGCCGAACGGCAGCGGCTTGACGGCGTCGCCGGTGTTCTCGTGGGTCAGGATCTCGATCACGCCGGGCACCGCCCGGGCCTCTTCCAGGTCCAGGCTGGCGACCCGGCCGCGCGCGATGGCGCTGGTGACCAGCACGCCGTGGGCCAGGTTGTTGATCGGGAAGTCTGCCGCGTAGCGGGCCTCGCCGGTCACCTTCAGCCGCGCGTCCAGGCGCGGTGCCGGCTCCCCCATGTTCCGCTTCGGCTCGGGTGCCGCCTGGGAATAGGTCGGGCTCATGTCAGACCTCCATCGCCTGGGTTTCGAGCAGCGCCCGGACCAGCGTCTGTTTCGCGAGCGGCACCTTGAAGGCGTTGTGCTCGAAGGTGCGCGCCCCCGCGAGGGCGGCCTCGGCGGCGGCCAGGGCCGAGGATTCGTCGAGCCGCCTGCCCCGCAGCGCCTCCTCGGCCTCCCGCGCCCGCCAGGGCACGCTCGCGATGCCGCCCAGCGCGATGCGCACCTCGCGAACGGTCTCGCCGTCCAGGTCGAGGGCGACCGCCGCCGAGGCCAGCGCGAAGGCGTAGGAATCGCGGTCCCGCACCTTGACGTAACGGGACCGGCGGGTCCAGGGACCGGCCGGCACCTCGATCGCGGTGATCAGCTCCCCGGGCATCAGCACGGTTTCCACGTCTGGAGTGCCTTCCGGCCGGCGGTGCAGGTCGGCGAAGGCGATCCGCCGTCCGCCCTGCGGTCCGGCGGTCTCGACCACGGCGTCGAGCGCCACCAGGGCTTGGGCGAAGTCGCCGGGATAGGATGCGATGCAGGCGTCGCTGGTCCCCAGTACCGCGTGCTGCCGGTTGACCCCGCCGATCGCGGAACAGCCCGACCCCGGCGCCCGCTTGTTGCAGGCCCAGGAGACCTCGCGGAAATACTCGCATCGGGTCCGCTGCAGGACGTTGCCGCCGAGGCTCGCCATGGTGCGGAGCTGCTGGCTGGCCGCCAGCTTCAGGCTGTCGGCGATCACCGGATAGCGCCCGCGGACGGCGGGATGCGCTTCGGCCTGGGCCATGCGGACCAGCGCGCCGAACCGGATGCCGCGTTCGGTCTCCTCGATCCGGCCGGCGCGACCGCCAACCAGCGGGTTGATGTCGACCAGCCGCTCCGGCCGCATCACGTCCAGCTTCATCAGGTCGGTCAGCGTCGTGCCGCCCGCGATGAACTGGACGCCGGCGTCGCCGGCGCTCCGGACGGCCCGCTCCGGGCTGTCCGCGCGCTCATACAGGAAAGGCCGCATCTCAAGCTCCCTTCATCTCGGATCTGGCCTGCTTGACGGCTGCGACGATGTTCGGGTAGGCCGCGCACCGGCACAGGTTGCCGCTCATGTATTCCCGGATGTCCGCGTCGCCGTCGGCATATCCCTCGTTGACGCAGCCGATCGCCGACAGGATCTGACCGGGGGTACAGTAGCCACACTGGAAGGCGTCGTGGTCGATGAAGGCCTGCTGCATGGGATGCAGGTCGCCGTTCGGGCTCGCCAGCCCCTCGACCGTGGTGATCCCGCTGCCCTCGGCCATGACGGCCAGGGTCATGCAGGACAGGACCGGGGAACCGTTCATCAGCACCGTGCAGGCGCCGCACTGCCCGTGGTCGCACCCCTTCTTGGTGCCGGTCAGCCCGACCCGGTCGCGCAGGGTGTCGAGCAGGGAGGCGCGGCTGTCCACCGACAGGCGATGATCCCGGCCGTTCAGCCTCAGCGTGACGTCCACGGGCGCCCGCGGGTCCGGCGGCGGGGCGGCGGCCTGGGCCAGGGCCGGGTCTGCGGCGGCGCCGGCGAGCAGCGGAAGGGCGGCGGCGCCGGCCCCCACGCCGAAGAAGCCGCGCCGGTCGAGGCCGACGGACTGGTCGGCGCCCGCGCCCTGATGCCCAGCGCCTTGATGTTTTTTCGTCATGGGGATCCCGTCTGTTCAGGGAAGCCGTGGCCGCCGGCGGGAGAGCCCCTGCGGCCGGATTCCGTTTAGAACAGTTCGAAACCCGGTTTCGTCACTCCCCGTTTGACTTCCGCGCCGGCGCACCCAAGATCGCACCCGATCGATTCAATTTGCCCCAATCAGTTGAGGAGCACCCCATGAGCGTCGAGGTTGGTTCCCCCGCTCCCGACTTCACCATGCCGACCGACGGCGGCGGCGAGGTCAGCCTGTCGGGCCTGCGCGGCAAGAAGGTCGTGCTGTATTTCTATCCCAAGGACGACACCAGCGGATGCACCAAGCAGGCCTGCGGCTTCCGCGACAGCCTGCCCGACTTCACCGGCATCGACGCCGTCGTGATCGGGGTGTCCAAGGACAGCGTCGCCAGCCACGACAAGTTCAAGAAGAAGTACGAGCTGCCCTTCGTCCTGGCCTCCGACCAGGGCTCCGACACCGCCGAGAAATACGACGTGTGGAAGGAGAAGAGCATGTACGGCAAGAAGTATATGGGCATCGAGCGCTCGACCTTCCTGATCGACGGCGACGGCGTGGTCCGCGGCGCCTGGCGGAAGGTCAAGGTAGACGGCCACTCCGACGAGGTGCTGAAGGCGGCGAAGGCGCTCTGAGCACCCGGGCCTAGCGCCGTCCCCGCTTCAGGATCTCCGCCGCCAGTTCCTGGATCTCCTCGGCGGCGCGGGTCTTGCGGGCCGATTCGGTGACGCTGCGGCCTTCGAACAGGGCCGCGGCGAACTGGACCCGGTTGCCGATCTGGGTTTGGGCGACGTCGGCGCCCATGCCCTTGATCCGTTCGATCAGGTCGTCGGCCAGCTTGGCGCGCGGCGGCACCCGGTTGATCACCAGCAGGACCGGCACGTTCTCGGACCGCGCCAGGTCCAGGGTCGGCTGGGTCGCCCACATGTCCATCGGGCTGGGCTGGACCGGCACGATGACGAGGTTGGCGGAACGCACCGCGATGCGGGCCTCGGTCTCGGCGTGGGGCGGGCTGTCGATCACGACGATGTCGTTGTCCTGCGCCAGCCGCTCGACCTCGCGCTGGGTGCGCCAGCCGTTGATCTGGACATGCTGGAGGCCGACATTCCCGTCCATCGCCTCCTGCCGGGTCTGGAACCACCGCGTCAGGCTGCCCTGCGGGTCGATGTCGACCACGGCGACGCGCAGGTCCACCTCCGACCAGGCGATCGCCAGATGGGCCGCCAGGGTCGTCTTTCCGGCGCCCCCCTTCTGTTGTGCCACGGTGTAGATCTTGCCCGCCATGCCCGCTCCGCTCATCGGCTATGCCGCCGATCGTCATTGAAAAAGTGCCCCGACCGCCGCAGCAACGGCATAGTGCATCCACATCGGTAACACGCCAAGGGTGGTGTTTGGCTTTCGCGCACCGCGACAACACTTTAAAACCATGACCATGAACAGCACAGACAGCCCGCAGAGAGCCCCCGAACTGGTCCCGCCCAGCGACGCCAACATCGCGCGCGCGGCCGGCCTGCTGCGCGCCGGGGAGCTTGTGGCGTTTCCGACCGAGACTGTCTACGGGCTGGGCGCCGATGCGACCGATGACCGCGCCGTCGCCCGGATCTTCGAGGCCAAGGGCAGGCCGCGCTTCAACCCTCTGATCGTCCATGTCCCCGACCAGGACTCGGCCGAAGCGATCGTCCGGTTCGACGCCCGCGCCGAGCGGCTGGCCGAGACCCTGTGGCCCGGCCCGCTGACGCTGGTGCTGCCGCGCCGGCCCGACGGCCCCCTGTCGCTGCTGGTCAGCGCCGGCCTGGACAGCGTCGCGGTCCGGTTCCCGGCCCATCCGGTGGCCCGCGCGCTCCTGAAGGCGGCCGGGGTGCCGGTCGCGGCCCCCAGCGCCAACCGGTCGGGCGCCGTCAGCCCGACCACGCCGCTGCACGTGGCCGAGAGCCTGGGCGCCCGCGTCGGCCTGATCCTGGCCGCCGGCCGCTGCGCGGTGGGCGTCGAGTCGACCGTTCTCGACCTGACCGGCGAGGCGCCGGTGCTGCTGCGCCCCGGCGGCGTGACCGCGGAGGACCTGGAGGCGCTGCTGGGCGTGCCGGTCCTGCGCCCGCCGCAGGCGGAGGCAGCCGGCGATCCCGAGGCGCCGAAGTCGCCCGGCCAGCTCGCCAGCCATTACGCCCCGGGCCGGCCGGTCCGGCTGGATGCGAGCGGCGCCGGCCCCGACGAGGCCCTGCTCGCCTTCGGCCCCGACACCTTCATCCGCGGCGGCGCCACGCGCCTGAACCTGAGCCCGCAGGGCGACCTGCACGAGGCCGCGGCCAACCTGTTCGCCATGCTGCGCGCCCTCGACCGGCCGGAGCATGCCGCGATCGCCGTCATGCCGGTCCCCGAGCAGGGGCTGGGTGCCGCGATCAACGACCGCCTGCGCCGGGCCGCGGCCCCCCGCGGGCCAGCGCCCTTCCCTTCCGAAACGCCGACACAAGACTGACAAAGCCATGATCGACGCAGCCTTCCTCGACCGTCTCCGCAGCATCGTCGGCCCCGCCGGCCATATCGACGCCCCCGGCGACATGGAACCCTATGTCGCCGAATGGCGCGGCCGGTACCGGGGGACGACGCCGCTGGTGCTGCGCCCCGCCACCACGCGGGAATTGTCCGAGGTGGTGAAGGCCTGCTGGGAAGCCGGCGTGCCGATCGTCCCCCAGGGCGGCAACACCAGCCTGGTCGGCGGCTCGATCCCGTCCCAGGACGGCAGCGAGGTCCTGGTCAGCCTGTCGCGCCTGAACAGGGTCCGGGAGATCGACCCGCTGAACTACACCGTCACGGTCGAGGCGGGCTGCGTGCTCCAGGCGATCCAGGAGGCCGCGGCCGAGGTTGACCGGCTGTTCCCGCTCAGCCTGGGCGCCGAAGGCACCTGCCAGATCGGCGGCAACATCTCGTCCAACGCCGGCGGCACCATGACGCTGCGCTACGGCAACATGCGCGACCTCGTGCTCGGGCTGGAAGTGGTGATGCCGGACGGGCAGGTCTGGGACGGCATGCGGCGGCTGCGCAAGAACAACACCGGCTACGACCTGAAGCACCTGTTCATCGGGGCGGAAGGCACGCTGGGGATCGTCACCGCCGCGGTGCTGAAGCTGTTCCCCCGGCCCAAGCAGGTGGAGACCGGCTTCCTCGCCGTCCGCGACCCGGACGCCGCGATCGAGCTGCTGGCCAGCCTGCGGTCGGCCAGCGGCGACTCGCTGAGCGCCTTCGAGCTGATGCCGCGCATCGCGATCGACTTCGCCCTGAAGCACGTGGCTGGCACGGTCGACCCGCTGGAGGAGAGCCATCCCTGGTACGTGCTGCTGGAATTCGCGACCGGCAGCGGCGGCGAGGCTTTCCGCGACACGATCGAGGCGACCCTGGGCGAGGCCATGGAGGCCGGCCTGGTCATGGACGCGGTGCTGGCGTCCAGCGAGAGCCAGGCCAAGCAGCTCTGGTTCATCCGCGAGGCGATCGTCGAGGCCCAGAAATACGCCGGCGGCTCGATCAAGCACGACATATCGATCCCGGTGTCCTGCGTCGGGACCTTCATCCGCGAGGCGACCGAGGCGGTCGAGCGGACCATCCCCGGCGCCCGTCCGGTTCCGTTCGGCCATGTCGGCGACGGCAACATCCACTTCAACGTGACCCAGCCGGAAGGCGCCGACACGGAATCTTACCTTGCCCAGTGGGACAAGCTGAACACCGTCGTCCATGACATCGTGCTGGGCATGGACGGCTCGATCAGCGCCGAGCACGGCATCGGCACCTTCAAGCGCGACGAGCTGAAGCGCGTCAAGTCGCCGGTCGAGCTGGAGCTGATGCGCAAGGTCAAGGCGGCGCTGGACCCCAAGGGGCTGATGAACCCCGGCAAGGTGCTGTGAGGAAAGGCTCCCGCGGGAGCCGATCCTTCAGGGGGCGGTAGAACGCACGAACCGCAGGCCGAGGGCCGTGAGGGTGTCGGCCGCCTCCCCCGGCGCCCCGCCGCCCTGCCCCTCGCCGCCGGCGAACACGGTCAGGACCGGGGTTCCGGGCGCCGTGGCGGGCGGACAGCGCAGGGCTTCGGTGAACAGGATGTGCCAGTGGCCGCGCAGGCAGTAGGCCGGCGGACCCAATCGCTTGGCATAGGCGAGCAGGCCTGCCGTCCTGCTCCAGACCGTGACCCAGTCCCCGTCGCGGTCCAGGTCGAGCACCGCCGGGCCGGGCTGGAACCGGACCAGATCCTGGAACGCGGCGGGGATGCCCGCCTCGGTATGGTGCTGCTGGCGCTGCCCCGTGATCAGCAGGAAGGCGACCGCGGCGATCCCGGCGCCGGCCAGGCATCGCCGGGCCAGGTTCCAGCCGAGGGAGCGATGGACCGCGATCGCGATCATCGCGGCCAGCAGCGCCGGAACCGCGCGGTAGAAGTAGATGATGTAGGCTTCGCTCAGGAAATCGACCCCGAAGACCGTATAGAACAGCACCGCCAGGGAGGCCGCGCCGGCGGAAATCAGGAAACCCAGGCGCGAGGGAAGCGCCGACGGTTCGTCGCGCCCGGAGGTCCGAAGCAGCAGGGCCGGCAGCAAGGCGGCCGGAACCAGCGCGGCGCCGCTCCAGCAGGCCAGGACATAGGCCAGGCTGGCACCCGGCGGATTGGCGTGGTGCCCCGCGCCATAGCCGGCATACTGGCCCAGCGGGCCGGGGAAATGCAGGATCGTCTGGACGGCGGGCGGCAGCAGGAAAACGGCCATGACGACCGCGGCGGCGGCGATATGCCCGCGCCCCCGCCGCAGGGTTTCCAGGGACGCGAGCCTCGGCCAGGCATCCGGCGGCAGCCAGCGGGCCGTCAGGAAATGCGCCGCGACGGCGATGGCCCCGGTGAGGCCTGCGATGCCGATGAAGGAGGCGTGCCCGTGCAGCAGGAAACCCGTCGAGAGTGCCAGCGGGACCAGGCCGTCGAGCCGCCCCGCCGCCACTCTGGCGAGGGCCAGGGTGAACACGGCGAAGGTCGGGAAGTACAGGAACGGCATCCAGAACCCGAACAGGAAATCCGGGTCCGTCAGGGCCGCCTGCACCGTGAAGGCGCCGAGGCCGAGGGCCGCCGCCCCCGCCGACCGCGACATGCGGGCCAGAAGGAACCAGAGCAGCGCCAGCCAGCCCGCGTTGAGGACGGCCGTCCCCAGGATCTGCCCCCCGAAGGGGGTTGCGGTCAGGCGCAGGAGATCGTGGAAGACGGCTTCGCCCATGGCCATCACATACAGGTATGCCGGGCCGGGATGGTTGAAGCCTATGCGCGAATAGTTGCCCTTCAGCAGGATACCGTGCTTGGCGTCCAGGATCAGCAGGGTGTTGGCCGCCGCGTCGCCCAGTTCGAACATGATATCCCGGACGGCGGGCACCGACCCGACCAGCATCAGGGCGGCAACTGCAAGGAAGACCTGGAATGTCGGCACCCATCCAGGTTCCCGGTTCATCGCCGGACGGTCATTCCGAGGGATCATCATGAGGCTTCGATCAAATGGATGAGGGTGATTTGCGTTTCATTCCGCGATTCACCGCGCGGTCGGCGCGGCGCGGGCGCGGCCGCTCCCGGGATCCCCGAAGGGCGGGAAGACCCGCCGGAAGCGGCCCGTATGTCCTACGTGTTTCGACTTGACGCAAGTCTGATCCACTCGACGCCGGTCCGGACCTCGTCATCCGCGCTCCCGATGGGGAGACCCGACGATGATCCCGTTATGCCAGTCTTATCACCCCGGCCATGGAACCAGTCCGGAACGATAGGCGCCTTGCCCTTTGCAGGTGTCGAGGCCAAGCCGCACGGCCGGGCGAAGCCGGTTACCCCGCCTGGATCCGGTGACAAATGCTGCCCCCGGTTGTTGAATGCCCTGCCGAAATCACAGTTTTGCAGTGGAGAGCGCCATGACGCGTTACATGAGAGTTGCCATCGCCGGTCTGGCCCTCCTGTCCCTGGCCGCCTGCGAGAACATGGGCTGGAGCGGCAGCCGGGGCGGCGGCCCCACGCCGTCCAGCACGACGAACACCCTGGGTACCGGCGGCGCGGGCTATTCCGGCCCCAACAGCCAGATGGGAACCGGCGGGTCTGGCGGCGGCACCAGCGATCGCGACACCGGACGTTCCTCGGACTTCGTCACGGGGCGCAGCCGTTCCGGTCCGATCGGCACCGGGGGAGCGGGCGTTTCCGACGCGCCGATTCCCCAGTACCGGCCCTGAACCGGGAATGAACCGGGATTTGGATGCCATGGCTGGAAGCCGGGCCTTCAGATCAGCTTTCCCTCGAAGGGATGCCGGCCGGCCCGATCCTCGATCTCGATCACCCACAGGTCGGGGTCGCGCTTGACGGCGCGCTCGATATAGGCGTCGGCGTCGGCCTCCGGCATCAGGGCGTTCTCCCGGGCGGCGAGCCAGGCCGTACGCCCTTCCATGTCGCGCGTCTGGGTCAGCACCCGGCAGCCCTGCTCCAGCTGGTTCAGCTTCAGCATGACGAGGCCGCCGTAAGGGGAGCCCTTGCGCACGACGTAGGCCGGAATCGCCTCGGCGACGCAGCGGCGCACATGCGCCTTGACCCAGAGCTCGGTTGGAATGCGATCATCGTCCATCCGGCCACCCTAGCCCGCCGCACGGCCGGGCGCCACTTCAGACCGCGCCGAGGCCCGGCATCGGCGCGCTGATCGCCTTGGCCGCCCCCCGCGCCCCGTTCTTCGACCCGTCGGCGGCGGTGCCCTCGTCCTTCGGCGTGCCCAGCTGGGACAGCACCATGACCGTGAACAGCGAAGTCGGCTCCGAATTCGGCGCGGCGGCCCTGCCGAAGGGCGACCGGAACCCTCCGTCGCTGCTCCAGGCCGACCGGCTGGACGGCATGCCGATGGCACCGGTCGACGCCGTCATGGAGTTCCCGTCCATCCCGTCGAACTTCGCGGCGAACCGGTCGTAGATCTGGCCGACCGACAGCGCCTTGCCCGACTTGTCGTAGAACACGCCGCGGTTGGCAGACGCCGCTTCGGGCAGCAGGGCGGCGGCCGGCTGGTCCGGGTTCTGGCGCATGCCGTTGAGGAACCTCGATGCCCCGCCCGCCCCCAGGAAATGGGCCATGTAGAGCTCGGTCGGCCCGATCCGCCCCCCGACGCTCTGTTCGAGCTGCGTCTGGTTGTCGCGCGCGAACTCCGCCGCCAGGTACGACGACACCTTCGGATCCTTCCGCAGGTCGAGGATGTCGCGCCGCGCCTGCGGGTCCTGCACGTAGGGAGTGCCGTCGGAGCGGCGCTGGACCTGGGCGGCCTCCCGGCCCAGGCCGTACTTGGCTCCGTGCTGCTCGACCATGTTCAGCCAGGTGCTCTCGATGAACTGGTAAAGTCCCGTGGCGCTGCTGGTCGCGGCTTTCGCGTCCGGGTCGAAACTGCTTTCCTGGGCAGCTTTTGCCATGAGGTAGGAAAAATCTACCCCCGTCCGGTCGCTCGCCTGGCGCACCGCCGCCTGGATCGCCTGGGGGGCGGCCCCCGCGGCGGCGCGGTACTGCTGGGGATCGGATGCGCGCATCAGGTTTGCAGGGTTCGACATGACGGCCTCTACCAACGGGTTCCGCCCACCAATCAGCAATCCCCATGCCAGTACCGCGCCCCACGCGTTACCGTGTCGCAAGGCTCGCAAGCCGCATGCGCCCGCGCTATCTTTCCCGGGGATGCCGCCGGAACCGCCGGCATCCTCGACCAAAGCTCACGGTCTCGGGAGGACCTTGCCTACCATGATCCCCTACTCCGCCCCCATCCAGGACATGCGCTTCGTGCTGAACGAGGTGGTCGGCATGGACCGCATCACCAGCCTGCCCGGCTATGCCGATGCGACGCCCGACATGGTCGACGCGATCCTCGACGAAGCCGGCAAGCTTGCTTCCAACGTGCTGGCGCCGATCAACTTTTCCGGCGACCAGGAAGGGGCCGTGCTGGAGAACGGCGTCGTCCGCACCCCCAAGGGCTTCCGGGAGGCGTACCGCCAGTACCAGGAAGGCGGCTGGAACAGCGTGCCGTTCGATCCCGAGCATGGCGGCCAGGGGCTGCCCTGGACCCTCGCCATGGCGGTGCAGGAGATGTGGCAGGCGGCCAACATGTCCTTCGCCCTGTGCCCTATGCTGAACCAGGGCGCCGTCGAGGCGCTGACCGAGCACGGCAGCGACGCGCTGAAGGAGATCTATCTGGGCAAGCTGATCTCGGGCGAATGGACCGGCACCATGAACCTGACGGAGCCGCAGGCGGGCAGCGACCTCGCCGCGATCCGGACCCGGGCGGTGCGCGAGGACGGCCATTACCGGATCTCCGGCCAGAAGATCTACATCACCTACGGCGAGCATGATTTCACCGAGAACATCATCCACATGGTGCTGGCCCGGCTGAACGACGCGCCGCCCGGCATCAAGGGGATCTCGCTGTTCGTCGTGCCGAAGTTCCTGGTCAATCCCGACGGATCGCTGGGCGAGCGCAACGACCTGCGCTGCGTCAGCCTGGAGCACAAGCTGGGCATCCACGCCAGCCCGACCGCCGTCATGGCGTTCGGCGACAACGACGGGGCGATCGGCTATCTGGTCGGCGAGGAGAACCGCGGCATCGAGTACATGTTCACCATGATGAACAACGCCCGCATGGGCGTCGGGCTCCAGGGCGTCGCGATCTCCGAACGGGCCTACCAGCAGGCCCGCGACTATGCCCGCACGCGGGTGCAGAGCCGCGACATGACCGACGCCAAGGGCGAACCGGTCTCGATCGTCCGGCATCCCGACGTCCGCCGCATGCTGATGACCATGCGCGCGCAGACCGAAGCCGCCCGCGCCCTGACCTATTACGCCGTGGCCGCCCTCGACGTCGCGAAGAAGCACGCCGATCCGGCCGAGGCCGCCAAGGGCCAGGCCATGGCCGACCTGCTGACCCCCGTGGTGAAGGCCTGGTGCACCGACCTGGGCGTGGAGAACGCCTCGACCGGCATCCAGATCCATGGCGGCATGGGCTTCATCGAGGAGACCGGCGCCGCCCAGCACCTGCGCGACGCCCGGATCACCCCGATCTACGAGGGCACCAACGGCATCCAGGCCAACGACCTGGTGTTCCGCAAGGTGATCCGCGACGGCGGCGCCGCCGCCGGCAACCTGTTCGCCGAGATGCGCGAGACGGTGGAGGCGCTGAAGCACCTGCCGGGCGACGACATGGCGGCGATCTCCATCGCCCTGGGCAAGGCGGTGGACGCGCTGGAGAAGGCGACGGCCTGGCTGGTCGAGCACGGCAAGCGCATGCCCCAGGCCGCGGCGGCCGGCGCCGCGAACTATCTGCGGATGTTCGGCATCACCACCGGCGGCTTCCTGATGGCCCGCGCCGCCATGGCCGCCCTGCAGGGCCAGGCCGACCCGGACGCCGACCAGCGCTTCCTGGACGCCAAGCTGATCACCGCCCGCTTCTTCGCCGACCAGTTCCTGCCCCAGGCGGCCAGCCTGCTGACCCCGATCACCGAAGGCCACCGCACGGTGATGGCGCTGTCGGAGGACCAGTTCTAAAGCGGTTTCCGGCCGGGCCAAGCCGATCGGGCACCGCTCCAGCGGGAGCGGCGCAAGCGTAAGTCAGGCTGTTGCCACAGATTACGGCGATGGACAAAGATGCGAACTGGATCATCTGAGGATATCGCCGTCATCTGTGGCCAATTTTCTTCATTCCATAGAGGCCTCGAACAAAGCAGGCCCATCACCTTTGCAAGGCGCAGGCTCCCTTGCCGCCCGCCACCGCCTCCGGGTCCAGGGTGAACAGTTCCTGCGGGCGGCCGACGCCGCGGAGCGCGTAGCGGCCGACCGACACCAGCCGGGCGGCGCAGGTCTCGGCGGAACCGGCGAAAGCGGAGGACAGCAGCACGTCCTGGTCCAGGGACCGGCACATGGCCGCGATCCGGGCGACCTCGTTGACCGCGGGGCCGATCACGGTGAAGTCCAGCCGGTCCTCGCTGCCGATGTTGCCGTAGAACACCTCGCCGACATTCAGGCCCAGGTAGAAGCGCGTCCAGGGCAGCCCCTCGGCCTTGCGCCGCTTGTTCAGCGCGGCGACGCGGCGCCGGGCCTCCTCGGCGGCGTCGAGCGAGCGGTTGCACAGCTCGCCGTCCTCCGCGCCGCTGAAGATCGCCATGATGCCGTCGCCCATGAACTTCATCACCTGCCCCTGGTGGTCGTGGATGGAGGAGACGATCGCGTCGGCATAGTCGTTCAGCAGCGGGATCACCTGTTCCGGATCGACCGTGTCGGTGATCCGGGTGAAGCCCTGGAGGTCGCTGAACCACAGCACGGCGCTCATCCGCTCGGTCACGCCGCGCTCGATATAGCCGCCCAGCACGCGCCGGCCGGCGTCGCGGCCCAGGTAGGTCTCGACCAGCGTCTCGGCGATGCGTCCCACCGACACGTCGCGGATCGCCAGCGCCAGGAACGGCAGGCTGCGCTCCATGATCGTGATGTGGGTTTCGTCGAACCCGTCGGGTCCGTCGGTCGACCAGGACGACACCAGGCTGTCCATCATCCCGATCGTCATGGACTTGCCGAACAGGGTGCTGACCGCCAGATAGTCCGTGATCCCCTCGTCCCGCAATTCGCCCATCACGGGAAAGCGGTCGGACGGGCAGTCGCCGTCGATGAACCGGCAGCGCAGGGATTTCCCGCCGCTTTCCATCAGGTAGTGGAACGGGCTTTTCAGCCACTTGTCCTCGTTCTCCCGGGCCAGCGAGCGGGCGTACTCGGATGCCGTGGTCTCGTTCTTCCTCCGGTGCCAATGGAAGGTGCGGGCTTCCAGGACGGGATGGAGGGTATCGATCAGGGCCACCACCCGCGTCAGCGGGACGCCGTACTCGACCAGCCGGCGGCAGAACCCGTCGACCAGTTCGGTCTCCGAGGCTCCTGCAAGCCCGGCCTCGGCGACCCATTCGGAAATTTCCAGTATCAGCCGGTCTTCCATCCCCGCTCCCGCCGCCCACGCGCTCAACCGGCCGAAGAAGAGGTCGGCCCGTCATCCATCTTGTAGCACCTGGGCCGAGTGGCAATACTCCCCGAATGATGGAAGCGGCCTTGAAGGAGATATCAACCCGGTTCGCGACGGGCGCGGGCCGGGCCGGCGTGGCGATCATCCACGGCGCCGACCGATGGTCCGGAACCGTCGGCCGGGACGGCGCCGTCGCCGAGCGGTCCGGCCGGTACCTGCTCTACAGTTTCACGAAGACGCTGATGGCCGCGGCGGCCCTCCGCCTGGTGGACCGGGGACGGCTCGATCTCGATCACCTCCTGGAGGAGCCCGCCGTGCCGGGATCCATCGCCGGCGGGATCACGCTGCGCCAGCTTCTCCACCACGACGGCGGTCTGGCCGACTATGGCGGTATCCCCGAGTACAATGCGGCGGTGAAGGCCGGGCAGGAACCCTGGAGCGATGACGAGTACTGGTCGCGGACAGGTGCCGGACGCCGGCTGTTCGAGCCCGGCCGGGGCTGGGCCTATTCCAACATCGGCTACATGCTGGTCCGCCGGATCCTCTGCCGGGAAACCGGCCTCGGCTTCGGCGCCATGCTGGCGGACCTCGTCTTCAAGCCTTTGGGAGTGACCGACGCTTTCGTGCCCGTCACCCGGGCCGACTTGGAGGGGCTGGACCTGGGGCCGAGCCGCTATCTCGGGAACGGCGGGCCGCCGGTGCCGGTCGCCGCCCGCTACCATCCCGGCTGGGTGTCGCACGGCGTCGCCGCCGCGACCCCCGATGCCGCAGCGTGCCTGCTCCACGGCATCCTGGCCGGCACGCTGCTGCCCCGTCCCCTGCTGGATCTGATGACGGCGGCCCGGCGGGTCGCCGATCCGATGCCGGGCCGGCCCTGGATCGAGCCGGGTTACGGATTGGGGCTGATGGTCGAACTGGCTCCCGGCGGCTCCGGCGCGGCAGGCCACACCGGCAGCGGTCCCGGATGCAGCCCCGCCGTCTTCCACTTCAGGGGAAAGCGGCAGCCGCTGACCATCTGCGTGATCACCGGCGGGGAGGACGTCGGCCAGGCCGAGACCATGGCCGTGGCCGCGTCCTCCAGGTTCCCCTGATCCGGATCCCAGCGGCCTACATGTTCGGGTAGTTCGGCCCGCCGCCGCCCTCCGGGACGACCCAGTTGATGTTCTGCGTCGGGTCCTTGATGTCGCAGGTCTTGCAGTGGACGCAGTTCTGCGCGTTGATCTGGAGCCTGGGATTGGCGCCCGAGTCGTCCCGCACGATCTCGTACACCCCCGCCGGGCAATAGCGCTGCTCCGGCGCGTCGTAGTCCGGCAGGTTGATCCGGATCGGGATCGTCGGGTCCTTCAGCGTCAGGTGCGCCGGCTGGTTTTCCTCGTGGTTGGTGTTCGAGATGAACACCGACGACAGGCGGTCGAACGTCAGCACCCCGTCCGGCTTGGGGTACTGGATCTTCGGCATCTCGCTCGCCTTCTTCAGCTGGAGATGGTCGGCGTGGTTGTGGAACGTCCACGGCGCCTTGCCCCGCATCACGAAGGTGTCGAAGGCCGAATACGCGATCCCGCCCCACAACCCCCGCCGGAACGACGGCCGGATGTTGCGGACATGGTACAGCTCCTCCCACAGCCAGCTTTCCTTCAGCCGCTCGGGATATGCGACCGCCTCGACCTCGCCGGCCTCGGACCTCAGCAGGTCGAACACCGCCTCGGCGCACACCATGCCGCTCTTCATGGCGGTGTGGTTGCCCTTGATCTTGGGCACGTTCAGGAAGCCCGCGCTGTCTCCGACCAGGCAGCCGCCCGGGAAGGTCAGCTTGGGGATCGACTGGAACCCGCCCTCGCTCAAGGCCCGCGCGCCGTAGGAGATCCGCCGCCCGCCCTCCAGGTACTTGCGGATGTCGGGGTGCAGCTTGAAGCGCTGGAACTCGTCGAAGGGCGACAGGTGCGGGTTCTCATAGTCCAGCCCGATGACGAAGCCGATCGAGACCTGGTTGCCCGCCATGTGGTACATCCACGAGCCGCCGTAGGTCTTCTCGTCCATCGGCCAGCCGATGGTGTGGACCACCAGGCCTTCCTTGTGCCTGGCCGGGTCGATCTCCCACAGCTCCTTGATGCCGATGCCGTAGGTCTGCGGGTCGCAGTCGCGGCGCAGGTCGAAGCGCTCCATCAGCCCCTTGGCCAGCGAGCCGCGGCAGCCCTCGGCGAAGAGGGTCTGCTTCGCGTGCAGCTCCATGCCCGGCGTGTAGGCGTCGGTCTTCTCGCCGTTCTTGCCGATGCCCATGTCGCCGGTGGCCACACCCTTGACCGAGCCGTCCTCGCGGTACAGCACCTCGGCCGCCGCGAATCCCGGATAGATCTCGACGCCCAGCTCCTCGGCCTGCGCCGCCAGCCAGCGGCCGAACTCGCCGAGGCTGATGATGTAGTTGCCGTGGTTGTTCATCTGCGGCGGCGTCTTGAGCCGGCGCGAGCGCTTCTCCGTCAGGTGGAGGAAATAATCCTCGGTGGCCGGCGTGTTGAGCGGCGCGCCCTTGTCCTTCCAGTCCGGGATCAGCTCGTTCAGCGCCCGCGGCTCCAGCACCGCGCCCGAGAGCAGGTGGGCGCCGACCTCGGAGCCCTTCTCCAGGATGCAGACCGACACCTCGTGTTCCTGCTCGGCGGCGAGCTGTTTCAGCCGGATCGCGGCGCTCAGGCCCGACGGCCCGGCTCCGACGATCACGACGTCGTATTCCATTACCTCGCGTTCCATGGTTCCTTCCCCTACCAAGCCCTATGGATCCGGTCCAACAGACCATGCCCTCGCCACGGCATCTCCGAATCCGGCTTTGGCTGCCTATCTCTAGTTCCGGTTCTCCGTTTCCGGTCGATGAAAGAACATAGGTTCGATGCTAGGGTCAAACCATGAATGAGCGCCGCCCAAGGTGAGTTTTGAGCGAATCTGACATGCGCGAAATCGTCGCTCTGCTGCGCTGGCACCTGGATGTCGGCGCGGACGAGGCGATCGCGGACACTCCCACGGACTGGACGAAGGTCGTCGCGCGCGCGGCGCCCGCCCCTGCGCCCGCGGCCCCGGGACAGGCGCGGCAGCTTCCCGGCTCCGGTGCCGGGACCGGAGGCCGCACCCTGCCGCCCCGCGCCGCCCCGGCCGCGGCAGGCCGCCCGGTCCAGCAACCCCTGCTCGGCACGCCCGCGGCGGGCGCCACGGCGCGCGCCATGGCGGCGGAGGCCGGCGACCTCGACTCGCTCCGCGCCGCCATGGCGGCCTTCGAGGGGTGCGCGCTGAAGACGACCGCCACCAACCTGGTCTTCGCCGACGGAAACCCCAAGGCGCGGCTGATGCTGATCGGCGAGGCGCCGGGCGAGGACGAGGACCGCCAGGGCCTTCCCTTCGTCGGCAAGAGCGGCAAGCTGCTGGACCAGATGCTGGCCTGCATCGGACTCGACCGCACCCAGATCTACATCACCAACATTCTGCCCTGGCGCCCGCCCGGCAACCGCAAGCCCAACCCCAACGAGATCCAGACCTGCCTGCCCTTCGTCGAGCGGCACGTGGAGCTGGTGGCTCCCGAAGGGCTGATGCTGCTGGGCGGCACCTCGGCGAGCGCCCTGCTGAACCGCACCGACGGCATCATGAGGCTGCGCGGCCGCTGGTTCGAGTTCACCCCCTCGGCCGCCGCCAAGCCGATTCCCGTCCTGCCCACATATCACCCGGCCTTCCTGCTGCGCCAGCCGGCCATGAAGCGCGACGCCTGGCGCGACCTGTTGGCTTTCAAGAAGAAATTTCTGGTGACTTAAGGGATTGGAATCATTGGTCTGCCGGCCGCAGCCCCGGCCGGTTGACCGGGGTATGCAAGGTCCGGCCCGACATGGACGCTTGTGGGTCCGGAAAACATCCGGTATTTGTCCCTCATGTCCGGGAAGATTGTTAACGCAGGCTTAACCATTCGGTGCCTGCGCTCACACCTCCTCAGCGGTGCCTTCCTGTGCCTTGCCGTCCTGGTCCTGCTCCCTTTCCCGGGTGCCGGTCAGGCTTCAGCGCGCGACCGGGATACCGCTTACAAATCTGACGAGTCGTCGGCCCCCTGGTCGGTGGACGTTCCGGTCGTACCCAGCCGACAGAGCCGGGCCGCCACGCACGACTCGCAACTCACCGCGCAGGAGGCGGGGCGCTACCGCCGGATCTTCGAGCTTCAGGACTCCGGCGACTGGAACGCCGCCGACAAGCTGATCGGCGAGGTGACCGACATGCGCCTGATCGGGCATGTCGAGTACCAGCGGCTGATGCATCCCTCCTACAAGGCCGGCTATCACGAGCTTCGCGGCTGGCTGGAACGGTTCGCCGACCATCCCGGGGCCGACAGGGTCTACCAGCTGGCCTTGCGCCGCATGGCCCGGGGCGAGCGCAAGCCGCCGGCCCCGCGGGGCCAGGCGGCATCCCTGCCCGCCGGGCAGAACGGCGCCTACGCGTCGGATCGCGGGCTCCAGGCCGCCGCCCCGCGGCGGGGCCTCGCGGTCGAGGCACCGATCCAGGCCGCCAAGGTCGCGGCGGAAGGTCCCGTGCTACCCGCCGGCGCCGTGACCGTCGCAGCATCGGCCGCGGTGGCCGCCCCCCCGAAGCCGGAGCCGGCGTCCCCGTCGGCCGGCGGGCGAAGCTGGAGCGCCGGCATCGCGGCCTGGCGGATCGGCCAGAACGACAAGGCCGCCCGGCACTTCCAGGCGTTCGCCCAGGCCGAGTCGGCTTCGCCCTGGGACCGTTCCGCCGGCGCCTACTGGGCCGCCCGGGCGCACCAGCGCGCCCGCCGCGCCGACGAGGCCGCCAGGTGGCTGGCCGAGGCCGCCCGGCATCCCCGGACCTTCTATGGCCTGATCGCCCGGCAGGCCCTCGGAAACATCTCCGATGCCGGCCTGCGGGAGCCGATCCTGACGCGGCGCCATGTCCGCGTCCTGGCCGAGCATCCGGCCGGCCGGCGCGCCATAGCCCTGGTCCAGGCCGGCCGGCGCGAGAGCGCGGAGCAGGAGCTGCGCCGGATCGAGGCGCGCGGCAACAGGACGCTGGAGCAGGCGCTGGTCGCCCTGGCCGACATGGCCGGCATGCCGTCGCTCGCCATGCGGCTCGGCAGCGTGCTGACGGATTCGGACGGAACCGCCTACGACTCGGCGCTCTATCCCCTGCCCCCGTGGGAGCCGCGCGGCGGCTTCACCGTGGACCGGGCGCTGCTGTTCGCCCTGATGCGCCAGGAAAGCCGGTTCGAGCCGGATGCCCGGAGCGGCGCCGGGGCCAGGGGCCTGATGCAGCTGATGCCCAGCACCGCGAGCTACGTCGCCGGCAAGCTGACGCCCGATATCCTGGAGCTGACCCGGGGCAAGCCGGACCTGTACGAGCCGGAAGTCAACATGACCCTGGGCCAGCACTATGTGCGCTACCTGCTGGAGCAGAAGGGGATCGAGGACAACCTGATCCTGACCGTCGCGGCCTACAATGCCGGCCCCGGCAACCTCCAGCGCTGGCGGCGGCGCCTGTCCCAGGTCAAGGACCCGCTGCTGTTCATCGAGAGCCTGCCCGTCCGGGAGACGCGCACCTTCGTCGAGCAGGTGCTGACCAACTACTGGATCTACAGCCAGCGCCTGGGCCGGCCCTTGCCGTCCCTGGAGGCCATTGCGGCCGGCCGGTGGCCGGTTTATATGGCAGGGGACGGCGATGCTCCCGCGCCGAAGACAGTTCAGCAGGTGGCCACCGATGGCAAAGATTGACGAGTCCCGGCCCTTCCTCGCGGTCAACATCGCGGTCCTGACCGTGTCGGACACGCGGGTCGAGGCAGACGACAGGTCGGGCAACACCCTGGTGGAGCGCCTGACCGCCGACGGCCACCGCCTCGCCGCCCGCGCGATCGTCAAGGACGACATTCCCTCGATCATCGCCCAGGTCCAGGCCTGGATCGCCGATCCCGGCATCGACGTGGTGATCTCGACCGGCGGCACCGGCGTGACCGGACGCGACGTGACGCCGGAGGCGTTCCACGCGATCTACGACAAGGAGATCCCCGGCTTCGGCGAGCTGTTCCGCATGATCAGCTACGAGAAGGTCGGCACCTCCACGATCCAGAGCAGGGCGACCGGCGGCGTGACCGGCGGGACCTACCTGTTCGCCCTGCCCGGCTCGCCCAGCGCCTGCCGCGACGCCTGGGACGGCATCCTGAAGTTCCAGCTCGACAACCGGCACCGGCCCTGCAACCTGGTCGAGCTGATGCCCCGCCTGATGGAGCATGTGAAGCCCGCCGGTGCCTGAAGGACCCTTGCCTGACCGGCATCTCCCGGCCGCGCTCCGAAACCGCCTGGGGCTGGACGCCGATCCGCTGCCGCTGCCGCCCAAGGGTATGGCCCACGCCCATCTGCGCCTGCCGGGCGGCGTTCTGGCGCGGGTGCCGCGCTGGAGCCAGATCGGCCTCGATCCCGCCGCCAACCTGCGCCACCAGGCGGCCGCCTTCACCCGCGCCGCCCCCGGCGGCCACACGCCGCTCCTGGCAGGCGTCCTGGAACCCGGCGCGGACCTGCCCATGGGCGCCCTCCTGGTCGAGGAGATCGCCGGGCGCCCGCCGCACCTGCCCGACGACATGCCGGCCATCGCCCGCGCGCTGGCCTCCCTCCATGTCCTGTCGGCGGAACCGGCGGCCAACCCGATCCAGGCCACCATCCGGGTGATCGAGCGGCAGGCGCCCTGCTTCGCCCGCGCCGGGCTGGCGCGGGAGACCCTGGCCCACCTCGACGCCGAGCTGGAGTGGGTCCGCACCCTGCCGACGACCCCGGAGCCCCCGGTAGCTTTGGTCGGCACCGACACCCATCCCGGCAATTTCCTGATCGACGATCGGGGAAAGGCCTGGTTCGTGGACCTGGAGAAGGCGACCGACGGGCTTCCGGCAATCGACCTGGCCCACGCCAGCCTCTACACCTCGACCACCTGGGACCCCGATGTGGCCGCGGTCCTTTCCCGCGAGGACACCCGGCGTTTCTACGCCGCCTGGAGCGACGCCGTCCCGCCGGCCATGGCCGAGGCGGTGCGTCCCTGGTTCGGCATCGCCCGCCGCTTGGTCTGGCTGCGCACCCTGTCCTGGATGGCGCGCTGGAAGGTGGAAGGATCGGCCGCGTTCGGCGCCGGCATCGACCCGCGCACCGTCGCCCACGTGCGGGAGCGGATCGAAGACTTCTTCGACCCGGCGACGATCGCGCGGGTGCGGGATAGCCTTTGACCTGAGCGCTTCCCGGCACCGCCCGCCAATGCCTTGACCGGTTCGCCGTAGGTCGGCCTTCGCCCGCAGGGCGAACGCCGACACCCTGCATCAACGCTCCGGCCATGGTGTCGGCGTCGGCCTTCGGCCGAGGCCGACCTACGATGGAGCTGTTGAGGGGCCTGGAGGTCGTGTTCCAAAAAACGAGAATGCACCGTGTCAGGTCCCTGGACCTTCAGGGTCCACGGTGGCGCTGAGACGTAGACCAAGCGAGCGGATCACCTTCAACACGGTTGCGAACTCCGGATTGCCGCCCGGTGCCAGGGCTTTGTACAACCTCTGTCGCCCCAGCCCGGTGCGGCGCGCCATGTCCGTCATGCCTTTCGCCCGCGCGATATTGCCGAGCGCTGCCGCGACAAGTTCCGGATCGCCGTCCTCCAGGACAGCTTCCAGGTTTGCGGCGATGCGATCCTCGTTGGTGAGGCTGTCTACGATGTCCCATGGACGGGTTTCGGTCTTGGACATGCTCGATCCCTCAAAGCGTCCGGGCCAGACGAATAGCAGCCGCGATATCCAGATCCCGAGTACGCCTAGCGCCGCCGGCCGTTCCACTCGCCGCGCTGTGTTGCGCCATGGGCGCAACCTACGGCTCGATGCAGGGCGGAGGTGATGCGGGCCGAAGCTCGTAGGTTGCGCCCATGGCGCAACGCACTGGATCAGCCGTCCCGGGCCGATTGACCTGCTCGCGAACCGCTCTAGCCGTTACGGCGCCCCCAAGTCGCACAGGCTGTCGATCTCCTACAATCAAGTATCCGCAATGATGGTCCATGCCGACAGCCCTCAAAGCAGCGGCAATTGGTCCCCGGGCGCCGGCGGCGGCCTGAACAGCCCGCATTCCAGGTCCCAGCGCCGCCCATTCAGGCCCAGCCGCCGGCAGGCCAGCTTGAAGCGGCGGGACAGCAGTTCGGCGATCGGGCCGGTGCCGGTCATGCGGGTGCCGAACTCGGACTGGTAGAGGCCGCCGGCCCGCGCCTGCCGGATCAGGCTCAGCACGCGGTCGGCCCGGTCGGGAACGTGCTCGCGCAGCCATTCCTCGAACAGGTCCTTTATCTCCAGCGGCAGCCGCAGCAGGATATAGCTGCCGCCGGCGGCTCCCGCCTCCGCGCCGGCCTCCAGGATCGCTTCCAGCTCGTGGTCGTTGAGCCCCGGCACCATCGGGCTGGCGAGGACCGAGACAGGCACGCCCGCCGCCGTCAATTCCCGGATCGCCTCCAGCCGCCGGGGCGGCGTCGCGGCGCGCGGCTCCATCCGGCGGGCGAGGTCCCGGTCGAGCGTGGTGACCGACACGGCGACGCTCGCCAGCCGCTTCGCCGCCATCGGAGCCAGGATATCCAGGTCGCGGGTCACCAGCGCCGACTTGGTGATGATGCAGACCGGCTGGTTGAAGTCCCGGCAGACCTCCAGCACCGCGCGGGTGATCCGCTCCTCCCGCTCGATCGGCTGGTAAGGGTCGGTGTTGGCGCCGATCGCCAGCGGCCGGCAGACATAGGATTTCGCGCGCAGCTCCCGCGCCAGCAACTCGGCCGCGTCCCGCTTGCGGAACAGGCGCGTCTCGAAATCCAGCCCCGGCGACAGCCCCAGATAGGCGTGGGTCGGGCGGGCGAAGCAATAGATGCAGGCGTGCTCGCAGCCGCGATAGGGATTGACCGATTGTTCGAACGGGATGTCGGGCGAGCTGTTGCGGGCGATGACGCTGCGGGCGCGGTCGTCCAGGACGGTCGTCCGGACCGGCGGCGGATCCTCGCCGCCGTTCGCCGTCCAGCCGTCGTCCACCAGCACGCGCCGCTCGCGCTCGAAACGCGAACTCTCGTTGCTGATCGCCCCCCGCCCCTTGAGAGCCCTGCGCGTGATCTCGTCCATGAGGGCCAGGATAGACCGTCGCGAATAGAACGTAAAGAGAACACATTTCTCTTTGATCGAACGCCGGGGCGGTTCGGAGGTAGCCGGCTGAACCGAATCTTACCTGAACTGAGTAGCTTTCGCTCTGAGTGTTCTAGGGTTGATGTTCTAGGGCCGTTTGGGCGGTGTCGGGGCGGGCATCCCGCCTGCTAACCAGGAGGACAAATTTAGGTCAAAAGCGCAAAGGTCCACTGCTCATGATTTCGATCGTCATGCCGTCCTACAATTCCGCGGAATTCATCGAACAGGCTATCGAGAGCGTCAGGGCACAGACATTCCCCCATTTCGAACTGCTGGTCTGCGACGACGGCTCGACGGACGGCACCCTCGACATCGTCAGGCGCCTGATGGGCCAGGACGACCGGATCAGGCTTCTGCTGAACAACTGCCGCAACATCAGCCTGAACTGCAACATCGGGCTCCGGGAAGCCAGATACCCCTGGATCGCCCGGCTCGACGCGGACGACGTCATGCATCCGAACCGGCTGGAACTCCAGATGAAGGCGGCCGAACAGGATCCCTCGGTGGTCCTGTGGGGAAGCCATGCCCGGCTGGTGAACCGCAAGGGCAGACCCCTACGCACCCTGCGGACCGGACCGGCGACGCAGGAGGAGTTCGAGAGCAAGCGGGCGACCGGCGGCATGCTGGTGATCCAGGGGCCGACGGTGATGTTCCGCCGTGACCTGGCGCTGGAGATCGGCGGGTACGACCCGTTCTTCAATTCGGCCGAGGATCTCGAACTGCTGCACCGGCTGGTCGCGTTCGGCCCGGCCCGGGTTCTGCCGCTGGCGCTGACCGACTACCGCGTCCACGGCGGCAGCGTGACGTCGGGCAAGGCGGCCCACCAGATCCGCCTGATCCGGTACATCGAGGCCCGCAACCGCGCCGTCCTGGCCGGCTGCGCGATCTGCCCGCCGGTGGAGTTCATGCGCGCCCTGGACAGCGCACCGGCCCATGTCCGCCTGCTCGAATGGATCGACGGCATGGCCCGGCAGAACTACCGCAACGCCAGCATCCACAATGCCGAGAAGCGGACCTTCCGGGCCGTCCTGTGCCTGACCGCAGCCCTGTCCCTCAATCCCTTCTTCAGCCTGCCCCGCCTGGGCAAGCGGATCGGCCGAAGCTTGGCGGTCCGGTCCCGCGCCACCCTGCATTCCGCGGGGCGGCGGATTCTCGGGGCGGTCCATGCCGGCGGCAGCGGCGGCCCGGCGCACTGACACCGGCCTGTTTGACGGCGGCGTGCCGAGCCGCCGTCAATCCTACGCGAAGACACTTCCATGATCCTGGACATCCGGCAGTTCCCGACCGGGCAGCATTTCGACGCCGACCTGTGCATCGTAGGCGCCGGGGCCGCCGGCATCTCGATCGCGCGCGACATGCTCGGGCTTCCGATCAAGGTGCTGCTGCTGGAAAGCGGCGGCTTCGACTTCGACGCCGAGGTCGCGGCCCTGAACGAAGCCGACAACGCCGCCGACCTGAAGCTCGACCTGGAATCCTTCCGGGCCCGCCTGTTCGGGGGCACGACCAGCCTGTGGGGCGGCAATTGCGCCCCGCTCGACCCGATCGACTTCGCGCCGCGCCCTTGGGTGCCCTTCTCCGGCTGGCCGATCAAGCACGAGGAGATGCTGCCCTACTGGCAGCGCGCCCAACCCCTGTTCGAGCTGGGCGACCGCGGCTACGACGTGGACGAATGGGTCCTGGCCGAGCCGGACTTCGAGGTCGTCCGGCTGCCGCTCGATACCGGGCTCGTCCGCGAGAAGGTCTACCAGCGGAGCCCGCGGACCCAGTTCGGCCACCGCTACGGGGGCGAGCTGGAACCCGACTCCGCGAACGTGACCGTCATGCTCAACGGGACCGCGGTCGGGCTGCGGACCGACGACTCCGCCGGGACCGTCACCGGGCTCGAGGTCAGGACGCTGACCGGCCGCTCCCACACGATCTCGGCCCGCGCCGTCGTGCTCGCCGCCGGGATCGAGAACGCCCGCCTGCTCCTGCTGTCCAACGACAGGGAACCGGCGGGCCTGGGCAACCGGCACGACGCCGTCGGCCGCTATTTCATGGAACACCTGAACATGGTGTCCGGCCGGGCGATGATCCCCGGCGCCGACGACCTCTACCGCTTCTACGACGCCGAGGGCTGGGCCGACCGCACCTCTCCCACCGCCGTCAGGATGCTCGTGGGGCTCCAGCCCACTCCCGAGATGCAGGAGGCGGCCGGCATCGGCAATTACGTCGCCTTCATCAACAGGACCTTCGAGGGCGAGCAGACGGCGGGCTACCAGGCGCTGCGCCATCTGCTGTACCGGCTGAGGCACGCCCAGCTGTCGGACCACCTGCGCAACGACCTGGCGGCCCTGGTCGGAGATTTCGGTTCCGCCCTGAAGGGAAGCTGGAACCGCGTGTTCGCCGCCGATACCAGCATCTACGAGATCCAGCATTTCTTCGAACAGGTTCCCAACCCCGACAGCCGGATCAGGCTGGGCGACAGGCCGGACCCGCTGGGCATGCCCCGCATGGTGGTCGATTGGCGCACCACCGACCAGGACAAGCGGACCTGGGCGGTCGGCCAGGACCTCGTCGCCCGCGCGATCGGCGCCGGCGACGGGACGGGCGGCACCGGCAGGCTCCAGCTCGAGCCGGCGGGACCGGGCCTGCCCTGGCCCGACACGATCCACCAGTCGAGCCACTACATGGGCACCACGAGGATCAGCGACGATCCACGCCTCGGCGTCGTCGACCACGATTGCCGCGTCCATGGCCTGTCCAATCTCTTCGTCGCGGGCGGTTCGGTCCTTCCGACCGGCGGCTGCGCCATGGTCACGATCAACATCGTGGCGCTGGCGCTGCGGCTGGCCGACCATCTGAAGCGCCTGCTGGCCTGACGGGAGCGGTTCGGGTATCACGGGCGCCTTCGCGGACGCCCTTCCACTGCCGGTACCCTGCCCATGCCCGACCTGACCCACGAGATCGCCGCCGGCTACGGCACCGGAACCATCGTCTGCGGCGTGGACGAGGTCGGGCGCGGGCCGCTGGCCGGGCCGGTGGTGGCGGCGGCCGCGATCCTGCCGCCGGACGGCCTGCCCCCCGCCCTCGCCGCCCTGGTCAACGACAGCAAGCTGCTGAAACCCGGCGTGCGGGAGGAGCTGGCTCCCCTGATCCGCGCCTCCGCGACGGTCGCGATCGGCATCGCCGACGTGGGCGAGATCGACCGGCTCAACATCCTCCGCGCGAGTTTGCTCGCCATGAAGCGGGCGGTCGAGGCGCTCGGCGTCCGGCCCGGCGTGGCGCTGGTGGACGGCAACAAGGCGCCGGACCTCGCCTGCCCCGTGCGGACCATCGTCGGCGGCGACGCCGCGTCGCTGTCGATCGCCGCCGCGTCGGTCGTCGCCAAGGTCGAACGCGACCGGATCATGGCCGCGCTCGCCCGGACCCATCCCGGCTACAGCTGGGAGCGGAATGCCGGCTATCCGACGGCCGAACACCGCAAAGCATTGATTTCTTTAGGAGTCACGCCCCACCACCGGCGCAGCTTCGGTCCGGTGAAAGTGGCATTGGCGACTCAGGGTACCGAGAAAGCGAGTCCCGACTCCGGGTTCGAGAAATAAGGATTGACGCGGATTCGCGCTCGACTCATGTTGCGCGAATGAGTCAAGCACTTTCCTCCCCCAAGGCCCTCCGCAGGCCCCCCGCCAAGGCGCCTTCCACCGTGATCCCCATGCACCAGAACCGTATCCTGGTCGGCGATTGCGTCACCGTCATGAACGGCCTGCCGGCCGGCTCGGTCGACATGGTGTTCGCCGACCCTCCCTATAACCTGCAACTGGGGGGCGACCTGCTCCGCCCGAACCATTCCCGCGTCGACGGGGTGGAGGAGGACTGGGACAAGTTCGCGGACCTCGCGACCTACGACCGGTTCACCCGCGACTGGCTGGCGGGCGCCCGGCACGCGCTGAAGGACGACGGCTGCCTGTGGGTGATCGGCAGCTACCACAACATCTTCCGCGTCGGGGCGGCGCTCCAGGACCTGGGCTTCTGGCTGCTCAACGACATCATCTGGCGCAAGACCAACCCGATGCCCAACTTCCGGGGCCGCCGCTTCACCAACGCGCACGAGACGCTGATCTGGGCCGCCAAGTCCAAGGAGGCGCGCTACCATTTCTCCTACGAGGCGATGAAGAGCCTCAACGACGATCTCCAGATGCGCAGCGACTGGCTCTTCCCGCTGTGCACCGGCCAGGAGCGGCTGAAGGACGCCGACGGCAACAAGGCCCACCCGACTCAGAAGCCGGAAGCCCTGCTCTACCGCTGCATCATGGCCTCGACCGAGCCGGGCGACGTGGTGCTGGACCCGTTCTTCGGCACCGGCACGACGGGCGCCGTCGCGAAGCGGCTGGGGCGGTCCTGGATCGGCATCGAGCGCGAGCACCAGTACGCCCAGGTCGCCAATGCCCGGATCGCCTCCGTGCAGGAGGCTCCGGACAAGGAGTTGCTGTACGCCCCGACCAAGCGGCAGGCGCCGCGCGTGCCGTTCGGCTGGCTGGTCGAGCGCGGGCTGCTCAGTCCCGGGGCCACGCTGTTCGACCAGCGGCGCATCCATACCGCCCATGTCCGGGCCGACGGCATGCTGATCGGCACCAACCACCTGGGCAACCATTGCGGCTCGATCCATCAGGTGGGCGCCGCGATGCAGGGACTTCCGGCGTGCAACGGCTGGACTTTCTGGCACTTCGAGACCAGCAGTGGAGAGCAGCGGCCAATCGACATGCTCCGCCAGAAAGTTCTCGCAGAGCTGCATTGCTGATCCACCCTTTATTGTTTCATCGCCGACGCTTGGCTTAGAGGGGGCGGAATGGTAAATCAGCGCGCCATGAACAAGCTTTTCGCACAAGTCGTCGCCCCGGTGGCGCGCCCCTCCGCCGAGCGGGCGCTCACCCGTGTCTTCATCCGTGACCTCGTGCTGGACGCGATGATCGGCGCGTACGAGCACGAGCGGGACAAGCCCCAGCGGATCCGCGTCAACCTCGATCTCCAGGTGGAGCTGCGACCCGGCCCGTCGCGCGACCACCTGCCCGACGTGGTGTCCTACGACACCATGGTCGCGACGGTGAAGGAGATCGTCGCCGCGGGCCACGTCAACCTGTGCGAGACGCTGGCCGAGCGCATCGCCGAGCGCCTGCTGATCGACCGCCGGGTGCGCGTCGCGACCGTCCGCGTCGAGAAACTGGACGTCTTCGCCGAAGCGGCCAGCATCGGCGTCGAGATCGAGCGCCGGCAGACCTGATAAGCCGGATCGCGTCCCTGGCGGATGCCGGGGACGCGGGGTCGATTGGCGGCGTGCCGCTCTCCTCGAAGTTGCTTCAGCAGCCTTGAGCGGCCTCAGGCATGACGACTCTTTGTACCATGATTTCGCTCTCCTTCCGCATGGCCTGAGCCATGTCGTAGTCGAGCTGAAGGCCCGCCCAGACTTCAGGCCGAGTGCCGAACGCCTTGGACAGACGAATGGCCATTTCGGGAGAAACTCCCGCTCGCCCGTTCACAAGATCGGAAAGCGTCTTGCGGCTGACACCCAGGATCTCAGCGCCTTTGGTCACCGTCAGTCCCAATGGCTCAAGACAGTCGTGCTTGATGGTCAGACCCGGATGCGGAGGGTTCTTCATCAGCATGTCGCAAGCCCTTCTTATCGTCACCTCTTCGAAACAGAGGCGCGGATTAGTATACCGCAAACTCCTTAATGTTGGGCCGTAGGTCGGCTAGAGCGAAGCGGCAGCCGACAGCAACGCGCCGGCTTCGTCGGCTGCCGCTTCGCTCTAGCCGACCTACGGTTGTACAGGCAAAGCCTCACCGGAATGTCTCGATCGGCAGGTTCAGGCGCTTCAGGCGGTCGTAGAGCGTCTTGCGCGGTAGCTTCAGGCTGTCGCTGACGGCGCCGATGTTGCCCTGGTGGCGGGCCATGGCTTCCGAG
Organism: Skermanella sp. TT6; assembly: GCF_016653635.2. Lineage (NCBI taxonomy): Bacteria > Pseudomonadati > Pseudomonadota > Alphaproteobacteria > Rhodospirillales > Azospirillaceae > Skermanella > Skermanella cutis. Next base: position 3,686,317 of record NZ_CP067420.1, read on the forward strand.
ATCACCGCCCGCTCGAAAGCGTCCACCTGCTCCGCGAAGGACGGCGGCTCGGCGGAGGCGGCGTCGCCCGCCGGGTCGAGCGGAGTGCCGTGGATGCCCAGCACGAAGCGGTCGGCGACGTTTCGCAGCTCCCGCACGTTGCCGGGCCAGGCATGGGCCATCAGCTGCCGGCGCTGCGCGCTCGACAGCACGGGCGCCTCGCGCCGGTACCGTGCCGCCGCCTGGAGCACGAAATGCTCGAACAGCAGCGGCACGTCCTCGCGGCGCTCGCGCAGCGGCGGAAGCGTCACCGAGATCACGTTCAGCCGGTAATAGAGGTCGCTTCGGAACCGCTGCTGCCGGCTCAGCTCCGCCAAGTCCTCCTTGGTGGCCGCGACGATGCGGATGTCGATCGGGATCTCCCGGTTCGATCCCAGCCGTTCGACGACACGCTCCTGCAGCGCCCGCAGCAGCTTGACCTGGAGCGCCAGCGGCATGGACTCGATCTCGTCGAGCAGCAGCGTGCCGCCGTCGGCATGTTCCAGCCGGCCGATGCGCTGGCGGCTGGCGCCGGTGAAGGCGCCGGACTCGTGGCCGAAGATCTCGCTCTCGAACATGGTCTCCGGCATGGCGCCGCAATTGATCGCGACGAAGTTCGCGTCGCGGCGGCGGGAGAACTGGTGGAGGCAGCGGGCGACCAGCTCCTTGCCGGTACCGGTCTCGCCCAGGATCAGCACGTCGGCCGCCGTGTCGGCGACCTGGAGGATCACCCGCCGGACCTCCTGGATGGCCGGGGACTGGCCGAGCAGGATGGACTCGATCCCCTCGCGGTCGGACAGCTTCCGGCGCAGCGTCTCGACTTCCAGCGTCAGGGCGCGGCGCTCCAGCGCGCGCTGGACCGAGTTGACCAGGCGGTCGGTCGGGAAAGGTTTCTCGATGAAGTCGTAGGCCCCGACCCGCATGGCGTCCACCGCCATGGCGATGTCGCCGTGGCCGGTGATCAGCACCACCGGCAGCTTGGGATCGACCCGCATGGCGTGGTCCAGCAGCGCCAGCCCGTTCATGCCGGGAAGCCGGACGTCGGTGACGATGACGCCGGGAAAGTCGGGGTGGATCATGTCGCGGACCGGCTCGGCGGCACCGAAGCCCTTGGCCTCGATGCCGGCGAGCTGGAACGTCTGGATGCTGGCCGCGCGGACCGCGTTGTCGTCCTCGACCAGCAGCACGGTCAGGCTGTCCTGCATGGCTCGCTCCTTCGGCGCCGGTCTGGCGCCGCCGGACTCTGCGTCAGCAGGACCTCCCGGGCAAGGTGAAGATAGGCCGGGCGAAGATCAATAGGCCCGGGCGCCGGCGCCCTGCCCGGCCCCGATGTGCCCGGTTCCGATGTGCCCGGTTCCGATGTGCCCGGTTCCGATGCCCGCCGTCTCCTCCTCCGTCACCAGGACGGATTCGGGGCTGTCGGCTTCCTCGTCGGTCTCGTTGTTCAGGTGGCGGTTCATGCGGTCCACATCCAGGGCCCCTTCCCAGCGGGCGACCACCACGGTGGCGACGCCGTTGCCGATCAGGTTGGTCAGGGCCCGGGCCTCGGACATGAAGCGGTCCACGCCCAGGATCAGCGCGATGCTGGCGACCGGGATGGTCCCGACCGAGGCCAGCGTCGCCGCCAGCACGATGAAGCCGCTTCCCGTGACGCCGGCCGCCCCCTTGGAGGTCAGCAGCAGCACGGCGATGATGCCGATCTCCTGGCTGAGCGTCAGGTCGGTACCGGTCGCCTGGGCCAGGAAGATCGCCGCCATGGTCAGGTAGATGCAGGTGCCGTCCAGGTTGAACGAATAGCCGGTCGGGATCACCAGGCCGACCACCGACTTCTCGCAGCCCAGCAGCTCCATCTTGGCGATCATGCGCGGCAGGACCGATTCCGACGAGGAGGTGCCGAGGACGATCAGCAGCTCTTCCTTGATGTACTTGATGAACTTGACGATGCTGAAGCCGGCCAGCCGCGCCACCGTGCCCAGCACCAGGAAGATGAACAGCAGGCAGGTGGCGTAGAAGGCCAGCATCAGCTGCCCCAGCGACAGCAGCGAGCCGACGCCGTACTTGCCGATGGTGAAGGCCATGGCGCCGAAGGCGCCGATCGGGGCCACCTTCATCACGATGCCGACGATCTTGAAGAAGACGTGGGCCGACTGGTCGATGATGCCCAGCAGCGGCTTGCCCTTCTCGCCCAGCGCGAACAGCGCGAAGCCGAACAGCAGCGCGAAGAACAGCACCTGGAGTATTTCGCCCTCGGCGAAGGCGCCGACCACCGTGCTCGGCACGATGTGCATGATATACTCGATGGTGCCCTGCTCGGCCGCCTTCGAGGTGTAGGCCGCGATCGCCTTGGTGTCGAGCGAGTTGACGTCGACGTTCATGCCGGCGCCGGGCTGCCACAGGTTGACGACGACCAGGCCGATGATCAGCGCCAGGGTGGTCATCACCTCGAAATAGATCAGCGCCTTCACGCCGACCCGGCCGACCTTCTTCATATCCTCCATGCTGGCGATGCCGTGGACGACGGTGCAGAAGATGATCGGGGCGATCAGCATCTTGATCAGCTTGATGAACAGGTCGCCCAGCCACTTCAGGCTGGCGCCGAACTCGGGATGGAAATACCCGACCAGCACGCCGATCACGATGGCGCACAGCACCTGGAAATAGAGGTGGTGATAGATCTTCTTGTGGGGGACAGGCGCGGTCACGGCCGCGCTTCCGGTGGCCTGCATGGTGCTTCTCCCTAGACTGAACCGCTTCTGCCGTCGCTTCCCACCTGGAAAGCCGGGCATTCTCCGTGTCGAGCGGCAGTGCGACTGGAGATCCGTTCAGCAGGTTCCATGCCAAGAAGCGGACATTCCGGAATACCCGGCTAAGTGTTTGTCGTTAATGGGATTATGGGGCGGCCGCCCGGTGATCGCGGGGCTGCTTTTCCGGATTTCCGCACGGCGCCGCCCCGGTGTGGCTGGGATCCCGGAAAGCGCCGTCCCCTTTTCCGCCCGATTTGAAGCTTGTTAATGCGAACGATTCTCATTATCAATTTCCTGGTCCACCCCCGCCGACTCCAGCCCGGAGACTTTACAATTGCGACTGATTCCCATTTTCATTAGCATCACGTCGACGGGCCGGGGTGCCCGTCTCAGCCGCACGGTCCTGATGTCCACCAGCATCGTCGCCCTCGGCGCCGTGGGCGCCCTCGCCCAGGAAGCCGCCCCGGTCCCCGTCACGGCGGCGGAACCGCCGGCATCCGTGCTGCGCCTCGACCCCGTCACCGTGACGGCGACCCGAGGCGAGCGGCCGGTGGACGAGGTGCCCGGCACCGTCTCCGTCATCACGGACTCGGAGATCGACCGGCGGCTGGTCTCCGACCCGCGCGACCTGCTGCGCTACGAGCCGGGCGTGTCGATCGGCAGCGACCCGACGCGCTCGGGCCTGACCAATTACACGATCCGCGGCATCGGCGGGAACCGGGTGCTGGTCCAGGTGGACGGCGCCCGGCTGCCGGACTTCCCCGCGACCAGCCCGACCTTCAACCGCGACTATGTGGACCTGGACACGGTCAAGCGGGTGGAGATCGTGCGCGGCCCGGCCTCGTCGCTCTACGGCAGCGACGCGATCGGCGGCGTGGTCGCCTACATCACCAAGGACCCGGCGGATTACCTGACGGAATTCGGCCGCGACGTCTTCGTCAGCGCCAAGGCCGGCTACGACGGCGCCGACAACAGCCTCGCCACCACGGCCACCGTGGCCGGCCGCGCCGGCAGCCTGGAGGGAATGCTGGTCGCGACCCGGCGCGACGGGCGGGAGGTCGAGACCAACGGCCGGGCGGAGGCGAACCCCCAGGACTATTTCTCCAACAACCTGCTGGGCAAGCTGGTCTGGAACGCGGGCGACCACGACACGCTCAAGCTGACCGGCGAGCTGCGGAAGGCCGTGACCTGGACGGACATCCGGTCGGAACGCTCGGCGACGGTGCTCGACAGCCTGGGGCGCGACACCACCGACCGCTACCGCCTCAGCCTGGACCACGCCCACGACGCACCCATCGGCTTCATCGACGAGGTCGACTGGCAGCTCTCCTGGCAGCGGGTCGGCCGCAGCGAGGACAGCACCCAGCGCCGCCTGACGGCGGGACAGCCGCGGCTGCGCATCACCGACCAGGAGTTCGAGCAGGATATCTGGGGCCTCGACGTCCAGCTGCTCAGCCGGGCCGAGATCGCGGGGACGGCCAACACCTTCACCTACGGCATCGACATCGACTATTCCGACACCTCCCGCCCGCGGGAGCGGACCGAGACCAACCTGGTCACCGGCGCCGTCACCCGCTTCATCGGCGGCGAGCTGTTCCCCAACAAGACCTTCCCCGACAGCACGACGCTGCTGGCCGGCGCCTATGTCCAGGACGAGATCGGGATCGGCCGGCTCTCCGTGATCCCGGGCGTCCGGGTGGACCATTACCGGCTCGACCCCGACCCGGACCAGGCCTACCGCAACCTCAACCCCGGCGCGCTCCAGGTCGGCACGGTGACCGAGACGGCGGTGTCGCCGAAGCTGGGCGCCACGTACCGCCTGGACGACCGCTTCACCCTGTTCGGCCAGTATGCCCGGGGATTCCGCAGCCCGCCCTACGACGACGCCAATATCGGCTTCACCAACGCGGCCTTCGGCTACGTCGTCCTGCCCAACCCCGACCTGGAGCCGGAGACCAGCGACGGCTTCGAGGCCGGCCTGCGCGGCAACCTGGGAACCGCCGCCTTCAGCGTCAGCGGCTTCTACAACCGCTACCGCGACTTCATCGAGCAGGTCGTGGTCGGGACCAGCGGCGGGCTCCAGCTCTTCCAGGCGAGGAACCTGGAGCGGGTGAAGATCTGGGGCGCCGAGGCGCACGGCGACTGGGCCGTGGGCGCCGGCTTCACCCTGCTGGGCAGCCTGGGCTACGCCCGGGGCGAGGACGAGGACACCGGCCGCCCGATCGACAGCGTCGATCCGCTGAAGCTGGTCGGCGGCATCCGCTACGACCATCCGGCGGATTCCTGGGGCGCCGAGCTGGCGACCACCTACACGGCGCGGAAGTCGCGGGTCAGCGACGCGGGGTTCTTCCAGCCGCCCTCCTCCACGGTGGTGGACCTGATGGCCTATTGGGACGTGACGCCGAACGTCACGGTGAACGCCGGGCTCTTCAACCTGACCGACGAGCGCTACTGGAATCCCCAGGACGTCACCGGCCAGAGCCGGACATCCACCAGCATCGAACGCTATGCCCAACCCGGCCGCACCGTCGCGGTCAATGCCATCGTGAAGTGGTGAGCCATGAGTCCCGACATCCGATCCGACCTGAAAGCCCTGCCCGGCCTGCCCCTGCCCGCCAACGACCTGCTGTGGGACTGCTGGCAGGTGCTGCGCAAGGACCGCCCCGGCATCCGCGCCCGCGACGCGGCGCTCGAACTGGAGGTTCCGGAAGCGGCGCTGATCGCCAGCGGCTGCGGCCGGATCAGCCTGCGCCTGCGCTCCGGCGACTGGGGCACCTTCCTGGAAGGGGTCGGCACGCTCGGCCCGGTCATGGCGCTGACCCGCAACGAGCATGCTGTGATCGAGAAGACGGGAACCTACCGCAACATCGACTGCGGGCCGGCCATGGGGCTGGTGCTGGACCCGGACATCGACCTGCGCCTGTTCTTCAACCACTGGCGCCACCTGTTCATGGTCCGGGAGGACAGCCACGGCAACGCTCGCCTCAGCCTTCAGGTGTTCGACGGCACCGGCACCGCGGTCCACAAGATCTACCTGACCGAGAACAGCGACCGCGAGGCCTTCGACCGGCTCGCGGCCGCCCGGAGGACCGACGACCAGACCACCGCGTTCGACGCCGAGCCGCCCGCGAGTCCCGCCGCCCCGACCGAGGACGAACGGATCGACTTGGCGGGCTTCCATGCCGGTTGGGACGCGCTGGAGGACACCCATGAGTTCTTCGGCCTGCTGCGCCGCTTCGGGTTGGGCCGCGTCCAGGCGCTGCGGCTGGCGGGACCGGACCGCGCCCGCCCGGTCGCGGCGTCGGCGCTCTCGACGGTGTTGCGCTCCGCGGCCGGCAGCGGGCTGCCGATCATGGTGTTCGTGGGCAACCGGGGCTGCATCGGGATCCATACCGGGCCGGTCCACCGGATCAAGGCCATGGGTCCCTGGCTGAACGTGCTCGATCCCGGCTTCAACCTGCATCTCCGGGAAGACCGCATCGCCACCGCCTGGGTGGTGCGCAAGCCCACGGCCGACGGGATCGTCACCTCGCTGGAGCTGTTCGACGCCGCGGGGGAGACCATCGCCTTCCTGTTCGGCCGCCGCAAACCGTCGGAACCCGAGCTGGACGGCTGGCGCGCGCTGGCCGCCGGCCTCGCCGCGCCGGAGGCGGCGCCATGAAGGCATGGCCGCCCGTCCTGTTCTCCCTGGTGCTGGCGTCCATCGCCGCCGCGGCCGAACCGCCCGCGCGGATCGTCTCGGTCGGCGGCGCGGTCACCGAGATCGTCAACGAACTCGGTCTGGGCGACACCCTGGTCGCCGTCGACAGCACCAGCCTCCACCCGCCCGCCATGCGGGAGCTGCCGCAGGTCGGCTACATGCGGGCGCTGTCCGCCGAGGGCGTCGCGGCGCTCGGCCCCGATCTGGTGCTGCTGAGCGACAATGCCGGCCCGCCGCCGGTGATCGCCCAGATCCGAGGCCTGGGCATTCCCACCCGGATGGTCCCCGACCGGCCGACCGTGGAGGGCGTCGCGGAAAAGGTCCGCGCGGTCGGATCGTTCCTGGACCGGCAGGAGGAGGCTGAAGCCATGGCTCGTGACATCACCAGGGGAGTGGAGGCGGTCAGCGCCGTCGTCGCGGAGATCCCCGACCGCCCGCGCGTCCTGTTCCTGATGGGCCTGGGCCAGGGCGCCCCGACGGCGGCCGGGCAGAACACCGCTGCCGACGCCATGATCCGGCTGGCGGGAGGGATCAACGCCATGGAGGGATACGAGGGCTACAAGCCCGCGTCGGGCGAAGCGATCCTGGCGGCGGCTCCCGACGTGCTGCTGCTGCCGTCGGACGCGGTGGAGGCCGCCGGCGGGCGCGACGCGATCCTGGCGATGCCCCAGTTCGCCGGGACGCCGGCGGCGCGGCACGGCCGGCTGGTCGCGATGGACACCCTTTACCTGCTGGGCTTCGGCCCCCGCCTTCCCCAGGCCCTGGCCGACCTCGCCCGCGCGCTGCACCCGGACCGGGCCGACGCCTTCCCGACGCCGCCCAGGGACCGTTCATGACCTGCCTGACGGCGCGCGACGGCGCGGCCGGGCTCGGCCAATGGGGCGTTCTCGCGCTGCTCGCGGCGCTCGCCTGCGCCGCCGTGGTGGCGAGCCTCGCGATCGGCGCTTCCGCCCTGTCGCCCGGGACCGTCCTCGCGGCGCTCTTCGGGGGCGACGTCGCGCACCGGGACGCCGCGATCGTGCTCCAGCTCCGGCTGCCGCGCACGCTGCTGGGGTTCGGCGTCGGGGCGGCGCTGGCGGTCAGCGGTGCCATGATGCAGGGGCTGTTCCGCAATCCTCTCGCCGATGCGGCGCTGATCGGGATCTCCGGCGGCGCCGCGCTGGCGGCGGTCGCGGTGATCGTGCTGGGCGTTCCCACGGCGGTCGCCGGGCTGGCCGGCCCCTTCGCCCTGCCCGCCGCGGCCTTCGCCGGCAGCCTCGTCACCATCCTGGCGGTCCAGCGGGTCGCGCGCGGCGACGGCAGGACCGACGTGGCGATCCTGCTGCTGGCCGGCATCGCGGTCAACGCCATCGCCGCGGCGGGGACCGGCTACCTGGTCTTCGGCAGCGACGACCGGCAGATGCGCGACATCACCTTCTGGACCATGGGATCCCTCGGCGGGGCCGCCTGGCCGGTGGTGCTGGCCCTGGCGCCCTTCGCCCTGGGCGCCGTCCTGGCCGCGGGGCGCTGGGCCGGCGTGCTGGACGCGCTGCTTCTGGGCGAGCGGGAGGCGGCGCTGATGGGCTTCAGGGTGGAACCGGCCAAGACCGGGATCGTGACCGTCTGCGCCGCCGCGGTCGGCGCCAGCGTCGCGGTCGCCGGTGTGATCGGCTTCGTCGGGCTGGTCGTGCCGCATCTGGTCCGCCTGGTCGTCGGGGCCGGGCACCGGCTGCTGCTGCCGGCCTCGGCCCTGCTCGGCGGCACCCTGGTCCTGATCGCCGACATCGTCGCGCGCACCGTGGTGGCGCCGGCCGAACTGCCGATCGGCCTGGTCACCGCGCTGATCGGCGGCCCGTTCTTCCTGTGGCTGCTGATCCGCCGGCGGCGCGAGGCGCCGTCATGATCCGGGCGACGGAGGCGACCCTGCGGCGCCGCGGCCGGGCGCTGGTGGACCGGGTCTCCCTGGACCTGCAACCCGGCACGCTGACGGCGGTGCTCGGGCCGAACGGCGCCGGCAAGTCGTCGCTGGTCCGGCTGCTGTCGGGCGAGACGCCGCCCGACGCCGGCACCGTCACGCTCGACGACCGCCCGCTGGCGGAGTGGGAGCCGGAAATGCTGGCGCGCCGCCGGGCCGTGCTGTCCCAGTCGGTGACCCTGTCCTTCCCGCTCGGCGCGGCCGAGGTGGCGATGCTGGGACGGGCGCCGCACCGGGCTCGCGCGACCCGGGCCGAGAGCCTGAAGGCGGTCGAGCGGGCCTTGCTGGCGGCCGACGCGCTGCACCTCTCGGAGCGCTCCTACCCGTCCCTGTCCGGCGGCGAGCAGCAGCGGGTCCAGTTCGCCCGCGTGCTGGCCCAGCTGGACGACGATGCCGACCCCTCCCCCCGCTACCTCCTCCTGGACGAGCCGACCTCCAGCCTGGACATCCGCCACCAGGCCCAGCTTCTCGGGCTGGCCCACGGCCTGGCCCGCCGGGGCTGGGCCGTCATGGCGGTGCTGCACGACCCCAACCTCGCCGCCGTCCATGCCGACACCATCGTCCTGATGCGCGACGGCCGCGTGCTGACGGCGGGCTCCCCCTGGACTGTCATGACGCCGGACTGCCTGGCCGCCGCCTTCGACCACCCGGTGCTGGTGTCGCGGCGGACCGACCTGGACCGGCCCCTGATCGTGCCCGCCGTCCAGGGCGGTACCTGTTCAGGTTGAATCACTTCGGTGCTCGCAGCCGGCCTTTCCACTCGCCGCACCATGTTGCGCCATGGGCGCAACCTACGGCTCGATGCAGGGCGGAGCTGATGCGAACCAACGATCGTAGGTTGCGCCCATGGCGCAACGCATCGGATCAGCTGTCTCGGACGGATCGACCTGATCGGGTACAGCTCTAAAGCTTTATTGCGCAGTACCGCCCACCGACCGGCCATTCCTTTCAAACATGGCTGCCATTTGCTGGAACACCGCACCTTCCAGAGCGTTGCTGGGCGACTGAGGCGGGCTTCTTCCGGCAAGGCGAAGGTGACATGAAGCTGTTTGAATGCGAGAGCTGCGGCCAGCCGCTCTATTTCGAGAATACGGTGTGCGAGAGCTGCGGCCATCGGCTGGGCTATGTTCCGGAAGTCAACAAGGTGACGGCCCTGGAGCCGGAAGGCGAGGCTTGGCGCGCGCTGGGCGCGCCCGGCACGCTGTACAAGTTCTGCCGGAACGCCGAGGTGGACGCCTGCAACTGGCTCCTGCCCGCCGATTCCGCCGAGCCCCATTGCGCCGCCTGCCGCCACAACCGCACCATCCCGGACCTTTCCGACGCGGAGAACATGGCGCGCTGGCGCAAGCTGGAGATGGCCAAGCATCACCTGTTCTACACGATGCTGAAGCTGAAGCTGCCGCTGAAGAACCGCACCGACGATCCCGAGGGCGGACTGGCCTTCGACTTCCTGTCCGACCAGGTCGATGCCGACGGCAACGTGACCACGGTTCTGACCGGCCACGACAACGGCCTGATCACCATCAACGTCGCCGAGGCCGACGACGCCGAGCGCGAGAAGCGCCGCACCCAGATGCAGGAGCCCTACCGGACCCTGCTCGGCCATTTCCGCCACGAGGTCGGCCACTATTTCTGGGACAAGCTGGTCCGCGACGCCGGCGAGGAAAGCCTCGCCAAGTTCCGCGAGATGTTCGGCGACGAGCGGGCGGACTACGGGCAGGCGCTCCAGACCCACTACAACAACGGCCCCCCGGCCGACTGGCAGGACAACTTCGTCAGCACCTACGCGACCGCCCACCCGTGGGAGGACTTCGCGGAGACCTGGGCGCACTACCTGCACATCGTCGACACGCTGGAGACGGCGCGCTCCTTCGGCATGAAGATCCGCCCGCGGATCCGCAAGGGCCACGAGCTACAGGCCGAAGTCGACTTCGACCCGCACAAGGCGAGGGACATCGAAGACCTGATCGACAACTGGCTGCCCCTGACCTACGCGGTCAACGCCCTCAACCGCAGCATGGGCCAACCCGACCTCTACCCGTTCATCCTGTCCCCGGCGGTGATCGCGAAGCTCGGCTACATGCACGACCTGACGCACTGAGCGACAGACCATCGGCCGGAACCGGGTTATCGGGGTCGGACCACCATTTCCCCTGGAAGCTGCCGTTCAGGGAAGCCTATGGGAAATGGTGGTCCGACCCCGACAACCCTCGTCGGCGATGTCAATGGTCGTTATCCTTCCTCCTCGCGCGCCGGCAGCCCCTCGCCGCCGCCCACCGCCGCCAGCACCGGCCGGGAGTCCAGCAGGCCCGAGGCCTTCAGGTCCTCCAGGTTCGGCAGGTCGCGCAGGCTCTCCAGGCCGAAATGGTCGAGGAAGCCGTCGGTGGTGATCCAGGTCAGCGGCCGTCCCGGCGTCTCGCGCCGCTTGCCGGGACGGATCCAGCCCGCCTCCATCAGGATGTCCAGCGTGCCCTTGCTGGTCGCGACGCCTCGGATGCTCTCGATCTCGGCGCGGGTCACCGGCTGGTGGTAGGCGATGATCGCCAGCGTCTCGACCGTGGCCCGCGACAGCTTCCGCTGCACCTCGGCATCCACGCGAAGCTTCTCGGCCAGATCCGGCGCCGTCCGGAACGACCAGCGCCCGCCGGTGCAGACCAGGTTGATGCCCCGCTCGGCGTAATGCGCCGCCAGCTCGCCCAGCAGCGCGTCCACGTCGGCGCCCTGCCCCAGCCGCGCCGCCAGGCTGCGGGCGTCCAGCGGCTCGGCCGAGGCGAACAGCAGGGCCTCCAGCAATCGGAGCTGCGGGTTCATGACGGCGACCGGACGCGGCGCAGATAGATGGGCGAGAAGACGCCCTCCTGCCGAAGCTCCAGCTTCCCGGCCTTGGTCAGCTCCAGGCTGGCGACGAAATGGGCGGCCAGGGCCGACCGGCTCAGCAGCGTGCCGCCGCCCGCTCCCGGGACGAAATTGGCGAGGTCCGTCCAATCCGGCAGTCGGCCCAGCATCTCCGACAGGTGCTTCAGCGCGTCTTCCAGCGAATAGAGCTCGGTCGGCTGGATGCGCCAGGTGCCGAACTCCTCGCGCCGCTTGTGCTCTGTATAGGCCCGGAGCAGGTCGTAGAGCGACAGGTCGAAGATCGACCGGGTGACGATCCGGATGCCTTCCGGCGCGCCGCGCGCGAACACGTCCCGCCCCAGCCGGGGCCGGTCGAGCAGCTTGGCCCCGGCCTCCTGCATCGCCTCCAGCCGCTGGAGCTGGAAGGCCAGCGCCTGGGCCAGATCCTCGCCGCTCGGCTCCTCCGCGTCCTGCTCGGGCAGCAGCAGCCGCGACTTCAGGTAGGCCAGCCAGGCCGCCATCACCAGATAGTCGGCCGCCAGTTCCAGCCGGATGCGCCGCGCCTCGGCGACGAACTCCAGGTACTGGTCGGCCAGTTGGAGGATGGAGATCCGGGTCAGGTCCACCTTCTGGTCGCGGGCCAGGGTCAGCAGCACGTCGATCGGCCCCTCGTACCCGTCGAGGTCGAGGACGAGCTGCCCTTCCGCTTCCAGGATCGCTTGGTCGGCCATGGGGCGTCAGCCGTGCCCGGTCACGAAGCCGAGCAGCCGGATCACGTACTCGACCGGCGGCCCGAGCAGCCAGGGCAGAACGCTGAGATTATATCCGAGCTGTGTCCCGATCAGCGGCACGATGAACAGCACGCCGATCAGGATGAACAGCCCGTAGGGCTCCAGCCGGGCGATCGGCATCGCGAGCTGGCGCGGCAGCAGCCCGACCGCGACCCTTCCGCCGTCCAGCGGCGGCAGCGGGATCATGTTGAAGACCGCCAGGATCACGTTGATCTGGACCGCGATCACCAAGCTCTGCTGGACCCACAGCAGGGCCTCGTCGGGCACCAGCCCGACCCAGCGGAGCGCCCAGGCGGAGAAGAAGGCCAGCACGATGTTGATCGCAGGCCCCGCCAGCGCCACCAGCACCATGCCGTAGCGCGGGTTGCGCAGCCGCCTGAAATTCACCGGGACCGGCTTGGCCCAGCCGAACAGGAAGGAGGTGGTGAAATACATGATCGCGGGCAGCACCACCGTGCCGAACGGATCGACGTGGCGCAGCGGGTTGAAGGTCACCCGCCCCAGCACCTTCGCCGTGTCGTCGCCCAGCTTCCACGCTACATAGCCGTGGGCCGCCTCGTGGAAGGTGATCGCCACGATGACCGGGATCACCCAGACCGACGCGGTGAACAGGAACTGCCCGATATCCGGCATCAGGCCACCAGGTCCGCGCCGGGGTCCAGGGCGTCGCCCTCCAGCAGCCCGTCCAGCCGCTCGCGCATGGCGTCCACGTCGCCCCGGCCCGGCGGCTTCAGGAAGGTCAGCGCACGCTCCCACCGCACGGCGGCGGAGTCGGTCAGCGGCGGCACCACGCCCAGCAGGTCGCGCATCTCCTCCAGCCTGCCGTTGCAGTGCAGGACCACGTCGCAGCCGGCCTCCAGCACGGCGGTCGCGCGCTCCGCGACGGTGCCGGCCAGGGCTTCCATGGACAGGTCGTCGCAGAACAGCAGCCCGTCGAAGCCGATCTGCTCGCGGATCACCGACTGGATGACGATGCGCGAGGTGCTCGCGGGGTGGACCGGGTCCAGTTCCCGGTAGACCACGTGGGCGACCATGCCCAGCGGCATGTCCGACACCACCTCGAACGGCAGGAAGTCGCTGCGCGCCAGTTCCGCCCGGCCCGCCTCCACCAGCGGCTGCTCCAGGTGGCTGTCGCACAGCGCCCGGCCGTGGCCCGGCAGGTGCTTGATCACCGGCAGCACGCCGCCGTCCAGCAGCCCCGTGCAGGAGATCCGGGCGAGGCTCGCGACCAGTTCCGGATCGTCCGAGAAGGCGCGGTCGCCGATCACGTCGTGGGAGCCGTCCACCGGCACGTCGCACACAGGCGCGCAATCCACCGTGATGCCGACCTCGTGCAGCATCGCGGCCAGCAGCCGGGCGTTCAGCCACGCCGCCTCCGCCCCGGCCTCCGGATCGCCGACCGCCAGGTCGCCGATCCGCCGGGCCGCCGGATGGGCCGCCCATTCCGGCGGGCGCATGCGCGCGACCCTGCCGCCCTCCTGGTCGATCAGCACCGGCGCGTCGGCCCGGCCGACCGAGGCGCGCAGCTCCGCGACCAGGGCGCGGACCTGATCGCGGGACTGGCAGTTGCGGCGGAACAGGATGAAGCCGAAGGGATCGGCGAGGCGGAAGAACTCCCGCTCCTCCTCGCTCAGGCTCAGGCCGGCACAGCCATAGACGACGGCGGCGGGACGCTTCCCGGAGAGAACGGACTTACTGGCGGACAATTATGCACCCGACGCTCTGGGCCTTCAGCGACGAACAGATCGACGAGGCGCGGGCCTCGTCCACCGGCCCGGCCTGCACCCGGTAATAGACGCCCCGCTCGCCCAGGTCGGCCCGGACATAATTGACGCCCAGACCTCCCAGGATCTCGGGATAGCGGCGCTGGAGCCGCTGGAACTCGGCCCGCGCGCCCTCCTCGGACTTCACCGAGGCGATCTGGAGGCGGAAGCCGCTCCCGCCCGCGGATGCCGCCGGCGCCGGAGGTGAAGGCGGCGGCAGGGCCGCCGTCTGCGGGGGTGCCGCGGGAGGAGCCAGCGGCACCGGCCGCGCCGCGGCCACGGGGGGCGGCGGCGCCGGAGCGGCGGCCACGGGCGGCGGAGGCGCCGGGATCGCCGCGGGCGGCGCGGGCTCGTCGTCCTCCACCAGGCCCGGCTGCTCCGAGGCGGCCATGTCCTGGGACAGCGGCACCGGCGCGCCGGTCGCGGCCGGCGGTATCTGCGGGACCGGCTCCGGCGCCGCCTGCGGCGGCTCGGGGCGCGGCAGCGGCGTTTCCGGCGGGGGCAGCAGCCGCTCGACCGCCGCGGTCTCGGTATTGCCGGTCTCGGCCTTCAGACGGTCGTAGATCAGCTTGTCCTGGTGCGGCACGGCCATGCCGCCGGGCTGGTCCGGGCGCATCTTGACGGGGGAGCCGTCGGCCTTGATCAGCGGCATGCCGCCGTCGGTGCCGCCGTCCGTGCCGCCTGTATAGGTCAGCCAGACGATCGCGAAGAACAGCACCAGCCCCACGCCGGCCAGGATCGGCGCCAGCAGCCGGCGCCGGCCGCGCGCCGGCCGCGCGTCGGGATTGGGCCGGTAGGAGCCGCGCTGGTAGACCCGCGGCTCGACCCGCAGGTCGCGGGGCATGTAGCGGGCGTCCTCGGCGTCGGGACCGTTGCCGGCGGCATACTCGTCCCGGCCATCGCCCTCCGGTCCGTGGTCGTCCCGGCCATAGGGGTCTCGGCGATCGTACTGGCTCATCCGCGCAGTTCCTCGACAGGCTCCACTCCCATCACATCCAGACCGGATGCGATCACGATCGACACCGCCTTGATCAGCGCCAGCCGGGCGGTGGTCAGCTCAGGGTCTTCATCGAGCAGGAAACGCATGGTCGTGTCGTCCTTGCCCTTGTTCCACAGCCCGTGGAAGGCCGCCGCGAGGTCGTAGAGATAGAACGCGACGCGGTGGGCCTCGTGGGCCTGCGCCGCCGATTCGACGATTCGCGGCCAATTCGCCATCAGCTTGACCAGCGCCAGCTCCTCCGGCGCTTCCAGGCGGGACAGCACGGCGTTCGCCGCCAAGTCGTCGGGGTTCAGGCTGCGCTCCGGGTCGGCATCCTTGGCGTGGCGCAGCACCGAGCAGCAGCGGGCATGGGCGTACTGGACGTAGAAGACCGGGTTGTCCTTGGACTGCTCGGTCACCTTGGCGAAGTCGAATTCCAGCGTCTGGTCGTTGCGCCGGGTCAGCATGATGAAGCGGACCACGTCGCGGCCGACCTGGTCGATCACGTCGCGCAGGGTCACGAAGGTGCCCGCGCGCTTCGACATCTTGACCGGCTCGCCGTTCTGGAGCAGGTGGACCAGCTGGCAGATCTTGGCGTCCAGCGAGCCCTGCCCGCCGGTCACCGCCGTGGTCGCCGCCTGCATCCGCTTGACGTAGCCGCCGTGGTCGGCGCCCAGCACGTCGATCAGGATCGGGCTGCCCCGGCGGAACTTGTCCAGGTGGTAGGCGATGTCGTTGGCGAAATAGGTCCAGCTGCCGTCCGACTTCTTCAGCGGGCGGTCCACGTCGTCGCCGAACCGGGTGGCGCGGAACAGCGTCTGGGGCCGCGGCTCCCAATCGTCGGGCTTCTTGCCCTTCGGCGGCTCCAGCACGCCGGTATAGATCAGCCCCTGGTCGACCAGCGACTGGTAGGCGTCCTCCACCGCGCCGCTGGCGATCAGGTTCCGCTCGGACGAGAAGACCTGCCGGCGCACGCCCAGCGCCTCCAGGTCGTCCTTGATCCCGGCCAGGATCCGCTCGATCGCGAAGTCGCGCACGGCGGGCAGCCACTCCGATTCGGGAGCGTCGAGCCACTTCGGCCCGTCCCGCCCGGCCAGCTCGGCGCCGACGTCCTTCAGGTATTCGCCCGGATACATGCCGGCCGGGATCTCGACCGTCTCGCCCAGCGCCTCCCGGTAGCGCAGGTAGGTCGAACGGCCCAGCACCTCGACCTGCGCGCCGGCGTCGTTGATGTAGTATTCGCGGGTGACGGTATAGCCCGCCTTCTCCAGCAGGGACGCCAGCGCGTCGCCGACCACGGCGCCGCGCGCGTGCGCCGCGTGCAGCGGGCCGGTCGGGTTGGCGGAGACATATTCGACATTGACCGCCGACCCGGCGCCCACGCTGCTGTTGCCGTAGGTGACGCCGGCCACCAGGATGTCGCCGATCCGCTGGCGCCAGGTGTCGTCGGACAGCCGCAGGTTCACGAACCCGGGACCCGCGATCTCGACCGAGACGACGTCGGCCAAGTCCTTCAGCCGCTCCACCAGCATGTCGGCGATCTCGCGGGGCTTCAATCCCGCCTGCTTGGCCAGGACCAGGGCGGCGTTGGTGGACAGGTCGCCGTGGGACGCGTCGCGCGGCGGCTCCACCGTCACCTTGGACAGGTCGAGCCCGCCCGGAAGCTGCCCGCGTGCCGCGAGGTCATCCAGGATGACGCGAAGGTCTTTGGCGAACTCGTTGAACAGATTCATCAGGTCTTGGATTCCATGTCGAACATCCGCTCGTACTCCGCCAGGGCGAAGCGGTCGGTCATGCCTGCAATATAATCGGCCACCAGCCGGGCGCGCGATCTTTCGTCGGTGCCGCCCCCGGCCGCCAGGTCGGCCTGCCATTCCGTCGGCAGGCATTCCGGCTCGGCCATGAACAGCGCGAACAGTTCGGAGACCACGCGCCGCGTCTTGCTGGTGACGCGGTTCACTTTGTAATGCCGGTACATGCGCTGTTTCAGGAATCCGCGCAAGACCCGATCATGGTCGCGCATCCCGTCGCTGAAGGCGACCATGGCGCGGGGCGCCGCGCGCACCTCGGCGGCGGAGCGCGGCCCGACCTCGGCGATCCGCCGCCGGGTCTCGGCGATCAGGTCGGTCACCATGTGGTCGATCATGCGCCGGATCGTCTCGTGGACCAGCCGGGTCCGGTCCAGCCCCGGATAGCGGTCGTGCAGACCCCGGACGATGCCGCCCAGCAGCGGCAGCTCCGCGATCTCCTCCAGCGTGAACAGGCCGGCGCGCACCCCGTCGTCGATGTCGTGGTTGTTGTAGGCGATGTCGTCGGCCAGCGCCGCGACCTGCGCCTCCATGCCGGGATTGGTCCCCAGCTCCAGGTCCATCTCCTGCTGGAACTCGCGGATCGTCGTCGGCAGGCCGTGGCCGGGAAGCTCGGGCAGCAGCGGGCCGTTGTGCTTGACCACCCCCTCCAGCGTTTCCCAGGTCAGGTTCAGCCCGTCGAACTCGGCGTAGCGGCGCTCCAGCCGGGTCAGGATGCGGAGCGTCTGGTCGTTGTGGCTGAAGCCGCCGTAGGGCTTCATGGCCTCGTTCAGCGCCTCCTCCCCGGCATGGCCGAAGCAGGTGTGGCCCAGGTCGTGGGCAAGCGCCACCGCCTCCGCCAAGTCCTCGTTCAGGCCCAGGGTGCGGCTGACCGAGCGGGCGATCTGGGCGACCTCCAGGCTGTGGGTCAGGCGGGTGCGGTAATAGTCGCCCTCGTGATAGACGAAGACCTGCGTCTTGTACTTCAGCTTGCGGAACGCGCCGGAATGGATGATGCGGTCGCGGTCGCGCTGGAACATCGACCGCGTCGGGCTTTCCGGCTCGGGCTTCAGCCGGCCGCGGGTAAGCTCCGGCCGGCACGCATAGGCGGCCGGTCCCGGTTCGGCGTTCCGGAGAAGGGATTGATCGGCGATCATGCCCGGACACTACCGATAGTGGGGTTCATATTTCAATCACCATCGCGACCTATTGACCTGCCGCGCGCCCGCCCCTTTGAACGGACGGCCTGGTCTGCTTACATAGGGTAAGGATAAACTTGCCGAGACGGGCATTTTTCAGGCCCGTTTCCGACCGACCTCCCGCGGAAAACGCGCGGAACCCAAGGAGAAGACCATGACCGACACGGCGCTCGACACACCGCAGACCGACTCAGCCGCCGCCGTGGGTTCGGGCGGTCGGTCCCTCTCGATCTCCGACAGCGCCGCCCGGCGGGTCGCCGCGCTCCGCCAGATGGAAGGCGACGACGCCCTGATGCTGCGCATCACGGTATCCGGCGGCGGCTGCTCGGGTTTCCAATACGGCTTCGGCTTCGACAAGACCGTCAACGAGGACGACTACGTATTCGAGCACCTGGGAACCTCGGTCGTGACCGACGACGTCTCCCTCGACCTGCTGAACGGCTCGATCATCGACTTCGTCGAGGACCTGATGGGCGCCAGCTTCCAGATCAAGAACCCCAACGCCACCGCGTCCTGCGGCTGCGGCTCGTCCTTCGCGGTGTGATGTGATTCCGGGGTCCATGTCGTCGCCGGCCGACGTGGACCTTGAGTTCCGCTGCCGGTTCGTCTTCCATGCCGGCCATCGAACGCATGTGCCGCCAGGACCGTCAAGGAAGACACCCCCATGAAGATCGCCACCTGGAACGTCAACTCCGTGAAGGCCCGCCTGCCCAACGTGCTGGCGTGGCTTGAGCGCGCGTCGCCGGATGTCGTCCTGTTCCAGGAGATCAAGTGCGAGACCGCCTCCTTCCCGAAGCAGGATTTCGAGGCGCTTGGCTATAGCTGTGCCGTCGTCGGGCAAAAGAGCTACAACGGCGTGGCGTTGCTGTCGAAGCAGCCGGCCGAGGACGTGCTGGACCACCTGCCCGGCGACGCCGAGGACACCCAGGGCCGCTATGTCGAAGCCACCGTGGCCGGCGTCCGCATCGCCTCGCTCTACCTGCCCAACGGGAATCCCGTCGGGACCGAGAAGTACCCGTATAAGCTCCGCTGGATGGAACGGCTACGCCGTCACGCGGCGGAACTGCTCAAGACCGAGCAGCCCTTCGTGCTGGGAGGAGACTACAACGTCATCCCCGCCCCCGAGGACGTCTACGACCCGCAGGCGTGGGAAACCGACGCCCTGTTCCGCCCCGAGACCCGCGCCCAGTTCCGCGCCCTGCTCAACCTGGGCCTGACCGAGGCCTTCCGCGCGGTGCATCCCGACGAGGCCCGCGCCTATACCTTCTGGGATTATCAGGCCGGCCGCTGGCCGCGCGACCAGGGCATCCGCATCGACCATTTCCTGCTGTCGCCCCAGGCCGCCGACCGCCTCGCCGATTGCCGGATCGACCGCGGCCCGCGCGGCGAGGAGAAAGCGTCGGACCACACCCCGGTCGTCCTGGAACTGGCGGACTGACGCCGGCGACAGACGTTCAACCGTAGGTCAGCTTTCGCCGTAAGGCGAACGCCGACACCGGACCCCAACGTTGCCACATAACGTCGGAGTTCGCCCTTCGGGCGAAGTCCGACCTACGGCCCCCTCCGGTCATCCGTCCTGGAACGTGTCGCACGAGGTCGGAGCGCCCGACTCAAGCCCGCGGCGGAACCACTCGACCCGCTGGGCCGAGCTGCCGTGGGTGAACGAGTCGGGCGTGATCCTGCCGGTCGCCCGCTCCTGCAACCGGTCGTCGCCGACCGCGCTGGCCGCGTTCAGCGCCTCGTCGATATCGCCCGGCTCCAGCACCTGACCCTGCCGGGCCATGTGGAAGGCCCAGACGCCGGCGAAGCAGTCGGCCTGGAGTTCCAGGCGGACCGACAGCGCGTTGGAGTCGCTGCGCGACGACTGCCGCTGGGCCGCCTGCACGTCGCCGGAGACACCCAGCAGGTTCTGGACATGGTGCCCGACCTCGTGCGCGACCACATAGGCCTGGGCGAAATCGCCCGGCGCCCCCATCCGGGTTCGCAGGTCGCGGTAGAAGCTCAGGTCTATGTAGAGCTTGCGGTCGGCCGGGCAGTAGAACGGCCCCATGGCCGCCTGGGCGAAGCCGCAGGCGGACTGCACGGCACCGCTGAACAGCACCAGCACCGGCTCCTCGTAGCGCCGGCCGGACTGGGCGAAGATGTCGCCCCAGACATCCTCCGTCTCCGCCAGCACGACGCTGACGAAGTCGGCGAGATCCTGGTCCCCGCTCGACCTCGGTCCGGAAGCGGTGCCCATGCGCGGCTGCGGCGCCTCCACATAGCCTCCACCGGGGCCGCCGCCCGACCCGCCGTTCAGCAGGAAGCTGGGATCGAAACCGAACACCAAGCCGAGCAGGAGGATCACCACCGTCCCCACGAGGCCGAAGCCGCCCCGCCGCATCCCCCGGCCGCCGAGCATGCCGCCCGGCAGGCCCGACCCGGATACCGGACCCATGCCGCGCCGGTCCTCGATATTATCGCTCTGCCGGCGCCCACGCCACTGCATCC
The DNA here is from genome assembly GCF_016653635.2 of Skermanella sp. TT6. Taxonomy (NCBI): domain Bacteria; kingdom Pseudomonadati; phylum Pseudomonadota; class Alphaproteobacteria; order Rhodospirillales; family Azospirillaceae; genus Skermanella; species Skermanella cutis. Next base: position 3,706,577 of record NZ_CP067420.1, read on the forward strand.
GCTTTCCCCCCCAGTTTGATTGGCCAGTCAAGAATGTTGAAGAGGAACGACGCAGGGAGCAAAAAGGGTTCAAAGCCCGGCGGGTGATAATTTTCGGAGAGGCCGGCCACGGCTGTCCGGCACGATGATTGCTAATCAACCCCAAGCTGATGCTCAGGATACTTCCTCTTCCCATTATCGTCATGCCCGGACTTGATCCGGGCATCTCCAGCCACGGAGCCCCCGTGAGACCTGTGAGACGATGGCCGGATCAAGTCCGGCCATGACGAAAAAGGGGTAGTTCTGCCTTGAGTTCAGGCTTGTGAGCAGTAAGCAATAAACGTGCGGGACAGCCGTGAGAGGCCGGCCGGTTTCGGGGGGGGCGTGATGGTTTTGACCGGAGGGTGCCTGTGCGGCGCCGTGCGCTATCGGATCGACGGCGAACTCACGGCGGAGGGGGCGGGATTCTGCCATTGCGGCCTGTGCCGCCGGGCCAGCGGCGCGCCCGTGGTCGCCTGGGGAACCTGGCGGGCGGCGGATTTCCGGTTCACCGACGGCCGGCCCGCCGAGTACCTGTCCTCGCCCAAGGGGGTCCGGCGCTTCTGCCCGGCCTGCGGCACCCAGCTCACCTTCAACTACACCGAAGGTCCCGAGACGGTCGACGTCACGCTGGCGACCCTCGACGACCCGAACGCGGTGGCGCCGCAACACCATAGCTGGTGCGCCGCCGCCGTCCCGGCCCTGGACGCGAGCGCTGATTTGCCACGGTATGCCCAAGGCGGCAGCGATTTCACCCCGTACTGAAAACTCCTATACCGACTGGTTCATGCAGTCCGGCATCGGCAGTTCGGGAACAGATCAGGTGAGGCGGTACGTCATCGGGAAGGCACCGGACCGGCGCGAGATCGCCTCGATGCTGTCGGCCCTGGAGAAACAGGCGAAGGAGGCCGCGTCTCTCGCCGACAGGGCCCACGGCGAGGCCGGCCGCGACTCCTACGCCGCCTATTTCCGCTTCCGGGCCAAGGTGGACGAACTCCAGGCGCTGATCGCGCTGATCGAGGAGCGGCTGGGACGCATGGAGGACGAGCAGGCGGAAGAACTGCGGGAGAAGTTCCGTCAACTGGATGCCGCCGTGCTGGTCATGCTGGTCCGGACCAGCACCCGGTTCTACGCCCTCGTCGAGAAATCCAACGCCCTGCCGCTTGGCGCCCGCGAGCTGTTCCTGCCGGAACTGCGGACCCTGTCGGAGGTCCGAGACCGGGTGACCGGCCAGCCGGAGCACGCGGCGCTCCTGACCGGCGGCCTGCTGGAAGCCGTGGAGCGGGTGCTCGCCATGATCGAAGGTCTGGTCGCCCGGGCGCCCAGCCTGCCCGACTTCGGCCGGCCTGACCTCAACCCGCCCGGGCGGCGGTGAGCGGTACGGCCGTTTCGCCGAGCGGGCCGACGACGGCCTCCAGGAATTTCACCAGGCACTGGTCATGCCAAGGGTCCGCACCGGCGCCATGGAATCCGACATGGCCGCCGCCCCGCGGCAGCAGCGGAGTCAGCCCGGGACTCGAGGCCCAATCGAAGCTGAGATAGGCGTCGGCCGGGATCCAGGGATCGTCCAGCGCGTGGATCACCAGCGTCGGCACGCGGATGCCGCCCATGAATCGGACGGCCGAGTTCACCTGGTGGTACTCGTCGGCGCTGCGCCAACCGTTCCGCGGCGCCGTGAACCGGTCGTCGAACTCGTAGCAGTTCCGCACCTCGCGGACGGCCGCCTTGAAGTGCTCCGGGATCGGCATGCCCAGGACTTCCTCCTTCATGCGGGCGACGACCCGGCGATGATAGAAGAAGTTGCGGCGGCTCATCATGCGCCGGCTGGTCTCCGACAGGTCGATCGGCGCCGACACCGCCGCGGCGGCGACCACCCCGGCGGGCGTCCCTTCGCCCAGCAGCTTCAGGGTCAGGTTGGCGCCCAGCGAATAGCCGACCAGGACGATGCCCGACCGGGTCAGCGGCTCGGGGATCTGCGCCAGTACGCTTCGCAGGTCCTCCGTCCGGCCGGCATGGTACTGCTCCTGGCAGAACGGGCGCGACGGACCGGCGCCGCGCAGGTTGACGCGCAGCACCCTCATGCCCCGGCGCAGGAGCACCGCCGCCGTCGCCCGCATGTAATGGCTCTCGGTGCAGCCGGTCAGCCCGTGGACCAGGACGGCCAGCGGCAGGTCAGGGGCCGGTTCCGCCGGGCGGTTCAGGGTCGCATGGAGCACGTCGCCGGTGCCGTCCGGCATGCGGAAGCGCATCTGCTTCTGCGGATGGTCCTCCGGCCGGTAGCGCTGCCGCATCAGCACGCTGCGCACGGTCTGGAGATCGGCGCCCCACCAGGGGGCGCGCGGCGTGAAGGACGGGAAGTCGAAGGGTGCCGCGGCCACGGCGGACGTCAGGTCCACGGGCACGGTGGCACCGCCGGCTTCGCCAGCGGTCTCAGCGGTCGTCGGGTTCGGCGGAATACTGTTCATAGGAGCGGTGCAGTGCGGCGTAGAAGGGGTTGGTATCGATGAACTTCGTCATGGCTTTCAGGTTGGCCTTGTCGCCCTGAATCCATTGATCGGCCGCCTGCTGGTGCTCGGGATGGATCGACAGGAGGTAGAATGCGGCCTGATCGACCGACATCATCTCCTCCTCGCCCATCTTTTCCAGGATCGCGCCGATGTGGAGCGGAAGCACGGCGACGAACGGTATGTCGCCGCGGCTTTCCGGGTCCTGCCGGTTCCGGTCGAAGGCCTTGCGCAGCCGTTCGATGATCTGGAAGAACACCGCGCGCCGCTGCTTCCATGTCGGCTCTTCGGCCAGGATTTCAACCAGGCTGTCGAACAGGCGGGTCTGGTCCTCGTCGAAGCCTTCGCAGGCCGACTGCGCCGGTCTCGGTATCGGAAACGCTGTCATCGGTGCTCCGTCCCTTGGACGAGGAAATCGCGGACGGCCGCGATCTGATCGTCCGACATGAGCGGCGGAGCATGCCCGACCCCGGCGAATTCCACCAGCCTCGCGCGCGGCCCGCGCGCCGTCATCTCGCGGGCCGTGCCGGCCGTCAGCAACGCGCTGTCGGCACCCCGCAGGAGCAGCGTCGGGCAGGAGATGCGGTCGTAGACCGGCCAGAGATCGACGTCCTTGGCCGGCCCCGCCGCCGCCATCGCAGAGGCGATGGCGGGGTCGTAGCCGAGCCTCAGCCTGCCGTCGTCGCCGCGCCGCGCCTCGACCTCGGCCAGCCGGCGCCACTGCGCGTCGGTCACCGGCGCATAACCGGTCAGCCGCGCCCGCAGCTCCCTCTCGACGCCGACGACGTCGTCGAAGGCCGGCTGCTTCGACACATAGGCGTTGATCGCCTCGAGCGCCGTCGCCGGGACGAAGGCACCCACGTCGTTGATCACCAGCCGGGCGACCGGCGTGTCGGGCTGGGCCGCCAGCATCATCCCGATGATGCCGCCCATCGAGGTCCCGACCCAGTCCACCCTCTCCACGTCGAGGCGGGCGATCAGCGCCGTCATGTCGGCGAGGTACTGGGGAAAGCCGTAGGACGCCGCGACCGGCAGCCACCCGCTCCGCCCGCGCCCGGCGACATCGGGACAGACCACCCGGAAGCCCTGCTCGGCCAGCGCCGGCGCCACCCAGTCGAAATCATGGGAGTTGCGAGTGAGGCCATGGACGCAGACGACCGTCCGGTCGGACCGCTCCGGTCCCCACTCGGTATAGCCGATCCGGTGGAAGCCGGCGACGTTCAGCCCGCGAAGGCTCTTTTCTCGATAAGCGTGCATACACAAAAACGTAGCACACCGGCCGGGCGGTTCCAACGCCGCCGCGATGCGTCACGCGCGGAAGTGCGTGTCAGTGCCGCAGGTCCTCCGCGAACAGGTCGTCGAGGGAGGCCGCGGTCATGGCTCGCCGGAACAGGCGGTCCATCGCCTCCGGCTCGGATCCCCGCACGCGATCCTCCAACGCGGCCGGAACCTGCCCGAACCGCATTTCCAAGGCGATCAGGATCGTATCGGCCTTGCCCTTGGCGAAGCCCTTCTCCTCACCCTGGCGGAGCCATTCCTGTGCAGCGAGCGATATCAATTTCCCCTCCCGATGCGGATCGACCCGACGCGCGACCCTGGACAGCATGTCCGCCGTGATGGCCGGATAGGTCAGGATCATATAGCGGATCAATTGCTCCTCAAAGGTCGTTCCGCTGCGCAGGGCGGACAGGATCTCCGCCAGCAGCGCCTCCGGATCGCCGGGACGGAAGACATGCTTGAGCGCCAGCAGCCCGGCGCGGACCTCGCCGTCGGACGACAGCTCCGCGTCGGGTATGGGTCCCAGGTCGCACAGGATGTATCCCATGTCGCCCGGCACCTGCTTCAGGTCCTCGTCGGCGTCCAGGCAGGCGGTCACCGAGGTCGGCACGTTCCACGGCCCCCTGCCATGGTAGAACACCATCGGGATGATCGGCGGCAGCCGCAACCTGCCCCGGCCGCCCGCCTCGGCGAAGCGGCGCCAGATCTCCGCCCGGTACCGCAGCACCTGGATCGGCGTCAGCGGGTCGGGAAAGCTCTTGTGCTCGATCAGGATATAGAGCAGCGCGAAGCCGCCGGCGCGCAGCGCTACGCTGAACAGCCGGTCGCTCTGGCTCGGGTTCAGCTCCGGATCGACGAAGCTGCCGTCCAGCAGCGTCGGCGGCTCGTCGGCGAGCCGTGCTGCGATGTCCGGCGGCAGGAAGTCGCGGATCAGGACGCCGGCCCGCACCGGGTCGTCGATCAGGGCGCGGAACAGCGAGTCGTGGACGGCGGACATCGGGCGGCGCATACCATGGCAGGAGACGGGCGGCGGATGGAACCCGATTTCCGCCCGCCCGCCCATGCGGCATGATGCCGGCCCTTCCCTCGCCCTACTCGGCGGCGGCGCTCAGGAACGGAACCGGTTCCATCTCGGCCGTCGGCAGGAAGGCACCGTCGCCGACCTCCACGAAACGGTCGGGGCAGAAGCCGTTGAAGTCGGTGCGCAGTTCCAGCGTATAGGCGCCGGCCTGCCCGATCTCGATATAGTCGCCTTCCCGCACGTCGGCCGCCAGCCGGTACGGGCCCTCCATCACGTCGACCGCGTCGCAGGTCGGCCCGAACAGGCTGAACTCCCCCAGGTTCTCCTCCAGCACCTCGACGCGGTCCCCGACAGGCCGCAGCACGCGCATGGGAAAGCGCAGCCCGGCATATTTCAGGTCGGACAGGCTGCCGTAGACGCCGTCGTTGATGTACAGGAAGTTGTCGCGCCGAAGCTCCACCCGGACCACCAGCGACGCGCCCGCGGCGACCAGCGCCCGGCCGGGCTCGCACCACAGCTCGCACTCCGCCGGAAGCTCCATCCCGGCCAGCCCGGCCCGGATCGCGGCGACATAGTCCTCCAGCGGCGGCGGGTGCAGGCCGACATAGGCGACGGGAAAGCCGCCGCCCACGTCGATCACGCTCAACGGCACCCCGGCAAGGTCGAGCGTGTGCGCCGCGAGCCGCAGGGCCGCCGTGTAGGACCCCGGTGTCAGGCACTGCGAGCCGACATGGAAAGACAGGCCGACCCTGCGTCCCGCCCCGTAAGCCTGCCTCAGCAAGGCCGCGGCCTGGGCCGGCGACGCCCCGAACTTGCCGCCCAGGTCATAGACCGCGGCGCCGCGCGCCGTCGCGAGCCGGACGACGATCACCGCGTCGGCGGCCCCGCCCGTCTCCACCATGACCTTCGCCAGTTCGTCGGCATGGTCGACCACGAAGTGCCGGACGCCGTGCTGCCCGTAGGCCGCGCGGATGCCGCCCCGCTGCTTGACCGGATGCATGAAATAGGACGTGGTGTCGGCGAACCGCTCGGCGACGACCGAGATCTCGGGCAGCGACGCGGTGTCGAAGTGGCGGATGCCGCCCTCGTGCAGGGCATCGAGGAACGCCGGCTCCGCGTTGCACTTCACCGCGTAGAGCACCTTGCCGGGGAATGTCTCGACGAAATGCCGGGCCGCCTCCCTCAGGACGTGCGGGCGGATGCAATAGACCGGCTGTTCCGGCCGAAGCGCCGCGACCATCGCGGCCGCATCCGCATAAGCGGCATGCTCGTGAGCGGCAAGGGGAGCGGTGAAGGGCAAAGACATAGGCGCGCGTTCCATCGTTCTGGATGTACTGGGGAAATGCACTGTCGATGACGGAAAGAGCCGACCGTCACCTGCCTCGCCCGCCACGGGAGCGATATTGATCGCTTTATGATTTTTCCAGGGTAAAGACTCAGTTAATGCAGCGCCTCCGCGGGATTTATACTTCATTTTACGGATAAGCCGAAGCTTCTCTTCGGCATAGCCCCGCTTGACAGCCGTGCCCCCCATGCTGCAATGCAGCCGTTCCCGCGAGCCCCGCCGGGTGCTACAACGACGCCATGCCGCCGGCCGCTCGCCGCCCCTTGGCGAAGGCGCGGCAAGGCCAAGAAAATCAGGAGGATCGATCGTGGCGCCGCAAACCCTCACCCTCACCCTGGACCCCCACGCGCTGGCGCGGGAGCTGTCGGGCAAGCTGCTGATCGACGGGGAACTGGTGCCCGCGCGCTCCGGCAGGACCTTCGCCGTGGTCAATCCCGCGACCGGCGCCACCATCGCGGACGCGGCGGAGGGCGAGGCGATCGACGTGGACGTCGCGGTCCAGTCGGCCCATGCCGCGCAGAAGCCCTGGTCGAAGCTGACCGCGCGCGAGCGCGGCCGTCTGGTCACCGAATGCGGCCGCCGCCTGACCGAGCATGCCGAGGAGCTGGCCCGCTTGGTGGCGCTGGAGACCGGCAAGGCGCTGCGCACCGAGAGCCGGGTCGAGTCCGGCGTGCTGGCCGACGCCTTCGTCTTCTACGGCGGCCTGGGCTCCGAGCTGAAGGGCGAATCCGTTCCCTTCAATCCGAAGATGCTGACCGTCACCCAGCGCGACCCGATCGGCGTGATCGGCGCCATCATCCCGTGGAACGTCCCGATGATGCTGATGGCGCTGAAGATCGCGCCGGCGCTGGTCGCGGGCAACACGGTGGTGGTCAAGTCGGCGGAGGAGGCGCCGCTGGCCGTGCTGCGCACCTGCCAGATCATGAACACGATCCTGCCCAAGGGCGTCTTCAACATCCTGTCCGGCCAGGGGCCGGAATGCGGCGGGCCGCTGGTCGCCCACCCCAAGGTCGGCAAGGTCACCTTCACCGGCTCGGTGGAGACCGGCAGGATCATCTACCGGGCGGCGGCCGAAAAGCTGATCCCGGTCACGCTGGAGCTGGGCGGCAAGAGCCCCATGATCGTGATGGGCGACGCCGATCTGGACAAGGCGATCGACGGCGCCGTCGCCGGCATGCGCTTCACCCGCCAGGGGCAGAGCTGCACGGCGGCTAGCCGCATCTTCGTCCATGACAGCGTCCACGACGAATTCGTCGGCCGCCTGAAGGCCCGCGTCGACGCGATGAAGATGGGCGACCCGCTGGACGAGGCGACCGACATCGGCACCATCGTGTCGCCCCAGCAGTTCGAGAAGGTGAACTCCTACATCGAGCTCGGCACCGCGACCCCCGGCGCCACCGCGCACGCCTGCTCGGCCATGCCGGACGACCCCAAGCTCGCCAAGGGCCTGTTCGTCCGCCCCGTCATCTTCACCGGCCTCGGCAACGACAGCCGGCTGGCGCGGGAGGAGATCTTCGGCCCGGTCACCTGCATCATCCGCTTCACCGACTACGACAGCGCGATCGAGCAGGCCAACGACAGCGAGTACGGGCTGGCCGCCACCATCTGGACCCGCGACCTGCGCACCGCGCTGGACGCCACCCAGCGGCTGGAGGCCGGCTTCGTCCAGGTCAACCAGAACCTCGTGGTCCAGCCCGGCCTCAGCTACGGCGGCGTCAAGCATTCCGGCCTCGGCAAGGAGGCTTCCCTCGAGGCGATGCTGGAACATTTCACCCACAAGAAGACGATCATCCTGAACATGGTCTGAGGCGGGGAAGGCGGCGATGCGGCGGTTACGGCGGACGATCCTGGCAATCCTGGCGATCGCCGCCGCCGTCCCGCTGCTCGGCGTTCCGGCCGCTTGGCTGTGGCTCCGCTCCGGCCTGCCCGACCTGGAAGGCACCGTCTCCCTGCCCGGACTCGTGGCGAAGGTGGAGATCGCGCGCGACGCCAACGCGGTCCCCCACATCTTCGCGCAGACCCAGGAGGACGCCTATTTCGCCCTGGGCTACGTCCATGCCCAGGACCGCCTGTGGCAGATGGACCTGAACCGCCGGATCGGCGCCGGGCGGCTGTCCGAGCTGATCGGGGCCGGCGGCCTCCGCTACGACAAGCTGATGCGGACCCTGGGATTCTACCGCGACGCCGAGGCCAGCGTCCGCGCCCTGGCGCCGGAGGTGCGGATGGCGCTGGAAGCCTATGCCGCCGGGGTGAACGCCTGGCTCGCCAACCGGAGCGGCCCCCTCCCGATCGAGTTCCAGGTCCTCCGCTACGAGCCGGAACCCTGGCGTCCGGCGGACAGCATCGTCTGGGGCAAGCTGATGGCGCTCCAGCTCAGCGGCAACTACACCGAGGAACTGCTGCGCGCCCGGATGATGCAGCGCCTGCCGCCCGACCGGATCCGCGACCTGTTCCCCGACTATCCCGCTTCCGCCCCGGTCACCCTGACCGCCGGCCTGCCCGACCTGGATCTCGACCGGCTGGCCGCCGCCCTGCCCCCGCCGCTCGGCCCCGCGACCGCGTCGAACGAGTGGGTCGTCGCGGGCGATCGGACAGGCACCGGCCTGCCGGTGCTGGCCAACGACCCTCACCTCCAGCTCGGCGCCCCGATCCTGTGGTACCTGGCCCGGATCGAGGCGCCCGGCTTCTCGGTCACCGGGGCTACCGTTCCCGGCGTGCCGTTCCACCTGCTCGGCCGCAACGACCGCATCTCCTGGGGCTTCACCACCACCGGGGGAGACGTGCAGGACCTCTTCGTCGAGCGGCTCGATCCCGCCGATCCTTCCCGGTACCTGACGCCCGACGGCCCCGAACCCTTCGCCCGGCGCGACGAGACCATCCGGGTCAAGGACGCGCCGGACGAGACGCTGACCGTCCGCACCACCCGGCACGGCCCCGTGCTGTCCGACATCGACCCGGACGCCCTCGGCGCCGCCCCGGAAGGGCACGTCGTCGCCCTGGCCTTCACCGGCCTCAGCGACCGCGACACCACGCCCGAAGCGCTCTACCGCCTCGCCCGGGCACCCGACTGGGAAGGCTTCAAGGCGGCGCTCCGGCACTTCCAGGCGCCGCTCCAGAACATCGTCTACGCCGACATCCAGGGCAATATCGGCTTCTACACCCCGGGGCTGGTCCCGATCCGCCGCAAGGGCGACGGCAGCCTGCCGGTCCCCGGCTGGACCGGCGAGTACGGCTGGACCGGCGCCGTCCCGTTCGACCAGATGCCGCAGTCGTTCAACCCGCCGGCCGGGCGGATCGTCAATGCCAACAACCGCATCGTCGGCCCGGACTATCCGCACTTCCTGACCAACCGTTGGGACGACTGGTACCGCGCCGCGCGGATCGAGCAGGTCCTCGGGTCCGGCCGGCGCCACGACGTGGACGCGGCGGAAGACCTGCTGATGGACAACGTCTCCGTCGCGGCGCTCGAGCTCCTGCCGGAGATGCTGCGGATCGACCCTTCCTCGTCCCAGGCCCGGACCGCGCTCGACCTGCTGCGCGCCTGGGACGGCACCCTGACGCGCGACCGGCCCGAACCGCTGATCTTCGAATGGTGGCTGCGCGACCTGCACCGGGCGCTCTACGCCGACGAGCTTGGCGACCTGTTCGCCGACGTCTGGTCCTCCTCGCCCCGCCTCGTCATCCACATGCTCCGCACCGCGCGGCGCTGGTGCGACGACGTCACCACGCCGGACCGGACGGAGAGCTGCCCCGACGTCCTGGCCGCCTCGCTCGACCGGACCCTCGCGGAGCTGGCCGAACGCCACGGGGATGACCCCGCCGCCTGGCGCTGGGGCCTGGAGCACCGGGCTCCGCTCGGCCATCAGGTGCTCAGCCGGGTGCCGGTTCTCAAGGACCTGTTCGACATCGGGATCGAGACCGACGGCGGCAACCAGACCGTCAACCGCGGCGGCAGCGCGATCCGCAACGCCGAGACCCCGTTCGCCCATATCCACGGCGCCGGCTACCGGGCGGTCTACGACATGTCCGACCCGCAGAACTCCCGGTACATGATCGCTACCGGCCAGTCCGGCAACCCGCTGTCGCCCCATTACGGCGACCTGGTGGAACGCTGGCGCGACGGCGAGCATTTCACCATCGGCGGTTCGCTGGACGCGGTCGCGGCCGACGGCCTCGGCCGCCTGACCCTGGTCCCCCCACCCTGAGGCCCCCGCCCTGACCCACCCAAATCGGAGCACCCGCCCATGACCATCGCCCTCGACGATATCCGGCGCGCGGCGGCGGTCCTGGCCGGCGAGCTTCCGGTCACGCCGACCGTCGCGGCCCGGCGCCTGTCCGAGCAGACCGGCACCCGCCTGTTCCTGAAGCTGGAGAGCCTGCACCACACCGGCTCCTTCAAGGAGCGCGGCGCCCTGGCCAAGCTGCGCAGCCTGGACGAGGCGGCGGCCCGCCAGGGGGTCATCGCCATGTCGGCCGGCAACCACGCCCAGGGCGTGGCCTGTCACGCGACCCGGCTGGGCATCCCCGCCACCATCGTGATGCCGGCGCAGACGCCCTTCACCAAGGTGGAGCGGACCGAGGCCTACGGCGCCCGCGTCCTGCTGCACGGCGAGACCCTGAGCGACGCCGAGGCTTTCGCCCACGACATCGCCGCCCGCGACGGCCTGACCTTCGTGCATCCCTACGACGACCCGCTGATCATCGCCGGCCAGGGCACCGTGGCGCTGGAGATGCTGGACGCCGTTCCCGACCTGGAGGTGCTGGTGGTGCCGATCGGCGGCGGCGGCCTGATCGCCGGCATGGCCACGGCCGCCAAGGCGCTGAAGCCCCGCATCGAGGTGATCGGCGTCGAGGCCGGGATGTACCCCTCCATGAAGCAGACCCTGGCGGGCGAACCCGTCGCCTGCTCCGGCGCCACCATCGCGGAGGGCATCGCCGTCAAGGCGCCCGGCCAACTCACCCGGGAGATCGTCCGCGACCTGGTAGACGACATCGTCCTGGTCGGCGAGGAGTGCCTGGAGCGCGCGGTCTACACCCTGGTCACCGAACAGAAGCTGGTGGTCGAGGGGGCCGGCGCCGCCGGCGTCGCGGCCCTGCTCGACGACCCGGCGCGTTTCAGGGGCCGGACCGTCGGCACCGTGATCTGCGGCGGCAACATCGACGCCCGCGTGCTCGCCTCGATCCTGATGCGCGGGCTGGTCCGCCAGCGCCGGGTCGTGCGGCTGCGCATCGGCCTCAGCGACGCGCCCGGCGCGCTCGCCAAGGTGGCCCAGTTCCTGGGCGACGCCGGGGGCAACATCGTGGAGGTCTACCACCAGCGCCTGTTCCACAACGTCCCGGTCAAGATGGCCGACATAGACGTGGTCCTGGAAACCCGCGACCCCGACCATGTCGACGCGATCATCGCGAAGCTGCGCGAAGCCGGCTATCCCGCCGAGCTGATGGACGACGTGTCGTGACGGAACGGGCGGCCCGATCGCGCCTCGCCGGCGGGCCGTAAGTCCCTGGAGAAAAGCGAGCGCCGGCTGCCGGCGCTTCCGACCTACGGCGACGCGACCTTATCGAACGCTCCCCCAACTTGTCCCAGCCCGAATCCCCGCGCCACCCGTTGAAGGTATGGAACTCTCCTTGTTCCGACCCGGAGGCAGCAGAATGGAAAGCCGCAATCACATCCTGAAACTCCTCTCGCCGGAGGAGGAGGCGCTGGTCCGGCCCCACCTGGAGCCCGTCAAGCTCCCGCACAAGATGACCGTCGTTCATCCCGACGAGGTCATCACGCATGTCTTCTTCATCGAGCACGGCTGCGCCTCCCTGATCAATACCCTGCCCGACGGCGGCGCGGTCGAGGTGGGGACGATCGGGAACGAGGGAATGGTCGGCACGCCCGTCCTCCTGGAATCCGACCGGATGCCCATGCAGTGCGACATGCAGATCCCGGGCGACGGCTGGCGGATGCCGGCGCAGGCGCTGAGGACGGCGGTCCGCCGGAGCGACACGCTGCGCGCCAAGCTCCTGCGGTTCGCCCAGGGGCACTTCAACCAGGTGGCCCAGACCGCGGCCTGCAACCGCCTCCACACCATCGACGAGCGCTGCGCCCGCTGGCTTCTGATGACCCGCGACCGGGCCGGCGACGATTTCCCGCTGACGCAGGAATATCTCGCCATCATGCTCGGCGTGCGGCGGGCCGGGGTGACCGTCACCGCGAACCTCCTCCAGAAGGCGGGTTTCATCCGCTACACGCGCGGGCACATCACGATCGTCGACCCGGCCGGGCTGGAAGAGGTCGCCTGCGACTGCTATCGGATCATCCGGGACGAATTCAGGCGTCTCGGCCCGGAAAACTAGGCGCCGCGATCGGCTCCGGGTCCTCCTCGCCGGCGACGGACAGGGAGCCGCCCTCCTCAACCTCGATCTCGTCCTTCGCCTGCTGCCAGTGCCGGTCGCTCCGGCCCTCCGGGCGGCCCTCGCGGATCCAGATCTCGTGGGCGCGCTGCCGCACCCGCTCCTCGCGGTCGTCGGTATCCATGGCGTCGATCCTTCCTGCCGGGCGCCTCCGTCCGACTGGAACGCGCGGGGCGGCAGGAAGGATCCGCCGGGCGGACGGTCACGCCGCCCTGGGCAGCTCCAGCCGGGGGCAGACCTCGGCGCGGGTACGGTGGAAGGCGCTGTTGAAGACGGCCTCGTCTTCCAGCACATATTCCCACCAGCCGCGCTGGCGGTCCATCTCGACCTCCAGGATGGTGATGTACGTCGCGTTGGCCGGGGGCTCCGTCGGCCGCCCGGTCGCGAGGAGATGGTTGATCAGTTCGATCTGGCCCTTCATAGCCGCCCAGGAAATTCACCTCGGTCTGCATGTCGCGCAACTCGATCAGGCTCGACGGGGCGTCGCCCAGCCAGCGGTTCGCCAGCGGGCGGCCGACCACGATGGTATCGATCCCGTTGCCCTTGTTGGGGATCTCGCTGAGGATCAGGCCGCGGAAATAGGCGCCGTCGAGCAGGTCGCCCTCCTCGTGGAAGCCGTACTCGTACAGGCGCAGCGCGTTGCGGACCGCCTCCTCCGTGATCTTCCGGTACTTGATCCAGGGCCTGCTGTCGCTCGCCGCGCCGGGGGTGTGGCCGGTCAGCGCGGCGGCCGTCTCGTTCATGAAGACGTATTCCTCGCCCTTGACGAAATCATAGGCGTTGAACATCACGCCGACGCCGTGCCCGTCCGATCCCGTGTCGGCGTTGAACAGGCCGGCGATGTCGGAGAAGACGTCCGGGTCGAACAGGGTGTCCTGGGACACCAGCGTCCGCGCCGGCATCATCCGGTACATCTCGCGCCACACCGAGAAGTCGCGCGGATTGGCCAGGAACTGCTTCATCGACCGGGTCAGGTTGCCCAGCATGTCGGCCGAGAACTCCGGCACCGAGGGCCGGATGTGCTGGAACGGCCAGGTCATCAGCTTGTAGTTCAGGTTGACGTCGGTCATGTCCTTGAAAGGCTGGGCCGAATTGAAATGCCGCTGCAGCATGCTATAGGGGTTCACCTCCGACCCGGGGGTCAGGCCGCGCAGGTAGGCGTAGGTGAAACGGATCTGGCCGGAGGTGCACGAGATCAGCCTGGGTTTCTTGCCGCATCGGTAAAGCGCCTCGATCACGCCGGCGCCGTGGGCGTTGTTGCCGGCGAGCCCGCCGAGCGCCACCGCGAAATTTCCCTGGACCTGCTGCCTGGGCGAAGCCTCGCGGGGGCCGACGGGGTCATAGATTTTAGGAAGTTTCTTACGGTATGGCATCGCGACCTCGTGCATATCATTGCGTGCATATCTCTAGTTGGAACTATCAAATTAGACGAGCTTCGCTAAAGCGTAGTAACCTAAGGGAGGTAAGACCTGATCATGCTCCGCGTCATAATGTCGTGCTCGCCCGGGTTGGCCCGAACCGGAGCGGCCTGATGGGGGACCGTTCGCCGCACCGCCTGGCCTATGTCCTGTTGCTGTTCGCGCCGCTGCTGATGTCCAGCAACATGCTGGCGGCCCGCTGGGTGGAGGGGAGCGTTCCGCCGGTCGCCCTCGCCTTCGGGCGGTGGCTGCTGACCGCGCTCCTGCTGCTCCCCTTCACGGCGGGCGGGCTGTGGCGCCGCCGGTCGGCCGTGGCGGCGGAATGGCCGACGCTGCTGCTCCTGGGCGCGCTGGGCATGGGGGTGTGCGGGCCGCCGGTCTATCTGGCCGGGGTGACCACCACGGCGACCAATATCGGCCTGATCTACTCGACCACGCCGATCCTGATCGTGGTGTTCGGCCGGATCTTCTGGGGCGAACGGGTGTCGGTCCTTCAGGCTTCCGGGATCGCGCTGTGCCTCGCCGGCGTGCTGGCGATCGTCACGCGCGGCGACCCGGCGACGCTGGCGACCCTGTCCTTCACCGCGGGCGACCTGTGGACCGTGCTGGCGACCCTGGGGTGGGCGCTCTATTCGGTGCTCCTCAAGCACCGGCCGTCGAGCCTGGACCTGACGGTCAGGTTCACGGCGATCACGCTGGGCGGCGTGCTGGTGCTGGTGCCGTTCCTGGGGATCGAGGCTGCGCTGGGCGAGCGGGCGCTGTTCGACGCGCGGACCGTCGGAATCTGGGTTTTCCTGGCGCTGGTGCCCGGCATCGGCGCCTATCTGCTCTACGGCAAGCTGGTGGCGATGGTCGGGCCGAGCCGGACCGGGCTGCTGATGTACCTGGTCCCGGTCTACATCGCCGGGCTGGCCTGGCTGCTGCTGGGCGAGCAGCCCCGGCCCTACCATCTCGCCGGGCTCGCGCTGATCCTGCCGGGAATCTATCTGGGGACCGCCGCGACCGCGCCCTCCCCCGCCGCCCGATCCGGCAGCAGGTGAAACGGCCGGGCCGGCGGCCGGTTGACCGGGGCAGTTCCAACCCCGACCCATGGAGACCCGATGCCGGACATCCCTCGCGACAAGTCCCCGGACAGCACGCTCTCGCTGCTGAAGGAAGGCTACCTGTTCATCCCCAACCGCTGCCGCCGCCTGGGGTCGGATATCTTCAGGACCCGCCTGATGCTCCGCCCGGCCGTGTGCATGAGCGGCCCGGAGGCCGCGCGGGAGTTCTACAGCCCGGGCCGGTTCACGCGGAAGCAGGCTGTTCCGAAGCCGACGCTGATGCTGCTCCAGGACAAGGGCAGCGTCCAGACGCTTGACGGTGAGGCCCACCAGGACCGCAAGCGCATGTTCATGTCGCTGATGACGCCCGACGCGGTCGTTCGGATGGGCGACGCGCTGGAGCGGGCCTGGCGCGCCCGGCTGCCGGCCTGGGAAGGCATGGACAGGGTCGTGCTCCACGACGAGGTCCAGGGCGTGCTGTGCCGGGCGGCCTGCGACTGGGCGGGCGTGCCCCTGGACGACGCCGAGCTCCCGGAGCGGACGCGCGAGTTCGGCGCCATGGTGGACGGCGCCGGCGCCGTGGGCCCTCGCAACTGGCGGGGCCTGATGCTGCGCCGCCGGACGGAGAAATGGGCGCGGGACCTGGTCGAGCGGGTCCGGAGCGGCGACCTGCCGGCGCCTCCGGGGACCGCGCTGGACGTCATCGCCCGGTTCCGGGGCAAGGACGGCGGCCAGCTTCCGCCGGACGCGGCGGCGGTCGAGCTGCTCAACATCCTGAGGCCGACGGTCGCCGTCCACCGTTTCGTCACCTTCGCGGCGCTGGCGCTCCACCAGCATCCCGGGACGCGCGGCCAGGCGGCGGAGGACGACCGATACCTGGAGATGTTCGTCCAGGAGGTCCGGCGCTTCTATCCCTTCTTCCCCCTGGTCGGCGGCCGGGTGATGGAGCCCTTCGAGTGGCGCGGCCACCGCTTCGGCCGGAACGACTGGGTGCTGCTCGACCTCTACGGCACCAACCACGACCCCCGCACCTGGAAGGACCCCGGCAGGTTCGATCCCGAACGCTTCGTCGGCTGGGACGGCAGCCCGTTCAACTTCATCCCCCAGGGCGGCGGCGACTTCGGGCGCGACCACCGCTGCGCGGGGGAATGGATCACCATCGAGCTGATCAAGCGGGCGGTGCGGATGCTGACCACCGCGATGCGCTACGACGTGCCGCGCCAGGACCTCGACGTCCCGATGTCGCGCTTGCCCACGATGCCGAACAGCGGCTTCGCGATCGCCGAAGTCAAGGCAGCCTGACTCGCCGCACCGTGTTGCGCCATGGGCGCACCCTACGGCTCGATGCAGGGCGGAGGTGATTCGGGCCAAAGGTCGTAGGTTGCGCCCACGGCGCAACGCATCGGATCAATCCTACCGCCGGGGCGGCGGCGGCTTGGCGTCTCGCAGCAGGACGATGCTGATGCGGCGGTTGCGCGGCGACTGCGGATCGTCCTGGAACAGGTGCTCGCGGTCGGCGCGGCCGACGACGGTCTCGATCCGGCTCTCGTCGATGCCGCCGGCGATCAAGGCGCGCCGGCTGGCGTTGGCCCGGTCGGTGGACAGTTCCCAGTTGCCGTACACGTCGCCCCGGGCGAACCGTGTCCCGTCGGTGTGGCCGCTGATCGACAGCCTGTTGGGCAGGCGGCCCACCGCCTGCGCCACCAGTCCCAGGAGCTGGCGGGTCGGCGCGTACATCTGGGAGCTGCCGAGCGGGAACATGGAATAGTTCGCCTGGTCGACGATCTGGATGCGCAGCCCCTCCGGCGTCTGCTCGATCATCAGGCTCTCGGCGAGCTGGGCCAGCTCCGGCACGCCCTCGATCGCCTTGCGCAGGGTCTTCTCCGCCTCCTCGAACTGCCGCTGCTCGCGCCGCGCCATCTCCTCGCGCAGCGCCCGCTCCTCGATCTGCCGGGCGCTCATCCCGGCGCGGTCGTACAGCTCCTCCGAGTTCAGGTCGGGCTCCCGGTCGGACTCGCCGGCCCGGCTGGGGGTCGGCTGGGCGACGTTGAGCGGGGCTCCGGGCGAGATCATGGCGCCCGGCACCGTGATGGTCAGCCCGCCCAGCACGCCGCCGCTGCCGCTGGTCGAGCGCGACACGCTGGCCGGGCTGAAATAGTCGGCGATGCCCTGGCGCTGCTCCGACGTGGTGACGTTGAGCAGCCAGAGCAGCAGGAAGAAGGCCATCATCGCCGTCACGAAGTCGGCATAGGCGACCTTCCAGGCGCCGCCGTGATGGGCGTCGTGGCGCGACTTCTTCTTGCGCTTGATGATGACGACCGGCTGCTGGCCGCCGGACGGCGGGGAGGACTGCGGAGGCGCCATGGCGGGGCCGCCTCCTCAGGCCGGCGGCAGCGCCGACGTCGCCTCTTCGACCTCGTAGAAGGTCGGCCGGACGTCGGACAGCAGGGCCTTGCGGGCGTATTCCACCGAGACGGCGGGGGCGTAGCCGTGCAGGTGGGCCAGCAGGCCCGCCTTCATGCACTGGAAATACTTCGCCTCGGCCTCGTACACCGCCTTCAGCGAGCTGGCGATCGGCGCGATGAAGCCGTAGGAGATCCAGACGCCCAGGAAGGTCCCGACCAGCGCGCCGCCGATCAGCTTGCCCAGCACTTCCGGCGGCTCGGTGATGGAGCCCATGGTCTTGATCACGCCCAGCACCGCCGCGACGATGCCCAGCGCCGGCATGCCGTCGGCCATGGTCTGGATGGCGCCCGAGATCTGGGCATGCTCCTGGTGATGGGTCTCCAGCTCCTCGTCCATCAGGCTTTCCAGCTCGTGCGGATTGTCCGAGCCCAGCGACATCAGGCGGAGATAGTCGCACAGGAAGACGACGGCGTGGTGGTCGGAGTGGAACTTCGGGAACTGCTGGAACAGCGAGCTCTCCTCGGGCTTCTCGATATGCTGCTCCAGCGCCAGAAGCCCGCGCGTCTTGGCGATCTTGAAGACCTGGTACTGCAGGCTGAGCAGCTCCAGGTAGCTTTCCTTGTTGTAGCGGGACCCCTTCAGCAGGGTGACCATCGCCTTGCCGCAGCGGCCGAGCACCGTCTTCGGGTTGGAGATGATGAAGGCGCCGATCGCGGCGCCCACGATGATGACGACCTCGAACGGCTGCCACAGCACGGCGAGATGCCCACCCATGGCCGCGTAGCCGCCCAGCACGCAGGCCAGGACGGTGATGGAGCCTATGATGAAAAGCATATCGAGGAGCAGCCACCGCGTGAAGGTCAGGGAAACCGACCCGCAGAGTCGTTCAGTTTCGTTAAGAAGCCCTTAGTGACCGTGCGGGAGTAGGATTCGCCGGGGTACATGAGGCTTGCGCGCCGTCCCCGCCTGCTATACCGAAGCACGCGACATGCACCCCGAGCCCACGGCAATGAGTCCAGCGCGATGAGTTTCGACCGGCGGGCGTTCCGAAACGCCCTTGGATGCTTCGCCACGGGCATCACCGTGGTCACCACGGCGAACGACGCCGGGGAACCGTTCGGGCTGACCGCCAACTCCTTCAGCTCGGTGTCGCTCGACCCGCCCCTGGTCCTGTTCTGCCTGGCCCGCTCGTCCAACGCCCTGGACGCCTTCACCGCCTCCGGCCGCTTCGCCGTCAACGTCCTGGCCGAGACCCAGCGCGACCTGTCCGTCCGCTTCTCCACCGCGATCGGCGACCGCTGGGACGGCGTCGAGTGGGAAGCCTGGGAGACCGGCGCCCCTATCCTGAAAGGCTGCCTCGCCTCCCTCGACTGCACCACCGAAGCCGTCCACGACGGCGGCGACCACGTCATCCTGGTCGGCCGGGTCAAGCGCCTGTCCTCCCTGGCGGACGGCAAGCCCCTGCTCTACTACAAGGGCGACTACGCCCGCGTGGAGGAGTGAGGGCGGGCGGACCGCCTCGTGCGCCACCGTCCGAACCGATTGACCGATCAGTGGTATGGCACTACTTTTGTCGAGTGGAGCGGCAGCTTCATGATCGGGGATTCCCGCACCGGGAGACCGGCCCGGGGCTGATCCGGGAGCCCTACGGCATAGATGTCCATGGACATGGGGAGCAGGACGATGAGGCGCGCTTTCGCTTGCATTGCCGAAGGACGTGACGGCGAGTGGGAAGCCTTCTGCCTCGATCTGGATCTGGCCGTCGCGGGAACCAGCTTCGAAGAGGTCTATCGCGACCTCAACAAGGCCATTGATTAAAGGGGTCAGAGTGACTTTTTGGGAATTATCCAGCGCTGAGTTGCTACCGCTCCTGCCAAACCGCGTCTGGATTTGCGGGAGCAGACCTCGCTCGGCGCCTGTCTGCATGCTCTCCCGATGGGAAGGGGAACCTGAGCGATCCTTAAGCCCAAAGGTGCACACTTTCGAGCCACCGACTGCTTTTCCACCGTGAAAGAGAAGCGTCGTTGAGTTCTTCCGGAACTTCCAAAGCAGAGATAGCGGCATCAACCGCTCCAAGTTCCACCTCATCGTATGATGGAAAAACTACAATCCAATCACAATCATTTGATATCAAGCCAACAGCGCCGGTTAATCAACTGCTTAGCGGGCCGGGGTCGAGTTGGTTCAAGTTGTCGGATACAGACGGTCATGGGGATCGATTCAGTCCCGTCGAGGCTTTTTGCTATTGCAGCCAATGACCTCCCGGGACCATATTCCGGCCAGAACGGAAGGCCGATTGAATAGCAGGCCACTATCCCTGTGCAAGGTGCGACATGGCAACGGCACGGCAGATCGCCGACTACATCATTCGTTTCAGCCAGGACAGAGGCGATCCGATCACCAACTTGAAATTGCAAAAACTCGTATACTATTCACATGCTTGGCATTTGGCCCTGACCGGCCGCCCGCTCTTCTCCGAGAGGATCGAGGCGTGGGTGCATGGCCCTGTGGTCCCGTCGCTGTATCAGGAGTTCCGAGGGTACAAATGGAACCCCATCAGCGAGCGTCCTCGGGAACCCGACCTTCCAGACGACATCAGGAAGCACCTGGATGAGGTCCTTGAGGTTTACGGCATCGAGACAGCATACGCACTCGAAAGAATGACGCATCAGGAAGAGCCATGGCTGAAGGCCAGGGGCGGAATTCCTGAAGATCAAGAGTGCCGCAATCCGATCAATGACATGGACATGCTACAATTCTATAAGAAGATGGGCGATGCCGAAGATCCGAAAGAGCAGAGTTCAAAGCGATGATTCTATCAAGAACCGCACAGTCCTAACCGAAACAGGTATCAAGTTCTCCTTCAAGTATATCGACCTTCATACCGATGACGATTTCTCGACGAACGCTGTGGGCGACGGCTATCTGATATGCCTGTTGGAACGGCTCCGCGACCTGAACGGCATGACCATGAATGAATTTAGGGGAGACCGCGGGAAGACACTTCGCGCACACCCCCACGACTGGGGAAAGACTTCCAGGCCAGGGGGATTCAAGCATCTGAACGACCAGCTTCGCCAGATCCAGGGATGGCAATTCTGCCTGTCGGCCAACGAACACGGCCGTGTCCACGGCTTTTTCATAGACGACACATTTTACGTCATCTGGCTTGATCCAAAGCACAATCTGTACGCCGCATAGCCTGCTTGCCGATCCACCGAAGCAGCCATCAGCACGGGCTCCGGACCGTCGATCCTGGCGGTCGGACCGTTCCGCCCGCACCTCCTCGTCCGCCCACGCCACTGTCATCAGCACCAACCTCCCGCGTGCCCCCTCCCCCGCACCCCCCGCCTCTGGCGCGAGCGGCACGCCGGCCACGGCCAGCAACCTCCCGGCCCGCGCATGCACTGCGCGCGCCCCCGGCGTCAGGAAACCCCTCATCGCGCGTTGGCTCCGCGCCACCCGGCGGACGAACGGCGCGACCTTGCGCGTCCGCGCCCCGTCGCGCCAGTCCGTGCCGGCGAAGAACAAGGGCAGGCCGAGCAGGGCGGAGGCCACGGGCATCATGGTGTCGCAACGCATGCCGCCGGGATCGTACACCAGCATGAAGTCCATGCATGCCGGCTCCCCGGCGTCGGTGTTCCAGAAATGCCTGCGGATCTCCGACCAGCGCGGCGGCCGGCCTTCGCGCCGGTTCTGGTTGCCGCGCCGGACGGTCAGCAGATGGTCGAGCGGCGGGTGACCGGTCAGCCACGCGCAGCAGGGATACCGGTATTCCAGCGGATCGAAACGGACAACCATGGTCAAGGTCTCCAACGACCGGGCCATGCAGGCGCCTACTGCATCCGACCGGGCGGGTGCGCGTTGGCGGCGAGCATCGCCCTGAAGATCGCGCGGACCTGTTCCGCGCCGAGGCCGGACACCGCCATGCCGGCCGCCACCATGGCGTCGGTCGGCTCCGCTTCGGTCACGGTGATGCTGTAGTCCCTCAGGGCCTCGACGATGCCAAGGGCGGTGTCCAGCAGGCGTGAGGGGGCGTCCGCCGCCCCGTCCGGGTCGTCGTCGTATTGCATGTCGAGTCGTTCCTCCGCCGCCGGGCTGTACGGAACAGGCCGGAATCGTGCCGGGTTCGGGCCCGGGATCGGGCAGCCGCCGGCGTTCCGTGACGTGCGGCCCGGTCATGGTCCGGATACGGGAAAACGGTCGCGGCGAAAGCCGCCGCCGTTCAGCCGGATAGGGTCAGGCGCGGCGGTTCAGCCGGCGTGCGGGGACGGATCGGGAACGGGTGTTCCCGCCGCCGCAGCGGTCGGGACCACTGCGGCGGCGGAGAACAATGAGTGGCGCAGATACGCGCCGGTTGTGCTAAAGCTGGTGATAGCCATCGATTTGCTTCCTTAACCCAGGAGATCGGTGGTCAGGTCGGGCTGAGGAGTTCCTAGGCTCCTCGTCCGACCGCCCTGCGGGTGCATGGGCATGCGGACTCTGCGACGGGAGTCCGCATAAGTCAATCTTGATGAGAAGTTTAGGCGCATTCTCCGCCTCAACCGCAAGCGGCGCGGTCAACCCCGTGCGGAGGCGGCAATCGGAAGGCGTCGAATCAGTTCTCCCGTCTCAGTAGAGCAAATCCCCACCATCCCGCACGCGGTCCGGCGTACTGGAGGGTGCGCGTCCCGCGCACCACGGGCGGCGGGACGCCGCCCCTCCGCAGCGTCTTCCGCCCCGCAATACCCCATCGCAAAGGATTGATATCCTCGACAATCTAAGACAATACACCTATCCCAAGCACCACCCGTCCACCCGGAGCGCACCCGCATGCCCGATACCGCCGCAGACCAGGACCTCCCCCACCGGCAGGAGGCCTTCGCCCGCCATGTCGCCTCCGGCCGGAGCCTGACGGCGGCCGCCCGGCTTTCCGGCTATGCCTGGGACAGCGCCCGCCAGGCCGGGTCGCGGCTGATGCGCGATGCCCGCGTCGCGGCGCGTGTGGCGGAGCTGATCGACGCCGAGGACACCCGCCGGCGCGAGGAAACGGACGAGATGGTCGGCGCGCTCAAGCGGGTGATGCTCGACGCCCTGGAAAAGCAGAATCACTTCGCCGTGCTACGGGCCGTCGATCGGATCGCCCGCTTCCGCAACCTCCTGCCCACGTCCCGCGACCCCCTCGCCGTTTTCGACACCGACGACGATGGTCCCGCGGCACCCCCCGAACCGCCACCGGAGCCGGAACCCGAACCGGCCCCGCCGCCCGAGGAAATCGACTACAACCACGAGGACAGCGAGTCCGCCGTCGCCACGGCCCGCCGCATGCTGCGCTGCATGGCCTATTTGGAGGACCACCTCCCCGAGATCGCCTGCCGGCTCTCCCAGACCAGCCAGGCCCTGCGCTACTTCGACCGGAAAGGCCGGCTGCTCCCGCGCAGCCAATGGCCGGCGCTACCCGCCGCGGCAGGATGAGCCATGATGACGAATGCTGACATCCGCGGCCTTCCCCGGGGGTGTCACCGTGCCTCCCTGCAGGGCGATCCGCGGGTCAAGCCCGCGGATGACGGCAAGAATGAAGGAAAGCCCCCTTGGAAAACGCTTCAGGCCCGATCTGAAATCGTCGCGGTCCACCGCAACGAGGATGACCGATGATGACCAACATCGACCCCTGCGGCGTACTCACCGGAGGGTCACCATCGCCCCAGCACCCTCCGCCCCGCTCGCTACTCCGCCGCCTCCCGCCGCATCGGGTTGTTGGGATGGTCCTTCCAGGTCAGGAAGGGCTTGCCCTCATCGCGCCGCTCCATGGTGATGCAGTTCTCGACCGGGCAGACATGCATGCACAGGTTACAGCCGACGCATTCCTCCTCGATCACCTCATAGCGCCGCGCGCCCGCCGTCCGAAGGGCGCCGATCGCCTGGTGCGCGGTGTCCTCGCAGGCGATGTGGCACAGGCCGCACTTGATGCAGCTGTCCTGGTCGATATGGGCGACGATCTTGTAGTTGAGGTTCAGGTCCTCCCAGTGGACATAGTTCGGGATCGCCATCCCGGTGAAGTCCTTCACCTCCCCGAAGCCCCGGCCGTCCATCCAGTTGGCCAGCCCGTCGGCCATCTCCTCGACGATGCGGAAGCCGTGGTGCATCGCGGCGGTGCAGACCTGGACCGTGCTGGCGCCCAGGCTGATGAACTCCGCCGCGTCCCGCCAGGTGGAGACGCCGCCGATGCCGCTGATCGCCATGCCCTGGCATTCCGGGTCGCGGGCGATGTCGGCCACCATGCGCATGGCGATCGGCTTGACCGCCGGGCCGCAATAGCCGCCGTGGGTGCCCTTGCCGTCCACCGTGGGCGTCGGCGCCATCGCGTCCAGGTCCACCGACATGATGGACTGGATCGTATTGATCAGCGACACCGCGTCGGCGCCGCCGCGCTTCGCCGCCCGCGCCGGACCCAGGATGTCGGTGATGTTGGGCGTCAGCTTGACGATCACCGGCATGCGGCTGTGCTGCTTGCACCAGCGGGTGACCATCTCGACATATTCGGGCACCTGCCCCACCGCCGAGCCCATGCCGCGCTCCGACATGCCGTGCGGGCAACCGAAGTTCAGCTCGATGCCGTCGGCCCCGGTCTCCTCGACCCGGCGCAGGATGCGTTTCCAGCTCTCCTCCTCGCACGGGACCATCAGCGACACGACCATGGCCCGGTCGGGGAACCTCTGCTTGACCGACTTGATCTCCTGAAGGTTGATCTCCAGCGGCCGGTCGGTGATCAGCTCGATATTGTTGAACCCGGCGACGCGGGTGCCGTTGTAGCTGAAGGCGCCGTAGCGCGACGATACGTTGACGACCGGCGGGTCCTCCCCCAGCGTCTTCCACACCACGCCGCCCCAGCCAGCCTCGAAGGCGCGGACGACGTTGTATTCCTTGTCCGTCGGCGGCGCGGAGGCCAGCCAGAACGGGTTGGGCGACCGGATGCCGACGAAGTTGCTGACCAGACTTGCCATGACGCTATCTCCCCTTCCCTGTCCCGAACTTCCCTTTTCCGCCCGATCCGACCCCGGCCGTCACGACGCGCCCAGCAGGCGGTGGATCGCTTCCGCCGCCACCTTGCCGTCCTGCACCGCCGACACGGTCAGGTCGATGCCCGGCACGCAGTCGCCGCCGGCGAACACGTTGGGAAGGGAGGTCTGCCGGTCCTCGTTGACCGCGAAACGGCCGTCGGGCCGGAACTCCAGCAGCTCCGCCAGTTCGGCGTCGCCGGCCGCGGCCGGAACGAAGCACTGGCCGATCGCCTTGAACACCATGTCGGCCGGGATGCGGAACAGCTCCCCGGTGCCGGCCAGCCGGCCGGCCTCGTCCAGGACGGTGTATTCGAACTCGACCTCCCGGACATGGCCGCCCGCCCCGATCACCCGGCGCGGCTGCGCCCAGTGCTTGATCCGGACGCCGTTGGTCTGCGCCCATTCCTGCTCGGCGCCCGTCGCCGACATGGCGTCGGGGCGGCGGCGATAGACGATCGTGACGTCCTCCGCCCCCAGCCGCTTCGACTGGGTCGCCACGTCGATGGCGGTGTTGCCGCCGCCGATCACGACGATCCGGCGCCCGACCGGCAGCGCCGACTTGTCCGGCGCCTGCCGCAGGGCGGCGATGAAATCGACCGCGTTGACGACGCCGTCCAGCTCCTCGCCCTCGATCCGCAGAGCGTTGACCGCGTTGTGGCCCAGCCCCAGGAACACCGCGCCGTAGCCGGCCCGCAACTCCGCCAGGGTGACGTCGCGTCCCAGCGCCTTGCCGTGCTCGATGGTGATGCCGCCCATCGACAGGATGAAATCCACCTCGCGCTGGGCGAAATCGTTGGTCACCTTGTAGGCGGCGATGCCGTACTCGTTGAGGCCGCCGGGCTTCTCCCGCGCCTCGAACACGGTCACCTCGTGGCCGTGCATCGCCAGCCGGTGCGCGCAGGACAGGCCGGCCGGGCCGGCGCCGACCACGGCGACCTTGCGGCCGGTCGGGGCCGCCCGCTGGAAGGGCTGGATGCCGCGCTCGAACAGCCAGTCCGTGGCGTAGCGCTGGAGCGCGCCGATCGCGACCGGCTTGTGCTCCTGCGCGGTGCGGACGCAGGCCTG
Organism: Skermanella sp. TT6; assembly: GCF_016653635.2. Classification (NCBI taxonomy): domain Bacteria; kingdom Pseudomonadati; phylum Pseudomonadota; class Alphaproteobacteria; order Rhodospirillales; family Azospirillaceae; genus Skermanella; species Skermanella cutis. Next base: position 3,732,117 of record NZ_CP067420.1, read on the forward strand.
CTCGCACAGGATCTCGGTCGGGCACACCCGGGCGCACATGCCGCCCATGACGTTCTCCTCCAGGATCGTCACGGCGGAGCCCTTGACGTTGTCCCCGGCGATCTTCTTGATGAAGCTGGGGATGTCGATGCCGGTCGGGCAGGCCTCCATGCACGGCGCGTCGTAGCAGTAATAGCAGCGGGCCGCCTCGATCAGCGCCTGCTTGCGGCTCAGCGGCGGCGTGGCATCCTCGAAGTTGGCCTCGTACTCCCGCGGCGACAGCCGCCTGGGGGCGATGTCCGCCGGCACGTCCATCACGCTCGTCATCCCGCCTTCTCCTGTTCCGTTGATCCGATCCTGTCGGGCCGTTGGTCGGCGTCTTTTGACGAATGCTATAAACAAATTGACCGCTTGGTCAACTTGTTTCAAAAATGGTCATCCATGGGACGGAATGATGCTCGAATGGGCGACGTGATGAATAATTCGGCTGCTTCCGGCGCCGCTCCCGCTCCACGGGGGCGCATCCGGCGGGAGAACGAGACTCGCATCCTGGAGGCGGCCGAGCGGGTCTTCGCCGAGACCGGGCTCGCCGGGGCCACCATGGCGCAGATCGCCCAGGCGGCGGGGCTGCCCAAGGCCAACCTGCATTACTATTTCGGCACCAAGGAACAGCTCTACCAGGCGGTGCTGACCGGCATCCTGGAGCTGTGGCTGGACGCCACCGACATGATCCGCCCGGAAAGCGATCCGGCGGAGGCGATTTCCGGCTATGTCCGTGCCAAGATGCGCCATTCCCGGCACCGGCCGCTGGCGTCCAAGGTGTTCGCCAACGAATTGCTGAGCGGCGCGCCGTTCCTGACCGACTATCTGGAGATCGACTTGAGGAAGCGGGTGGAAGCCAAGTCCCGGATCATCGCGGGCTGGATCGCGGAGGGGCGGATGGCGGCCCTCGATCCCCGGCATCTCTTCTTCATGCTGTGGGGCATGACCCAGACCTACGCCGACTTCGCCGTCCAGATCCGGGCGGTGATGGAGGTGGAAAGCCTGAGCGACGCGGCGTGGGAGGAGGCGACCGCCGAGGTCGTCGCGTTCGTGCTGCGCGGCTGCGGCATGAGCACCTCGGCGGCCTCGGCGGCCCCGGCGGGAGCGGCCCGGTGAAGAGCGACACCCGCCAGCAGCGCATCCTCGACCTTGCCGGCCGCCAGGGCTTCGTCTCGATCGACGGGCTGTCGCGCCAGTTCGAGGTGACTCCCCAGACCATCCGGCGCGACATCAACCAGCTCTGCGAGCAGGGCCTGCTGGAGCGCCACCACGGCGGCGCCGTCCCCCGCTCCACCACCCACAACGTCGACTATGTGGAGCGCAAGGCGCTGGGGTCGGAGGCCAAGCGGGCGATCGGCCGGCTGGTATCGCGCCACGTGCCGGAAGGCGTCTCGCTGTTCATCAATATCGGCACCACGACCGAGGCGGTCGCCCAGGAGCTGGTCGGCCACAAGAACCTCAGCGTCATCACCAACAACCTCAACGTGGCGGCCTTCCTGGCGGCCGGCACCGACCTGGACGTGCTGGTGGCCGGCGGGCTGGTGCGCAACCGCGACGGCGGCATCATCGGCGAGGCGACGATCGACTTCATCAACCAGTTCAAGGTCGATATCGGTATCATCGGGATCAGCGGCATCGACCTGGACGGCACCCTGCTCGACTTCGACTACCGCGAGGTTCGGGTCGCCCAGGCGATCATCCGCAACGCCCGCACCGTCTTCCTGTGCGCCGACCACAGCAAGTTCGGCCGCAACGCCATGGTGCGGCTCGGCCATATCGGCGAGGTCTCGGCCCTCTTCACCGATCGCGCGCCCCCGGCGCCGCTGGCCGACGTGCTGGCGGCCCACGACGTGGAGGTGCATATCGCGGCGGGGGAGTGAGCCGTCACGCCGCGCGGCTGACCGGCTCGCTCTTCCACAGGTCCCACCAGGCTTCCATGCGGGTCATGAAGGTCTTGGGCTTGTCGAGATAGAGCCGGGCGCCCAGCATGCGGCTCGCCGCCTGGAGCTCGGACCGCCGCCGGTCGATCATGCCGGCCAGCGGCCGCACCAGGACCGGGCCGCCGAAGGCCTGCTCCTCGGCCTCCAGCATGCAGCACAGCACGGCGAGGTCGTGCTCGTCGCCGAGCAGGCTGCCCAGTTCCCCGAACTCCCCGGCCAGGGCGCGGACCGTGCCCGGCCAAACCGGCGTCAACAATCTCAGGTGGTAGGAGAGATACTTCGCCTGCTTGCGCCAGTCGTGGAAGTCATGGGCGGTCGGCGCGTCGCCCAGCGCCTCCAGGCGCCTCGCCCCGTCGCGGTAGACCTTGTGCAGGCCGGGCCGCAGCACCTTGAAGCCGGGGCTCCGCAGGGTCCAGGTCTCGACCCGGCCGCGCACCTCGCGCAGCATGCCGGCGACCTCCTCGGTGGTCCGCTCCTGCTCCAGGTGCTCGGCGGAGGCCCGCTCGCACCGCTCGACCAGGACGCCCCGGACCTGAACGAACCCGCCGGCGCCGTCGCTGCCCTGGCGCCCGACCAGCTTGTCCAGGGTCTCGACCATGACCGACGCGTCGCGCACGGCGGACAGCCTGCGCTGGGCGTCGCGGAAGAACCCGTTCTCCCGGACATAGGCATTGCCCAGCCCGCCGCGGGCGAGCCGCAGCAGCGCCCGGATCTTCTTGCACCCCTTGCGGGCATCGTGCACCGCCTTGTGGCGCTCCCTGCCTCCAGACTGGGCGCCGCCCGTCAGGGCCGCCTCGGCCTTGTCGATCTGCTCCAGGGCGATGCGGCGGACGCCCTGGGGCACGGTCTCTTCCGGCGTAAAGCAGTACGCCATTCCTCGACTCTCCTCGATATCTGCTGCTGGCCCGGACTTTGCTGGACCGGTTCGAACTGGCAACAGGCGGAGGCTTCCTTCCTCTCGGCCGCCCCGATCGGTTTCGACGGTATCGGTACTGCTTCAGGGATCGCCGCCGCCCCTCGACAAAGCTGCTCGACCGCCCTCGATAACCCTCGCAGAAGGACCCTGCAGCGCTTATTTCTGTGACAGAAGGGGGACTGATGAGCGTACCGGAAAGATCAGGCAACGTGGTGTTGAGTTTTCTGCGCAAGCGCCAGGATGTGGAACAGGTGGCGGCGACGGTGCCCAAGGGCATCCGCGTCTATGCCGTCGGCGACATCCACGGCCGCGCGGATCTCCTGATGCGCCTGCTCGATATGGTGACCGACGACGCCAGGGCCTCGCCGGGGCCGGTCAACTATCTAGTCTTCCTGGGTGACTACGTGGACCGCGGCCTGCACTCCCGCCAGGTCATCGACCTGATGATCGGCGGCCCGCCGGCGACCTTCGGGGCGGTTCATCTGCGCGGCAACCACGAGGCCGCCTTCCAGGAGTTCATGACGACTCCGGCGGCCGGCTCGGGATGGTTCAAGTATGGCGGCCTGGCGACGCTGCACAGCTACGGCATCCAGATCCCCTCGGGCCTGACGCCGGAGGAGCGGATCTCCTACGCCCAGCAGGAGCTGCGGCGCGTGGTTCCGCCCGCCCATGTCAGCTTCCTGAACCATCTGCGGCCGAGCCTGACCATCGGCGACTATTTCTTCACCCATGCCGGGGTTCGTCCGGGCGTTCCGCTGAACCGCCAGGACAAGGACGACATGATGTGGATCCGGGACGACTTTCTGAACTCGACCGCGGACCACGGCAAGATCGTGGTCCACGGCCACACCATCACCGACCTGCCGGAGATCCGCAGCAACCGCATCGGCATCGACACCGGGGCCTATGCCAGCGGCCACCTGACCTGCCTGGTGCTGGAGGGCGACCGCCGCCGCTTCCTGGCGACCTGACGCCCCAGCCGGCTCAGTCCCGGAAATTGATGTATTGCAGGGGCTGCTCGATCTTCAGTCCCTTGACCAGGGCGATGGCGGACTGGAGGTCGTCGATCTTCTTGCCGGTGACGCGCAGCTCGTCGCCCTGGATCGACGCCTGGACCTTCATCTTGCTGTCCTTGATCGCCTTGGTGATCTTCTTCGCGAGCTCCTTGTCGATCCCCTGCTTTACCGTGATCACCTGGCGCACCGAGTTGCCGGCCGCCTTCTCCGGCTTGCCGTAGTCGAGCGCGCCGGGATCGAGCTTGCGCCGGGTGAAGTGGACGACCAGCAGCTCGTGCATCTGCTTGAGCTTCAGGTCGTCGTCGGCCGCGACGGTCAGCTCGTTGTCCTTGCGCTCGATCGAGCAGTGCGACCCCTTGAAGTCGTAGCGCTGTCCGATCTCGCGGGTCACCCCGTCCAGGGCGTTGTCGACTTCGGCAATCTCGGTCTTGGAAACGATATCGAACGACGGCATGGCCCCACTCGTATTCTTGTGCTTCTGGAATCCGATCGGACCCTAGCACGCCGGACGGCAAAACCATACTGTGCGGAGTGTTGAAAGACCGCCGCCAGGGCACAGCTATTCTACCGATGTTCCGCCGGAAGGCCCCACCAGAGGAGACCAGGAATGCCCAATCTCGACCGCGACAGCTTCATCGCCCTGCTCGACCGCCTCGGCGATCCTGACGAGGCCGCGGTCCTGGCAAGCGCGCGGGAGATCGACCGGCGGGTCCGGGAGAGCGGGATCGGCTGGAACGACCTGCTGGTTCCGCCGCCCGGAGCCGTCGACGACGACTATCACGGCGCGTTCACCGACGACGATCCCTTGGAAGTCGAACCGGCCCGGCGGCCCGGCGGCTATCCGAACGACCTGACCCTGATCGAGGAACTCCTCGCCCACGACACCCTGTCGCCCGGCACCCGGCAGGAGCTGCTGGACTTCAAGTCCGACATCGCCGACGGCGAGTTCACCGACATGGACTCCAAGTACCTGCGCGACCTCCACGCCCGCCTCACCCGGCAGGCCCGCCGCTCCGCCTGACCAGGGCCGGAACGATCTCGCGGACCCGCTCGAAGAGCACCAGCGGCGCCTGATCCGCCAGCACCGCGGGCGTGGCGTAGCCCCAGGCCACCGCGGCGAACGGGATGCCCTGGGCGCGGGCGGCATCGGCGTCGCGGACCTCGTCGCCGATGCAGATCGCCTGTGCCGGCGCCACGCCGCCGTGGCGGAGCGCCGCCTTGAACCGCGCCCCCTTCCCGAAGATCGACGCGCCGCAGCCGTAATGGCCGATCAGCGCGGCATTGTCCGGTCCCAGGACCCGCCTGACATTGGCTTCCGAGTTGGAGCTGACGACGGCCAGCCCAATGCCCGCGATCCTCAGGCCACGCAGCATCTCCGGCACGCCGTCGAACAGCGGGATGCGCTCGATGTCCGCCGCCATCAGCCCCTTCATATGCCGGGCGATCAGGGGGAGCTTCCAGACCGGAACCTCCAGGTGCCGCAGGATCTCCCGGTTACCCAGTCCGCGCAGGGCCTCGAACTCCGCCGCATCGGGCGCCCTCAGCCGGTAGCGCTCCGCCACCTGGCCGAAGACGGACCGGAACCAGGGAAGGGAGTCGGCGAGGGTTCCATCGAAGTCGAAGATGGCGAGGCGGTGGTTCATGGGGGCTGATCTTGCAGGCGAATGAAGGCTCCGTCACGATATACGCCGCACGACGCGGATCGATCTCAGGGGATGAAATTCCTAAGGCGCTGTGCTATAGGATCTCGCGGGCGTTCACCCCGCGGGATCCTTGACATGGAAATAGGACAAAGCTGGCGGGGCGGCGGATGCGGCGCGGCCCCTTGCCGGCGCAGCCCTCTCCCGAAATGATGGCATCCGCGGACATGGCCCGACCATGCTGCGGGGGCGGCATCGCCGGGATGAGGGCTGGCCGCATGCGGCAGGGTCAGTCCATCCGCTCCGCGTAGTGGCAGGCCACCCGCCTGCCGTCGACTTCCCGGAGGGCGGGCACCTCGTCGGCGCAGCGCTGGGTCATGTGCGGGCAGCGCTTGTGGTAGGGGCAGCCCGACGGCGGGTTGATCGGCGACGGCAGCTCGCCGGAGGGCGGCGGGATCTCCTGGCGGAGCGCCGCGTTGACCCGGGGGGTCGCCGCCATCAGGGCGCGGGTGTAGGGGTGGCGCGGGTGGGCGAAGACGGTTTCCTTCGGCCCGTGCTCGACCGGGCGGCCCAGATACATCACCATCACGTCGTCGGCGATGTGCCGCACCACGCTCAGGTCGTGGCTGATGAACAGGTAGGCGAGATCCAGCTCCTCCTGAAGGTCCATCATCAGGTTCAGCACCTGCGCCTGGATCGATACGTCGAGCGCCGACACCGGCTCGTCCGCCACCACCACCCGCGGGTTCAGCATCAGCGCCCGCGCGATGGCGATCCGCTGGCGCTGGCCGCCGGAGAACATGTGGGGATAGCGGTCGTACTGGTCCGGCCGGAGGCCGACCTTGGCCATCATGGCGGAGGCCCGCTCGCGCCGCTCCGCCCGGCCCAGGCCGGTATTGATGACCAGCGGCTCCTCCAGGATCGTGCCGATGCGCTTGCGCGGATTGAGCGAGCCGTAAGGGTTCTGGAAAACCATCTGCACCTTGCGGCGCAAAGCCTTCGCCTCCGCCCGGCTCACCCCGGTCACGTCGCTGCCGTCGAACTTCAGCTGGCCCGACGTGGGAGGGTCGATCAGGGTCACCATGCGGGCCAGCGTGGACTTGCCGCAGCCGGACTCGCCGACCACCGCCAGCGTCCGGCCGGTCTGGAGCGCGAAGGACACGCCGTCCACCGCCTTGACCGTGGCGTCGGCGCGGAACAGGCCGCGCTTCAGCCGGTAATGCTTCTTCAGGTCCACGGCGTCCAGCACGGTCTCGCGCCGGGCGCGGGCCGCCGGCCAGTCCGGCGTCTTCGGGGCCGCGGTCATGCCGCCACCCCGCCGGTCACCTGGAGCGGGTAGAAGCAGCGGGCCGTCCCGCTCTCGTCCGGGAACAGCGGCACCGCATGGGTGCGGCACTTCTCCTGGACGAAGGCGCAGCGCGGATTGAACAGGCAGCCGCGCGGCCGGTCGGCGATGCCGGGCACCACGCCGGGGATGGTCGGCAGCCGCCGCTTGCCGATCGCCCGCTCCGGCAGCGCGTCGAGCAGCGCCCCGGTATAGGGGTGCTGCGGATGGGTGAAGAGGTCGCGGGCAGAGCGGTTCTCCACCACCTGGCCGGCATACATCACCGAGACGCGCTGCGCCGTCTCGGCGACCACGCCCATGTCGTGGGTGATCAGGATCAGCGCCATGCCGCGGTCCTTCTGGAGGTCGAGCAGCAGGTCGAGGATCTGCTTCTGGATCGTCACGTCGAGCGCGGTGGTCGGCTCGTCGGCGATCAGCAGGCGCGGATTGCAGGCGATCGCCATGGCGATCATCACCCGCTGGTTCATGCCGCCGGAAAGCTGGTGGGGAAAGGACGACAGCCGGCTTTCCGGCGCCGGGATGCCGACCTGTTCCAGCAGTTCGATCGTCCGGCGCTTGCGTTCGGTGCGCCCCATGTTCTCGTGGACCTTCAGGCTCTCCATGATCTGGAAGCCGACGGTGAAGCACGGGTTGAGGCTGGTCATGGGCTCCTGGAAGACCATCGCCACATCCTTGCCGGTCAGCTTGCGGCGCTGGCGTTCGGTGAGGGTGCGGAGGTCCCGGCCGTCGAACTCCATCTTGTCGGCTACGACGCGGCCGTTGTTGGCGATCAGGCCCATGACGGCCAGCGAGGTGACGCTCTTGCCGGAGCCGGACTCGCCGACGATGCCGAGGACTTCGCCCTCGTCCACCGTCAGGTCGATGCCGTCGACCGCCCGGAACGTACCGGCGCGGGTCGAGAACTCGACGGACAGGTTTCGGATATCGAGCAGAGGCATGGAGTGCCCTTATCGCTTCAGTTTCGGGTCGAGGGCGTCGCGCAGCCCGTCGCCCAGCAGGTTGAAGGCCAGCACCGTGATCAGGATGGCGAGGCCGGGGAACGTGACCACCCACCAGGCGCGGCTGACGAACTCGCGGGCCGAGGCCAGCATGGTCCCCCACTCCGGCGTCGGCGGCTGCGCGCCGAGGCCGAGGAATCCCAGCGCCGCCGCGTCCAGGATCGCGGTCGAGAAGCCCAGGGTGGCCTGCACGATCAGCGGCGCCGTGCAGTTCGGCAGCACCGTGATGAACATCAGCCGAAGCACGCCGGCGCCGCTGACCTTGCTGGCCACGACATAGTCCTTGGACAGCTCGGTGATGACGGCGGCCCGGGTCAGCCGGGTATAGTGCGGCAGCACGACCAGGCTGATCGCGATCATCGCGTTGGTCAGGCTGGGTCCCAGGATCGCGACGATGACGATGGCGAGCAGCAGCGACGGCAGGGCCAGCATGATGTCGCACAGCCGCATGATCGCGATGTCGGTGACGCCGCGGGCGAATCCGGCGACCAGCCCCAGCATCACCCCGATCGCCAGCGACAGGGTCACCACGATGATGCCGATCAACAGCGACAGCCGGGCGCCGTGGATGATGCGGGACAGGATGTCCCGGCCGACGTCGTCGGTCCCCATGGGAAAGGCCAGCGAGCCGCCCTCCGCCCAGAACGGCGGCCGGAGGATGGAGTCCCGGAACTGCTCCGTCGGCGAGTAGGGCGCCACCACGTCCGCCAGGATCGCGGCCAGCGCCACGATCACGATCACCACCAGCCCGGCGACGGCTCCCTTGTTCTGGGCGAAGTAGTGCCAGAACTCGCCGAACTGCGACGGTGGGCGCTGGGTCGGCAAGGGCGCTCCGGCCGGTGCCGCGGCGTCGATCTGTGTCTCTACGGCCATGGCTCAGTGCCCCCCGTGGCGGATTCGCGGATTGAGGATGCCGTAGGTCAGGTCGACCAGCAGGTTGACCAGCATGATCACGGCGGCGACCAGCAGCACGCCGCCCTGGAGCACGGGATAGTCCCGCCGGGCAACCGACTCGATCAGCCACTTGCCGATGCCCGGCCAGGCGAAGATGGTCTCGGTCAGGATGGCGCCGGCGAACAGCACGCCGACCTGGAGGCCGATGACGGTCACCACCGGGATCAGGGCGTTCCGCAGCGCGTGCTGGGCGATCACCCGGAAGGGCGCCAGCCCCTTGGCGCGGGCGGTGCGGATATAGTCCTCGCCCAGCACCTCCAGCATCGACGACCGGGTCATGCGCGCGATCACCGCGAGCGGGATCGTGCCCAGCACGATGGCGGGCAGGATCAGGTGGGACAGGGCCGAGGCGAAGGCCCCCTCCTCGTCCGACAGCAGGCTGTCGATCAGCATGAAGCCGGTCACCGGCTCCACCCAGTACATCACGGAGATGCGGCCGGACACCGGCGTCCAGCCCAGGTTGACCGAGAACAGCAGGATCAGCAGCAGCGCCCACCAGAAGATCGGCATGGAATAGCCGGTCAGGCTGATCCCCATCAGGCTGTGGTCGAACATCGACCCGCGCTTGACCGCCGCGAGGATGCCCAGGGGCAGGCCGATGATCATGGCGAACAGGATCGCGCAGACCGACAGCTCGATGGTCGCCGGGAACAGGGTCAGGAACTCGTCCAGGACGGGCGTGCGCGTCACGACCGACTGGCCGAGGTCGCCGCGCACCACGTCGGCGATGTAGGTGCCGTACTGGACCATCAGGGGCTTGTCCAGGCCCATGGCGGCCCGCAGCTCGGCATGGCGCTCGGGGGAGATGCCGCGCTCGCCGGCCATCAGCTCGACCGGGTCGCCCGGGACCAGCCGGATCAGCGCGAAGGTCAGCAGGGTCACGCCGATGAACGTCGGAATGATCAGGCTGAACCGGGTCAGAATGAAACGGAACATGGTCAGCTTTATGTCTGCGGAAAAGCGAGATCACCCCCTGCCCGGCGGACAGGGGGGGTCTTCAGCTTCCGATCGGTTCTACTGCAGGTCCACGCCGTAGAAGATGTGGCCGCCGAACGGATCGATCTTGTAGTTCTGGACTTCCTTGCGGATCGGCTCGAAGACGACGGAGTGGGCGACGGTCACCCACGGCGCCTGCTCCTTGAACACGACCTGGGCCTGTTCATAGAACTTCGTGCGCTCCGCGATGTCGGGCGTCCGCTTGGCCTTGATCAGCAGGTCGTTGAACGGCTGGTGGCAGAAGCGGGCGCGGTTGGCGCTGCCGACCGCCTCGCAGCCCAGCAGGACGTACAGGAAGTTGTCGGGGTCGCCGTTGTCGCCGGTCCAGCCCATCAGCATGGTCTGGTGCTCGCCGTCCTTGGTGCGGCGCAGGTACTCGCCCCACTCGTAGCTGACGATCCTGACCCTGACGCCGATCTTCGCCCAGTCGGCCTGGACCATCTCGGCCATGCGGCGGGCATTGGGGTTGTAGGGCCGCTGCACCGGCATGGCCCACAGGTCGGTCTCGAACCCGTTGGGGAACCCGGCGTCGGCCAGCAGCTTGCGCGCGGCCTCCGGATCGTACTTGGTGTCCTCCACCGCGTCGTTATACGACCAGATGGTCGGCGGGATCGGGTTCTTGGCCTTCTTGCCCGCGCCCTGATAGACCGCCTCGATGATGGCGTCCTTGTTGACCGCCATGCTCAGCGCCTGCCGCACCTTGGCGTTGGTGAAGGGCTCCTTCTCGGTGTTGAAGGCGAGATAGCCGACGTTCAGGCCTTCCTGCGACATCAGGTTGACGGCGGGGTCGGTCTTCATGGCGGCGAGGTCGGCCGGGTTCGGATAGGCCATGACATGGCACTCGCCGGCCTTCAGCTTGGCGTAGCGGACCGAGGCGTCGGGCGTGATCGAGAAGACCAGCGTATCGATCGGCGCCTTGCCCGCCCAGTACTCGGGGTTGGCCCGGTAGCGGATGACGGCGTCCTTCTGGTAGCCGACGAACTGGAAGGGGCCGGTGCCGACCGGCTCCTGGTCGACCTTGGTCTGGGTGCCGGCCTTGGCCATCTGGTCGGCGTACTCGGCCGACTGGATGGAAGCGAAATCCATCGCGAGGTTGGCGAGGAACGGCGCCTCGGGCTCGTTGAGGATGAACTTGACCGTGTAGTCGTCCACCGCCTCGATGCTCTTCAGCAGCTTGGGCATGTCCATGCTGTTGAAATACTCGTAAGCGCCACCGGACACCGCGTGGTAGGGGTGCTCGGACTTCCACTGGCGCTCGAACGAGAAGACCACGTCCTGGGCGTTGAAGTCGCGTGTCGGCTTGAACGATTTGGAGGTGTGGAACTTCACCCCCTTGCGGAGCTTGAAAGTGTATTCGAGCCCCTCCTCCGACACCTCCCAGGACTCGGCCAGGCCGGGAACGATCGTGGTCGTGCCGCGCTCGAAATGGACGAGCTTGTCGAAGACCTGCCGCGACGTCGCATCAAATGTCGTGCCCGCCGTGAAAAACGCAGGATTGAAACCCTCCGGGCTCCCTTCGGAGCAATAAACCAGAGTTTTTGCCGCGAGCGGTGAAGCGAAGCCCGCCGCGAGAGCCAACCCGAGGGCTGCTCCGCGCAGTGCTTGATGCATTATAAGCCTCCTGTAAGCGTCTTTTCTTCGGACAGCTCTTTCAAGCGCGACTACCGGCGCCGAGATGTCATGGCCCGCAGAATAGCCCGACCGGGAGAGTGACTGTCAATGTTAATGGATTGTTTCACACGTAATTGATCATCGCGGTCCGACCGGGCGCATCAGTACGGCCTCCAGCACGTTCTTCAGATGATCCGGACCGAACGGCCTCAGCAGCACGGAGACGTCGGCGTCTCCCAGCAGCTTCACGCGCTCCGGCCCGCCCTCGCCCGAGATCACGACGCCGGGGATCGCCCGTCCCGCGCGCCGGCGTACCGCATCGACCACCTCCAGGCCGTTGCCGCCGCCTTCCGGCCTAAGCTCGGCGATCACGACATCCGGAGGGGCGGCGCCGGCTTCCGGTGCCGCGGCCGTGGCGACCGGGCAATTCCAGCTTTCCAGCATGACCCGCAGCGCGGTCACCTGGACGGGGTCGTCGCCCAGGAGCAGGACCGAGATCCGATCCGGCACCGGCTGTTCGGCGACGTCTTTGGCGATGCGGATCGAGAGGGCGAAGACGGATCCCTTCCCCACGACCGACCTGACGTTTATGCCATGGCCGAGCAGCCGCGCGGTCCGCTCCACGATCGCCAGCCCCAGGCCGAGCCCCCGCCCCCGGTCGCGCGGTCCCACGCCGGCGATCTGGACGAACTCCTCGAAAACGGCAGCCCGTTTGTCCTCAGGGATGCCCGGGCCGGTATCCCAGACCTCGATCCGCAGGCGGTCGCCGCGCCGCCGGCAGCCGATCAGGATGCTGCCCTTGGTCGTGAAGCGGACGGCATTGCCGATCAGGTGCTTGAGCATCCGCTCCAGCAGCACCGTATCGGTGACGACGGTGGCGGTGCACGGCACGTAGCGCAGACGCAATCCCTTGGCCAGGGCCGGCCCCTCGAACTCCCGGATCATCCGCTCCAGCGTCTCGCCCACGGCGACCCTGGCCACGGCCGGCCGCACGGTCCCGGCGTCAAGCGTGGACAATTCCAGCAGCGAGGTCAGCAGCGTCTCGCCCGACTGCACCGCTTCCTGGATGCGGGTGACCAGCGACTGCTGGCCCGTGTCGGAAAGCTTGGTCTGCAGCAGGTGAAGGAACAGGTGGATGGCCTGATAAGGCTGGCGCAGGTCGTGGTTGGCCGCGGACAGGAAGCGCGACTTGGCCCGCGTCGCCCGTTCCGCTTCCGCCCTGGCGGCCGCCAGCCGGCCGTCCATGGCGACCTGTTCGGCGATCTCGATACCGATCAGCCCGGCGATCCGGCGCAGGCTCTCGACTTGCCGCCGGTCCGGATCGAACTTGCCGGCGGGTCCGCAAAGCCAGAGGTTGCCCAACGTCTCCCCTCCGGGTCCGGCGACGGCGGCCCCCGCCAGGACCTGGAGGCCCGCGGCGGGACTGCCGCCGAGCGGCAGCGGCCCGACCAGCAGGCCGGAGGCGTCCAGGCGGTCGCGGAGCCCCGTCAAGTCCGGCGCCAGCGCCTCCGCCCTGTCGTCGGGGATGCCGAAACAGGCGGCGACGGAGATCGATCCGGCGCCGTCGAGGCACAGCACGGCCACCGGCGCCCCCATGGCATGGGCGGCGAGATCCAGCAAGCCGACAAGCGTTCGGCGAGTGAGCGGGAGTGCCTCCGCGGCGCTCTCATAATCCATCTGCATGATATCGAACGACGCTGGTTGCCGGTCCTAACCGGATCAGCCTAGCACGCATCCGAGGGATGCACAGCATCGGATTATGCCGATGGAAAGCGTTGGGTCACGCCGCTTGGCCGGGACGCTGGTACTCGATCCCTCCGCCGCCGCCGGGCTCCTGCTTCTCCTGCATCTTGGGTTGGGGCAGCGCGTAGAAGCGGGGTTCGTTCCTGTCCCAGCTCGGCTCGAACGGCAGGCGCATCATCGCCGTGCTGCCGTCGCGCTGGGCATCCCGCATGGCCTGCTGGAGCTGTTCCGCCGCGTCGCGGTCCCACGGAATGCGGTAGAGGTTGGGAACCTGCGCCCACTGGAGCGTCAGGTAGATCGCCTCGCCCTCCACGTAGGAGGCGCTGAGGATGGAGGCTTCCTTGACGTGGGCGCCCAGCCACTCGAGGCTGACCGGCTTGGCCCGCCCGAGCAGGGACGCCGGAGCGGCATAGGCCGCGGGCAGAAGCAGGGCGAACAGGGCCAGGATCAATGCCCTTGCGAGCCGTGAGCGGGTCCAGCGTAGCGCTACCAAGACAAGCATCAGACTGACGGCAGCGACGAAGACGAACAGGTAGGTCAAGTTTTCCATGGCGGGTTCCTGACGAAGTCGGATGTCGGTTCAGCGTCTCAAGCAAGCCTCTTTTATTTAAAATGTCTTGGCCGAACGCAGCGGTTTGAAGACGCTGTTCAGGCTGTTAGGCACGAGTTCGCCTTTTTCAGTCAAACGGAACCGGAAGGCGGTCAGTTCCTGACCTTCGCGATCAAGTCTCACCGTAGTAGCCGCGATAGGCCGCGCACCGGCCTCGTTGTCGGATTTCACCCGCACCACGACCCGCACGTTGATAGGGTATGTGTTTTCCAGATTTCGGAACAGGTGGACATTCACGGTATACTCGCCCGGTGGAATGCCCCGGCTGAACGACGTCTCGAAATTGACTTCCGTAGGGTCGGCGTGGCTGCCCAGGTCGTCGCGCAGCAAGTTGAAGATCAGGCCGCTCTTGTTGGAATATCCCACGGGGACGTCGCCGGGGGCCTGGACCCATAGGTCGACGTCGGTGCGCAGCTTGTCGTCCCAGCGCAGCTCGACGATCACGTTGCCGGGCGGATCGGTCGAACCTTCCGACTCCTTGCCCTTCGGATTGACGTGGGGCAGCAGCAGCACGGTGACGAACATGAAGCCCGCCAGGGCCAGCAGGATGACGTCCCGGAATACCGTTCCGCTGTCGTCTCCGGGATCCCATGGGTCATGCATGGCCGGCGTCAATCAACGCGGCGGCGAGGTTCGCCGTGCCGGTGGCCAGGAGCTGGTAGTTCGCCGCCAGCCAGAGGTTGAGGACGGAGCCGACCAGGGTCGTGTAAAGGGCCACGCCCATGCCCTCGATCAGGGTGCCGACGATGCCGCCGATGGCGTTGACGTCGCTGGCGTTGGCCGCGTTCACCTGCCCCAGGGCGATGATGAACCCGACCACCGTGCCGACCAGCCCGAGCAGCACGAGGGCGTTGGCGATGTGCCGGATGAAGGCGATGCGGGAGAAGAGCCGGAGTTCGAGCGCGCGCGTGGCGCTGGCGCCGCCGGTCTCCAGGGCCCGCCGGTAGGTCGCGAGCCGCCCGCCTTCGGAGATCGGGGTGTTGCCGGTCCGCAGGTTGTCGAGTTCCTGCGTCACCTTGTTGATGCGCCAGGCGCTGGCCATCAGGCCGACGACGAAGAGCAGAAAGATGAGCACGCTGATCCGGCTGCTGTCCGCCACCAGGACGCGATCGACCCACCCATTGACCCAGACGAGAAACAGCCCGGCGACGCCGACCATGTTCAAGGCGACGAACCGGCTCCACAACAGCCAGTGGTGCATGCGCAACCCCTTCCATCATTGGAACTGAGGCAACGGCGTGGTCTCTCGGGGAGTCGGGAGTGGTCTTCGCGGTTCGAATGCCGCGGTCTGTCCGCCCGATCGGAAAGTCGACCTGGACCGTCAGGTGTGCAACGGAATGCCCGGAGGAAAGTTCCTGTGGCCTTGCTGGGACCTATCACGGAGTCGAATGACGCGGGCGGACACGGGGAACTTTCCGTTTCCACGCCCGGTTTTCGGCAGACGACGAGGTGTCTGGCCTGAAAGGAGATGACGATGAAGATCCGGGACATCATGACCACGGAAGTCGAACTCGTCCATCCGGATACGCTGCTGCGCGATGCCGCCCAAAAAATGCGCGATGTCGATACCGGCTTCCTGCCGGTGGGACAGGACGACCGCCTGGTCGGCACGCTGACCGACCGCGATATCACCATCCGCGCCGTGGCGGAAGGGCACGATCCCAAGGTCACCCGCGTCCGCGAGGCCATGTCGGACAAGCTGGTCTATTGCATGGAGGACCAGGACAGCAGCGAAGCCGCGGAGCTGATGGCGGAGAACGATGTCCGCCGGCTGCCCGTGCTGAACAGCGACAAGCGGCTGGTGGGCATCATTTCGCTGGGCGACCTGGCGGCCCGCACCAACGACGACGATGTCGTCGGGCAGACGGTCCAGGACATCTCCAGTTCCCCGTCGAACGGCTGACGCCGTTCCCGGGCTGAACGGCGGCGGAAGAGCAGATCTTTCGCCGCCGCGCCGCCAAACCTTCCAAACACAACGCCCATTGCATAAATGCGGCGTTTTTTGCCGCAGTTTTGATCTCATGCCCGAAAATTAGCCACATGACGGAGGCACCACCTTCGTCGTAACCGCCTCCGGGCGAGCGATGCCGTCCCTTGCCCTGCCCTTGCCTCTCTGGCCCCGAATTTGCTCCTGCGCCGCCGGGCTTTAAACACGAAAAAGTTAGAGGCGAGAGCATGGGACTGTTCAAAAGCGGCATCAAGTCTGCGGCGCTGGGCTGCGCCGTCGCGGTTTCGGCACTGCTTGCGGGGGTGGCCCAGGCGGCGGAACCGATCAAGGTCGGCGTGCTTCATTCCCTGTCGGGCACGATGGCGATCAGCGAGACGACGCTGAAGGACACCATCATGATGATGGTGGACGACCTCAACAAGAAGGGCGGCCTGCTGGGTCGGCCGGTCGAGGCCGTGGTGGTCGACCCCGCGTCCAACTGGCCGCTGTTCGCCGAGAAGGCGCGGGAGCTGATCGAGAAGGACAAGGTCGCGGCCGTGTTCGGCTGCTGGACCTCGGTCAGCCGCAAGTCGGTGCTCCCGGTGTTCGAGGAGAAGAACGGGCTGCTGTTCTATCCCGTGCAGTACGAGGGCGAGGAGTCGTCCCGCAACGTGTTCTACACCGGGGCCGCTCCTAACCAGCAGGCGATCCCGGCGGTCGAGTACCTGATGGGTC
This sequence comes from Skermanella sp. TT6, assembly GCF_016653635.2. Classification (NCBI taxonomy): domain Bacteria; kingdom Pseudomonadati; phylum Pseudomonadota; class Alphaproteobacteria; order Rhodospirillales; family Azospirillaceae; genus Skermanella; species Skermanella cutis. Next base: position 3,748,569 of record NZ_CP067420.1, read on the forward strand.
CCGAGGGCGGCGAGGTCAAGCGCTGGGTCCTGGCCGGCACCGACTACGTCTATCCGCGGACGACGAACAAGATCCTGGAAGCGTTCCTGATCTCCAAGGGTGTCGCCAAGGACGACATCATGATCAACTACACGCCGTTCGGCCATTCCGACTGGCAGACGATCGTGGCCGACATCAAGAAGTTCGCCTCGGCCGGCAAGAAGACCGCCGTCGTCTCCACCATCAACGGCGACGCCAACGTCCCGTTCTACAAGGAACTGGCGAACCAGGGCATCAAGGCGACCGACATCCCGGTCGTGGCCTTCTCGGTCGGCGAAGAGGAACTGGCCGGCATCGACACGTCCAACCTGGTCGGCCACCTCGCCGCCTGGAACTATTTCATGTCGGTGGACACGCCGGAGAACGACGCCTTCATCAAGCAGTGGCACGCCTTCACCAAGAACGAGAAGCGCGTCACCAACGACCCGATGGAAGCCCACTATATCGGCTTCAAGATGTGGACCCAGGCCGTCCTGCAGGCCGGCACCACGGACGTGAACGCCGTCCGCCAGGCCATGTACGGCCAGAAGGTGCGCAGCCCCAGCGGCTACGACGTCGTGATGAACACCAACCATCACCTGTCCAAGCCGGTGATGATCGGCGAGATCCAGGCCGACGGCCAGTTCTCGATCGTGTCGCAGACCGACGAGGCGATCAAGGGCGCCGCCTGGAGCCCCTACATCCCCGAGTCCGCAAAGCTGACGGCCGACTGGACCTTCCCCTGGGTCTGCGGCAACTGCACCGACCCCAAGTTCAGCGCCTACGCCAAGTAACGGCCCGTCCCGTGGCCTCCCTCCGGACCCGTTCCGGAGGGAGGCCATCTGGCCCTTCAGCGGGCCGCACGCCGGGGGAAAGCTCCTTGACCATCCTGAATCCATGCCTTGCGACGGCCGCCCGGGTCCTGCGCGGCCTTCATGCCGTCATGCTGGCCGCCCTGGTGGTTTGCGGTCCCGCCGCTTTCGGCATCACGCTCGGCGCGTTCGCCGCCTCGTCCGCCTGGGCTGACGACTATGGCGACGCCGTCGCTGGATTGGCCGCCCCGGGTTTCGCCGAGAAAGTGGCCGCCATCGAAGCGCTGGCGCGGCTGGGCGACGATCGCGCGACGCCGGTCCTCCAGGCCATGTCCGACAACCGTCTCTACACCCGCAAGGACGACGGCCGGCTGGTGATCGGCGGCTCCGGGCGCGACATCGCCCTGACCGACGCCGTCACCGGCGAGTCCCTGGGAACCGCATCGAGCCGCGACCTGACCCGCATCAACGTGAACAACGCGCTGCGCACCGCGCTGGCCGGCGCCATCGGCCGGCTGCAGATCAACAACCCCGATCCGGCCAAGCGGCTCGCCGCCGCCGAGACCATGGCCAGGGACCGCACGCCCGAGGCCGCGGCGCTGCTCCGCGAGGCGCTGGCCCGCGAGACGGTCGAGGACGTTCGCGCCGCCATGGCGCTGACCTTCGCCAAGATGAGCCTGGGCAGCCCCGACCCGGAGGAGCGGCTGGCCGCGGTCAACGACCTGTCCCGGCGGCTGACCCCCGAGGTGCGCGCGCTGGTGACCCCGCTGGCCGCCGTCAACGGCGATGGCAGCTTCGCCGAGCCGGATGCCCGGGTGCGCGCCGCCGCGACCGACCTGCTGGCCCGGATCGACACGCGCCTGGCCATGACCGAGCTTGCACTCAACCTGTTCCAGGGGATCAGCCTGGGCTCGGTCCTGCTGCTCGCCGCGATCGGCCTCGCCATCACCTTCGGCGTGATGGGTGTGATCAACATGGCCCATGGCGAGATGATCATGCTGGGCGCCTATACCACCGTCGTGGTGCAGCAGCTTTTCCGCGAATGGATTCCCGCCGACTTCTTCGGCCTGTACCTGATCGTCTCCATCCCGGCCGCCTTCCTGGTGGCGGGCGCCGTCGGCGTCGTGATGGAGCGCGGCATCATACGATTCCTGTACGGGCGGCCGCTGGAGACGCTTTTGGCGACCTGGGGCATCAGCCTGATGCTCCAGCAGGCCGTGCGCGCGATCTTCGGCGCACCGAACAAGGAGGTCTCCAACCCGGGCTGGATGACCGGCGCCTGGGAGGCGATGCCCGGCATGGTGCTGACCTACAATCGAATCGCGATCATCCTGTTCGCCATCGCGGTCCTGGCGGGGCTGGCGGCGCTGCTGCGCTACACGCCCTTCGGCTTGCAGATGCGCGCGGTGACGCAGAACCGGAACATGGCGTCGGCCATGGGCATCCGCACCGGCTGGGTCGATGCCCTGACCTTCGGCCTCGGCTCCGGTATCGCCGGGGTGGCCGGCGTCGCGCTCAGCCAGATCGGCAATGTCAGCCCCAACCTGGGCCAGGGCTATATCGTGGACAGCTTCATGGTGGTCGTGTTCGGCGGGGTCGGCAGCCTGTGGGGCGTGCTGGCCGGCGCCATGACGCTGGGCATCTTCAACAAGTTCCTCGAACCCTATGCCGGCGCCATGCTCGGCAAGATCCTGATCCTGGTCTTCATCATCCTGTTCATCCAGAAACGCCCGCGCGGCCTGTTCGCGCTCAAGGGCCGCGCCGCGGAGGCCTGAAGCCATGCTGCTGATGTCGCGTCTCGCGACCCTGGAATCCCGCCGCGGCTGGCAGGTCTTCCTGATCCTCCTGGCGCTCACCGTCGTGCTGGTGCCGGTGCTGAACCTGGCATTGCCGCCGGAAAGCCCGTTCCACGTTCCCACATACATGCTGAGCCTGCTCGGCAAGTACCTGTGCTTCGCCCTGCTGGCCCTCAGCCTGGACCTGATCTGGGGCTATGCCGGGGCGCTCAGCCTGGGCCACGGCGCGTTCTTCGCGCTCGGCGGCTACTGCATGGGCATGTACCTGATGCGCCAGATCGGTACCCGGGGAGTCTACGGCAATGCCGAGCTTCCCGACTTCATGGTGTTCCTGAACTGGAGCGAGCTGCCCTGGTACTGGTGGGGGTTCGACCAATTCTGGTTCGCCATGCTGATGGTGATGGCCGTGCCCGGCCTGCTGGCCTTCGCGCTGGGCTGGCTGACCTTCCGGTCGCGCATCACCGGCGTTTATTTCTCGATCATCACCCAGGCGATGGTGTTCGCCCTGATGCTGGCCTTCTTCCGCAACGAGATGGGTTTCGGCGGCAACAACGGCCTGACCGACTTCAAGGAGATCCTGGGCTACAATATCCAGGACCAGGGAACCCGGATCGGGCTGTACGTCGCGTCCGCCCTGGTGCTGGCGCTGGGCTACCTGATCAGCCGCTTCATCGTCACGTCCAAGCTGGGCCGTGTGCTCATGGCGATCCGCGACGCGGAAAGCCGCGTCCGCTTCCTGGGCTATTCGGTGACCAACGCCAAGCTGTTCGTGTTCACCGTGTCTGCCATGCTGGCTGGGGTCGCCGGAGCGCTGTACGTGCCGCAGGTCGGCATCATCAACCCGTCGGAGTTCTCGCCCGGCAACTCGATCGAGATCGCGGTCTGGGTCGCGGTCGGCGGGCGCGGCACGCTGTTCGGCGCGATCCTCGGCGCCTTCACGGTCAACGGCGCCAAAAGCTTCTTCACCGGCGCGGCGCCCGAATTCTGGCTGTTCTTCCTGGGCGCCCTCTTCATCGTCTGCACCCTGTTCCTGCCGCGCGGGATCGTCGGGCTGGCGGGCCAGCTCAGGGACAGGATCGCCCTGAAAACCACTTCGGCATCCAAGGAGATCGGCGGCAATGCTGCGAGCAAGCACGGCGCCTGACGCCGCTGAACTGGCCCTGCCGGTCGAGGCGACGCCGGTCCGCACCGTCCGCCAGCCGGCCGGCTCGATCCTGTACCTGGACGGCGTCTCGGTCAGCTTCGACGGGTTCAAGGCGCTGAACAGCCTGAGCCTGGTCATCGACAAGGGCGAGATGCGCACCATCATCGGCCCGAACGGCGCCGGCAAGACGACCATGATGGACGTCATCACCGGCAAGACCAAGCCGAACACCGGCGACGTGCTGTTCAACGGCACTGTCGACCTGACAAGGCTGGACGAGGCGGCGATCGCCAACCTGGGCATCGGCCGCAAGTTCCAGAAACCCACGGTGTTCGAGCACCTGACCGTGTTCGAGAACCTGGAGCTGGCGCTCAAGACCGATCGGGGCACCTTCGCCACCCTGTTCTTCCATCTGACCGGGCAGCAGGCCCGCCGGATCGACGAGATCCTGGGGGTGATCGGGCTAGGCGACCGCCGGACGGAGAAGGCCGGCGCGCTCAGCCACGGCCAGAAGCAGTGGCTGGAGATCGGCATGCTCCTGATGCAGGAGGGCCAGCTCCTGCTGCTGGACGAACCGGTCGCCGGCATGACCGACCACGAGACCGAGACGACCGCCCGCCTGCTGCTCGACATCGCGCGGGAACGCTCCGTCGTGGTGGTCGAGCACGACATGGAGTTCGTCCGGGCGCTGGGCGCCAAGGTGACGGTCCTGCACGAGGGATCGGTCCTGGCCGAAGGGTCGATCGACACCGTGCAGGCCGACCATCGCGTCATCGAAGTCTATCTGGGGCGCTGAAACGATGCTGACCGTCGAAGACGTGGACCTCTATTACGGCGCCAGCCATATCCTGCGCCGGGTCGGGCTGAACGCTCCGAAAGGCGCCGTCACCTGCCTGCTCGGGCGCAACGGCGTGGGCAAGACCAGCCTGCTGCGCGCGGTGCTGGGGCTGGAGCCGATCCGCCACGGCCGTATCCTGTGGGAGGGACAGGACATCGCCCGCCTGTCGCCGCACGACCGCGCCCGGCGCGGCATCGCCTATGTGCCCCAGGGGCGCGAGATCTTTCCCCGGCTGTCCGTGCTGGAAAACCTCCAGACCGGCTTCGCTCCCCTGCCTCGCAAGGACCGCACGATCCCGGACGAGATCTTCGAGCTGTTCCCCGTGCTCAAGACCATGCTGAACCGGCGCGGCGGCGATCTGTCCGGCGGACAGCAGCAGCAACTCGCCATCGCCCGCGCCCTGGTCACCCGCCCGCGCCTGATGATCCTGGACGAGCCGACCGAAGGCATCCAGCCCTCCATCATCAAGCTGATCGAGGCGGTGATCCGGAAGCTCGGCGATCGCGGCGACATGGCGATCCTGCTGGTCGAACAGTATTTCGAGTTCGCCCGCGACCTCGCCGACCACTTCGCCGTGATGGACCGCGGCGAGGTGGTGCTGGCCGGCCCCAAGGCCGGCATGGTGGAAACCGAAGTAAGACGGTACCTGACGGTGTGAAGATGCCGCAGGCCGGGAGGCCGGGCCGGGTGCCCGGCATGCTTGCGTAGTTGCCGCCGCTGCGCGTAAGGGAAGTATTCCTTCGCATACGGCGGCAACCACCCCATGTCACCCCGCATCATCCGGCGCCACGACCAGTTCTTCAAGCTCCTGCTCGACCAGCCGGGCGCCGCCGGTACACTGCTGAAGGAAAGGCTGCCGGCCGAGGTCGCCGACCGGCTCGGGCCGGACGCGCCGGAGTTGGTGAACACGTCGTTCGTCGACGGCGAACTGCGGGAGTATCGCACCGACCGTCTCTATCGGGTCCGCATCCGGGACGGCAGGCACGCCTTCATCTTCGTCCTGGTCGAGCACAAGTCCTCTCCCGATCCCGACGTCGGGCTGCAGCTCCTGGTATACATGGTCCGGATCTGGGAATGGTGGCTGCGGCACGCCGGCGCCAGCGCTGACGACGGACGGCGGCGCCTGCCGCTGATCATGCCGCTGGTGGTCTATCACGGACGGTCCGAGTGGCAGGTGCCGCTCAGCTTCGCCGACGCACTCGATTTCGACGACGAGGCGCTGCGGCCCCACGTTGTCGATTTCCGCTACTCCCTGGCCGACCTGGGCCGCATCGACGACGCCGTCCTGTCCCGCCAGAAGGCCCTGAGGATCGGTTTGTTGATCCTCAAGCACGGGGATGGAAACGGCGACCTGCGGACCAAGCTGCTGACGCTCGGCCGCGCGGCGGCGGCCCTCAGCGTCGATGACTTGATAACCCTCGTGCGCTACATTGTCGCCGAGCCCAACGAGATACCGCCGGGGCTGCTGAGAGAGGTGCTCGGAGAGATCCTGCCGGGCCAGGAGGAGAGGGTTATGTCCATCGCGTCGGAACAATGGATGGCCGAAGGCATCCAGATCGGCAGGGTTCAGGGCAAGGCCGAGGGAAGAGCTGAGGGAAGAGCCGAGGGCAAGGCCGAGATCCTGTTGCGCCAGCTTCGTCGCCGCTTCGGAACCTTGCCGGAGATTACGGTTCAGCATGTGCTCAAGGCAACCGACGACGATCTGAACCTGTGGGCCGATCGCATCTTCGATGCGTCGAATCTGGAGGCGATCTTCGCGCCGCGCAGAATTAATTGACGGACCAATGCTCAGCCAAGCTTGATGGCTTCTGCAGTGTAGGGGATTTCGAAGGCTGCTGAGCAGGATGCTCGGAGAGATCCTGCCGGGCCAGGAGGAGAGGGTCATGTCCATCGCGTCGGAACAATGGATGGCCGAAGGCATCCAGATCGGCAGGGTCCAGGGAAAGGCGGAGGGTAGAGCCGAAGGCAAGGCCGAGGGCAAGGCCGAGGGTAGAGCCGAGGGCAAGGCCGAAATCCTGTTGCGCCAGCTTCGCCGCCGCTTCGGAAACTTGCCGGAGACTACTCTCCACTGCGTGCTCCGGGCACCCGACGACGATCTGGACCTGTGGGCCGACCGCATCCTCGACACAGCCAGCCTGAAAGCGGTCTTCGCGCCGCGCAGGACCGATTGATGGACAGCTGCCTTCCGCGGTTCCGTGGCCGCACAATCCTCACCCGACCGAGTCGGAGGGGCGGTCCAGGGCGGCGTCCCACCAGTCGATGATCATGCAGATCCGCGGTATGGACGTGCGGTCTAGGCGATAGCGGGAGTTCTCCCACCGTGCGACGAAGTGGGCGACGGTGCGGTAACGGTAGCGGCGAAGGGGAGCATCCACCGGGAATTCGAACCATTCGCCGCCGATCTCCTGCCTCTCGAACGACCATTCGTTCGCATAAAGCGCATTGAGATAACAGTCGCAAAGCACCAGCCGGTTGTCCTTGCCCGGACGATGCCCGGCATAGCCCCCTGTACCCTTCACGGGTCGAATGGTCAGCGGTATCATAGCGCCGTTGACTGATCGGGCCGATCCGCCGGGAGCAACCTTTTGCCCCCTGTGTCACGAACACCTGGGGGGGACGCGTGCCCCGGCGGCAGGTGAACCGCGCCGGGTTTACCGGAGGCCCCATTTCTTGAGAGACTGGGGTCATCATGACGAAACAGGCATCACCCAAGTACGCCCCTGAAGTCCGCGAACGCGCGGTTCGGATGGTGTTCGAGCACGAAGGCGAGCACGCGTCGCAGTGGGCGGCGATCAGCTCGATCGCGACCAAGATCGGCTGCACGGCGGAGACGCTGCGGGGCTGGGTCCGGCAGGCCGAGCGCGACCAGGGCAAGCGGCCTGGTCCGACAACGGACGAGCAGGAGCGGATCAAGGCGCTGGAGCGCGAAGTCCGTGAGCTGCGCCAGGCAAACGAGATCCTTCGCAAGGCATCGGCGTATTTCGCCCAGGCGGAGCTCGACCGCCCGTTCCGGAAATGATCGCCTTCATCGACGAGCAGCGCGCCGTCCACGGGGTCGAGCCGATCTGCAAGGTGCTGCCGATCGCCCCGTCGACCTACCGCGCCCATGCCGCCCGGCGGACTGACCCGTCAAAGGCGCCGGCCCGCTGGCGAAGCGATGCCGAGATAAGCGTGGTTATCCGGCGGATCTGGGATGAGAATTTCCAGGTCTACGGGGTCCGGAAGGTCTGGCGGCAGTTGCGGCGGGAAGGCCTTGCCGTGGCGCGTTGCACGGTAGCCCGCCTGATGCGGCGTATGGGGCTGAAGGGGGTGACACGCGGCAAGACGGTACGGACGACGATAAGCGACCTGGCGGCGCCGTGTCCGCTCGACCGGGTGAACCGTCAGTTCCGGGCGCCCCGCCCGAACACCCTGTGGCTGGCGGATTTCACGTATGTGGCGACTTGGCAGGGCTTCGTCTACGTGGCCTTCGTCATCGACGCCTTTGCCCGGCGGATCGTCGGCTGGCGGGTCTCCAGCACCGCCCACGCCGGCTTCGTGCTGGATGCCCTGGAGCAGGCGCTTCACGACCGCCGACCTGCCAAAGGCAGCGGTCTCATTCATCATTCCGATCGCGGGTCGCAATATGTCGCTATCAAGTACACCGAGCGTCTCACCGACGCTGGCGTCGAGCCCTCCGTGGGAAGCGTTGGCGATTCCTATGACAATGCCTTGGCCGAGACGATCAACGGCCTCTACAAGACCGAGGTGATCCGGCGCCGCGGACCGTGGCGCACCCTGGAAGCCGTCGAGTTCGCCACCCTGGAATGGGTGGACTGGTTCAACCACCGGCGCCTGCTCGAGCCCATCGGCAATATCCCGCCCGCCGAGGCCGAAGCGCGCTACTATGCTCAAACCGAGGACGTCGCCATAGCGGCGTGACTCAACTAAATCGGCCTCCGGGAATCCCGGGGCGGTTCAAGGCCGCGGCTGAGGCCCAGTGGGGAGTCAGCGCCAAGCGAGCGCCAGTACAGGGGTGGATCCAGGCTGCGGCGGCCCATTTGGATGGGAGCCCTTGAATGAGTGAGATGTTCGACTGGTATGTCGGCATCGACTGGGCGAGCGAGGTTCATCAGGTCTGCCTGGTCGATGATCGTGGCGTGGTACGCGGGGAGCGCGCGGTGCGCCACAGTGGCGAGGAACTGGCCGGTCTGGCGGCTTGGCTGATCGAGACCACGGGCGCCGCTCCGGAACGCATCGGCATTGGCATCGAACTGCCCCACGGTCCGGTCGTGGAGAGCCTGATGGAACGCGGCTTCGCGGTGCACGCCATCAATCCCAAGCAACTCGACCGCTTCCGGGACCGATTTTCAGTTTCCGGAGCCAAGGACGACCGGCGCGATGCCCGGGTGTTGGGCGACAGCCTGCGCACCGATACCCGCTGCTTCCGGCGCCTGAGGCGGGATGAGCCCAGAATGATCGAACTGCGCGAACGGCTGCGCATGACCGAGGAGTGTAAGCACGAGCGCGTTCGCCTGACCAATCGGATGCGCGAGCAGCTCTGGCGCTATTACCCGCAGATTCTGGACCTATCCGACGATCTGTCGGCGGCATGGTTGCTGGATCTTTGGGCGCTGGCGCCAACGCCGGCCAAGGCGCGCCGGGTGCGCGAGAGCACGATCGCCAAGCTGCTGAGGAAGCATCGGATTCGCCGGCTCGACGCCGCCGAAGTGGTGCGACGCCTGCGTCGTCCGGCGCTGACGGTGGCGTCCGGCACGGTCGAGGCGGCGAGCGCCCATGTCGGCGCTTTGCGCGACCGGCTGCGCCTCGTCAACCGCCAGATCTCGGCGGCCGAGCGGCGGGTCGACCAGATCCTGACCGAGTTGGCGGCCTCTCCAGAGGAACCGGAGGCGGTGCCGGGGCAGCCGCCACAGCAGAGCGACGTGACGATCCTGCGCTCCTTGCCGGGGGTTGGGAGGATCGTCTGCGCCACTCTGCTGGTCGAGGCCGGCGAGCCCCTGAAGGCGGGTGACCATCAAGCCCTGCGGGCGCTGGCCGGCGTGGCGCCGGTGACCCGGCGTAGTGGCAAGAGTTGCATCGTGCTGATGCGTCAGGCCTGTTGCCAGCGTCTGCGCGACGCAGTCTATCATTGGAGCCGTGTCGCGGTCCAATGCGACGCCACCTGCAAGGTGCGCTATCAAGCCCTGCGCAAAGCCGGCCACAGTCATGGCCGGGCGTTGCGCACGGTCGGCGACCGGCTGCTGGAAACCGCTTGCGCCATGTTGCGTGGCCGCGGCTTGTACGACCCGCAACGCGCCGGGCGGACACGCCAAGCCGCCTGAAGCAAGCCTCTGAAACTGGGCGGAGGTGATACTGTCCCTTACATCCGATGGAGGCGGCGCTTCCGGCGGAACGGCACGAGTCAAGCCCGTGCCGCCATCGGCGGTGACCCGCAGGGTCAGGCTTGACGCGTGTCGGGCCGTCGGGAACCATAATCATCGGACGTAAGGGGCACCCCCAGACACTACTCGGATCATTGACAAGCGGTGGGGAGTCCCTTCCTCCTCCAGCCCGGCTGCAAGTCCCGGACCCGCCGCAAGAGCGACCGGGCCTTCTCGCACTCGATCTCCGAGACCGGGCGTGGCATGCCGGAAGACAGCATCAGCGCCTCGGTCAGCAGTCGCGGCGCCAGGGGATGCCCATGGGGATCAAGGATCGCCTCGGTCAGCGTCACGCGGGCGAGATGCCTGAGGAAAGCGTGCCCCAGGGCAGGATCATCCATCAGCCTGCCGAGGGGCAGCAGGCAGGTGATCTGTTCCCGGCCCCCGGCCTCGAGGGTTTCGACGGCCCGAAGCAACCGCCGTCTCCAAGCCGGCATGCCGGCCGCCGGAAGGGATCGCCGAACCACGGCCCGAACCGGACGGCGGCGGACTTCCCGGAGAACCCGCAGCCGCCACCCGATGGTTCCGGCCAGCCATCTCCTGGCCTTGCCGACCGCCGAACGGATGGCCCGCGACAGCACCTCGGGCGAGCAGGAGCGCGCCAGGGCGCCGGCCAGGGCCATCCCCCGCGTCACTGCACGCCCGACGGGTCCGATCGGCGGCCCCGGCGGACGCCCCAGTTCGCCTTGGCGCCGGTTCCAGTGCCGAAGCCAGCTTTCCCGGGACGAGAGCAGGGCGTTCAGTTCCCAGTACAGGTCTTCGTCCCTGACCGATCCGACTCCGGGAAGCACCAATTCCTGTACCCTGTCCAGGCGGAACGTCCGCTTCTCGTCGATCTCCAGGTCGATTCCGGTCAGATGGATGGAATGGTTCTTGTGCAGGAGGATATGGTCGAGCCAGAGGGTGCGTTCGCGTCCGGCATAGGTCAGTTCGACCGTGGCGCCGATCCGGTCGATCAGCATGCCGTGATCTAGGAAGCCGGAATGGGGCGGCATGACGCCCAGCCGCCGCAACCGCCGGAAGGTCCAGGCCTTGAGCCAGCGGCGGACGGGAGGGTGGATGCGTCCGCCCAGGGCCTCCAGGATGGGAAGTTCTCCGCGGGTGCGGCGAAGCCATGTCCGGACAAGCCACTGCCTGGAGCGTCGCGGCGCGGGATCCATCGTGACCTGATGCCTGCGGACCTCCCGGCGCAGGATGAATTCTCCCGCACGTTCTGGCGCCAGGAGCCGTCCGAGCCGGTTGAGCGGCCGGATCCGGGAGGAGGCTGGCGGTTCGGACGTCGTGAAGAGATGGCCCCACAGTTCGAAGATCATGCCGTCGTCGACGATCTCGACCACATGGCCGAGACCGGGGCAATCCGTCTCGTAATGCACCCGCAGGAAGTCGATCTCGTCCTCATCGACGCGGCGGCGGGGAAACCCATGCCCGACCCGGAACATGTCGCCCAGCCGGAGCGGCCGGGGAGCCCCGGTCAGCAGCCGTGACCAGCCCCGACCCATGAAGTTACTCGGTCCAGCGGCGGGCGGCGGCGGCGACCGCGCGGTAATTGTCGTCCAGGGCCGGTTCCAGCAGGAGCAGCGCCGCGATCCGCCGTATCACTTCGGTCACGTAACGGGCCTCCTCCGGTTTCAAGGGACGTCCGAGCAGGGCCTGCTCCCGGTAGCTCAGCCACTTCTTGATCACCTGATAGCCGCCGATCGTGTAGTTCCAGACACGCGCGGGAACGTTCGACCAGTAGGCGGTCCCGTTCAGGAAGATATCGTAGGTGGACCCGCCCAGCAGCGCCGTAAGGTCGCCGGGCAGCAGGCCCCGCACGGCCGCCGCTTCGGTGAGCGCCGCCATCTCGTCGTCGGAGAATTCCCGCTCCCGCGCGTCGCCCCGCCCCGGCATGGTGACGCCCTTCTGGCCCGCATAGCCCCAGCGGGCGGTAAGGCCGAGATCCAGGGGACCGTCGCCCAGTCTGCGCAACGTGCCGATCGAGCGCAGCTCCAGCGCTACTTTTCCGGAGGAAACGCCATCGATGTGAACTGCGGGATTGTGCAAATCCGCAACTTTGCGCCCCAATTGAGCGGATGCAGAAATCAAATCAGCCGACTGAGGAAGCGGAATCCGCGGCCAGTCAAGACGGAGAGGATCAGCGTTTTGTGTTCGGTAGAGGTTACAATTGAGTATCCCGACCACATGAAAGAACATGTCATTCGCAGGGCAACCTACGGCATGGAGGTATTTTTCAGCCCGCCCCGTTACATTACACCTTAAGGTTGATTGGCCCTGCGAAGATGAACCGAGCACCGATGCAACGGGATCTTTACGGTATGTCTGAGACGAACCGATCTCCTGATTGGCATACAAGCTGCCGTCTTGGATATAAAGCGGAAAGTAACTCGAAAGCCCGTTGCCCATGTTGTCGGCCAAAGCTTGAACAACGTATCCTCGATCGAAGTTGCTTTTAGTCTGTTTTTCGCGAAGTTCTAACCAATGGTTCTTATCCGATATATCTTTCATGTATTCTGCACGTTTCTCATCCAACAATTTTGTTTCAGGCTCCCAGTAGATCCACCGGATATCGAAAGGCCGGTAACAATATCGCATGATGTTCTCAGTCAACATTCCCCTGGCGACCAAATATGAGCGAGTCGCCTCTGCGTCGAAGCGGTTCCCGCTCGTCATGATTTCCGGATAATGTTCCCGCACGGTGCCATTGCTCAAGGGACTATCGGGAATTTCGTGCTTGGCGGGGTTATCCTGAAACAGAAGGAGACCCTGAATGGCCCGACGCAAAGATCCTGTTATCCCTGACGCGATCCTTGACCAGCTGCTGGCTGGAGCCGATGCGAAGACGGCATTCGACCAGAACGGCCTGCTCGACCAGCTGAAGAAGGCGCTGACGGAGCGGGCGCTGAAGGCGGAGCTGGATCATCATCTGGCTGGAGATGAGAGCGGCAACCGTCGCAACGGTTACGGCCACAAGACGGTGCTGACCGATGGCGGCTCGATGGGTCTGTCCATTCCCCGCGATCGGTCGGGGACGTTCGATCCGGCGCTGATCGGCAAATACCAGCGGCGCTTCCCCGGCTTCGACGAGAAGATCATCTCAATGTACGCACGCGGCATGTCAACCCGGGAGATCACGGGACACCTGCGGGAGCTCTATGGCATCGAGGTGTCGGCCGACCTGATCTCCACGGTGACGGACGCCGTGATCGAGGAGGTGACGGCCTGGCAGAACCGGCCGCTGGAGGCGATCTACCCCCTGGTGTTCCTGGATGCCATCCGGGTCAAGATCCGCGACGAAGGTCTGGTCCGCAACAAGGCCATCCATGTCGCCATCGGCGTGCGGGCCGACGGCGCCAAGGAGGTGCTGGGCCTGTGGATCGAACAGAACGAGGGCGCCAAGTTCTGGCTGCGCGTCCTGAACGAGTTGAAGAACCGGGGTGTGGAGGACATCCTGCTGGCCGTCGTCGATGGGCTGAAAGGCTTTCCCGAGGCGATCGCGGCTGCCTATCCGGAGACGATTGTTCAGACTTGCGTCGTTCATCTGCTGCGCCACAGCATGGAGTTCGCGTCCTGGAAGGACCGCAAGGCCATCGCCGCCGCCCTGAAGACGGTCTACGACGCTGTCGACGACAAGGCCGCCGAGATGGCTCTGAGCGCCTTTGAGACCGGGCCTTGGGGCGAAAAATACGCGGCCATCGGCAAGGCTTGGCGGCGGGCGTGGCCGGAGGTCATCCCCTTCTTTGCCTTCCCGCGCGAGGTCCGGCGCATCCTTTACACGACCAATGCCATTGAAGCGTTGAACTCAAAGCTGCGCCGGGCGGTCCGGGCCAGGGGGCATTTCCCCAATGACGAGGCCGCGCTGAAGCTCCTGTTTCTCGTCTTGAACCGCGCGGAGAAAGACTGGAAGATGCCGCCCCGGGAATGGACGGCCGCCAAAGCCCAGATGGCTGTCATCTTCGGCGACCGGTTCGCAAAGGCGATGACCGCCTGATACTGAACCCGCCCCGCCAAGCACGGAATTCCCGACAGTCCCTTGCTCAAACCGCGATCGAAATACACCGTCAGCCGCTCGACCAGTTTTTCCCGGTCGATGGCGACCAGGAAGTCGTCGCGGCTGGTCTTCACGCCCGGAAAAGACGTCGGCATGAGTTCCACCAGCGACGGCCAGTCGAAGTAATCCGCCGCCGAGGCCGTCGGCATCATGGGCAATCCGAGATCCAGGGCCGGCCTCACCGGCTCATAGGCCGGGCCGTCGCCTCCCTCGGCCAGGATGCGCAGTTCCTCGCGCTTGTCGCGGCCCCAGAAATGCCGGAACGCGATCTCCGCCGGGGCTCGCCCGCGACCATCCGGCGACGGGTCGTCGCGCCTCACCAGAAGCGCCACGGCCGTGCCGATCTGGATGCCTTCGCGGTTCCGCTCGGTGGAGAAGATGCTGGGGTCCGGCCGGCCGTCCGGAGCCACCTTGCCGGTCTTGAACTTGTCGCCGTTCAGGCAATCGATCCAGATACGGTCGAACACCTCCATGTACCGCTCGCGCATGCCCGTGAAGCTGAGCCCATCGAGCCAGGAATAGTTGGTGATAAAACAGACCACGCCCCGCCCGGTCTGTTCGGCGATCCGGCGCTCGGCGATGCGGAAGAAACGGACATACAGGTCGTTCAGCCCCTGCCCCTCGGGCGGGCGGACCCGGCGGGTCTGCCGGTACGCCTGGGTCAGTCCGCGCTCCTCGTCGGACTCGCCGATGCCCGCGAAGCCGTTGTAGGGCGGGTTGCCCAGGACGACCAGTATCTCGTCGTCGCGCTTGACCCGGCGCGCGGCGTCCATCTCGTTCTGAAGGTCCGGCAGCGCCAGATAGTCCTCGCCGTCGGCGGCCGGGTCCCAGCCGGTCAGGGCATTGGTCAGGCGGATGCTCGGCCATTCCGCCCGCTCCCACGTCGCCGACCCCTCCGCCGCCAGCGGCGCGCCGAAGGCTTCGAGCATCAATGCCATCTGGAGGTGCGCGACGACGAAGGGAGCAGGCAGGATCTCGAAGCCGTGGATGCGCCGGATCGCCGCCTCCTTCACGAAGGATCCGACCAGGGCATCCTCGCCTTCTTCCCTGAGGGTCCGGGCGATGCGGTTCAGCACCGAGACAAGGTAGGAACCGGTGCCGCAACAGGGGTCCAGCACGACCACCCTTTCGTCGGCAAGACCGCGCGCCAGGTTCAGATCCCGGCGCAGGACCTGGTCCACCCGCTCGACCATGTAGTCGACGACCTCAGGAGGGGTGTACCAGACGCCGAGTTGCCGGCGCAGTTCCGGATCGAACGCTTCCAGGAACGGCTCGTAGAAGTACTGCACCGCGCTGTCCTGCCGGAAGCGGCTGAAGAACGCGGCGTCGTCCACCCGCCGCAGGGTGCCCGCCGCCCATTCCAGGACCTCGTCCAGGCACAGCGGCCCCAGCGCGCCTGGCGTGTTGACCGCTTCGAACAGGCCGCGCAGGACCGGAAGCCGGAGATGCCATGCCGCCCCATTGGCGGAAAACCCCTTGCGGGCTTGGAGGTCGGTATGTTGCCTGCACCACAGTACCCAGGCCGAGAACAGGCCGTAGAACAGGGTCTGCACCAGGGTGGAATGGAAGAAATGAATGCCCTTGGCGTCACCGAAGGTGATCCCCAGCGCCTCCTCCAGCGCGCCGCGCACGGAGTCCAGCCGCCCCAGGGACTGACCCGTTCCCGCGTTCGCCCCTTCCAGCCGCGCCAGCGCATCGCGCGCGTAGGACGCCAGGAACCAGGCCACGTCCTTGGGCTGGGACAGGGGAGCATTGTGCAGCAGCGCCCGGATCAGGAACTCCCCGCACCGAGTCTCCAGTTCCTCGCTGAGCCGGGCCGGCTGCGCCGCCAAGTCCCATAACCCCGCATCGCTGTCCGCCAGGGTGAATTCCTCCAGCCTGACCATGTGGCCGAACTGGTCGCGGCCGACGATCAGGAAGGCCCGGAAGTTGGTGACGAGCACGAGCCCGTAGCGGGACCAGTAATCCTGGACCTGCCGGCTCACGGCGATCGTGTGGACGGCGACATGGGGCGGCTTGGCCTCGATGACGCCGCGTTCCGGCAAGGTCCCCGGCCTCGGCTCGCCCTGCCGGGCAGGAAGCTGGGTCGCGCTGTACAGGCCGAAATCGGGATGGCCGGCCCCTTGGTCGGCGAGTTCCTGGATGCAGAGCACGCGAGGCCGCCTCTGCTCGCCTATGGCGTTCAGCAGCGACTGGAGCGCCGGATAGTAAGACCGCTCCCCAGTGCCGGCCCGCAGGGAACGAATTTCATGAAGCGACCGGAGATAAGCACGTACGACGGACACGATATACCTGAAACGATATAGGTATATCTTTTGTACTATGATAATGGCCCGTCACCAACGGGAAAGTCGTGCCCGAAAAACTCGCGCGCCAATCACCCGAACAGCGCGTCAATGTCCGCCTGGCTGATCATGCCCTTGTTGGGATCGACCTTGTTCGGCCCGTGAAGTTCCAGGTCGCCGTCCTTGGCGGCGATGCCGGGGGGCAGCGGCATGGTCTCGAACTCGCGCTTGTGCCAGACGCCCATCATGGCATCTACCCGCTCCTCGATGAAGGAGAGTGCGCGGACCACCTTGGTGATGCGCTGCCCCGTCAGATCCTGGAAGTTGCAGGCTTCGAAGATCCGGACGATCATTTCGTTCATGTCGTTGACGCGGCTCGACTGGTAGCCATCGGGCAGCTGCGCCCTCAGTTCCTGGACGATCTCCTCGATCTCCTCCGTGCAGGAGATGATCGTGTTGGTCGCCGCCTCCGTGGCGCTCACCACGGCGCTCAGCTCTTCGGACGCCTGCTGGAACTTGTCTTCGCTGGCCAGGGGATGGCGGAGTGCCGCCATTTCCGCCTTGGTCGCCTTGATCCGGCCGGAAATGTCGGCGATCTCGACCTGGATCTGCTCGATGTCGGTCCGGTCGCTGCTCATGAACCGGTCGAACTTGGCATGAAGCTCCGCGATCGATCGAAGGACGGGAGTGTGATCGACCTCGACTGAGATCGGACCCGCCGGAACCCCCGCGTCCGACGACAGACCGGAGATCAGGCCCGCGGGTTCGCCCTGCGGGGCGCCGGGTGCCGCGGCCCGCCGGGCTTGCTGCAACTCCGCCATGAAAGGCTTCCGCGCGCTCCGCCCGGTAGTCTCGACCATCATCCCCTGCCCCTTTTCCCATTTCTGCGGCCCTCGACTTGGTACCGGGACCGTGAATTGCCTCGTACGCGGGTCAGGTTACCCGCATTTCGTTAAAATCGTTTGAACTCGCACAAACCAGTATGCTCGCTGCGTCAATCGCTCTCATCCGAACAAGGCATCGATCGCGGACTGGTCCAGCGCCGCCTTCGGCGCGGGTGCGGCGGCCGGGGGCGGCGGAGGAGGTGCTGGCGGAGGAGGTGCTGGCGGAGGAGGTGCTGGCGGCGGAGGGGCCGGAGGTGCCGGTGCCGTGGGCGGAGGCGCCGTGACGACCGGCGGCTCCGGTGCCGGAGGTGGTTTGGCTACCGGAGGCGCAGCCGGCGGTTTGGGTGCCGGCGGGCTGGCCGCCTTGTCGACGGGCGGCGGTGGCGTCGGCTTGGCCGCGGCCTTCGGCTTCGGCGGAGCCTTCTCCGCCTTGCGCGCAGCCTTCGGCGGAGCCGGAACCGCGACGGCGGGAGGGGCCGGCGGGTGCGTGGGTGGCGGCGTCACCGGAACCGGAGGCGGCGGCGATACCGGGACCGCCGCCTTGGCGGGCTTCGGCGGTGGTGCCGGTGCCGGCGGCGGATCGGCGAAGAGGGCATCGACATCCGACTGGCTGACTCCCTGGCCGTCCAGGGCCGGGCCGTTCAGCAGGTGCGCATCGGGGCGCTTGTCGATGAAGACGTCGGGTACCTCGTCGGCCGGCTTCACGCCCTCCACGCCCCAGATCGCGATCATCGCGTTGACGCGCTGCTCGATGTAGCGCAAGGCATTGACCACCTTGCTCGTGCGCTGCCCGGTCAGGTCCTGGAAGGAGCAGGCGGTGAAGATGTTCATCACCTCCGACTCGACCTCGGTGCAGAGATCGGGGTCGGCCCCGCCCTTGCGAAGCTTGGCGCCCAGGTCCATCAGGCGTTCGGCGGAATTGAGGATGTCGAACGACGCCCGTTCCGTCGCCGAGACGATGGCGTCCAGCTCGTTCGTCGCCGACAGGATCTTGTTGTTGCCGCTGTCCGGGGGCTGGAGTGCCGCGACCTCGCGGCGAGCCTTCTCGATCGAGCCGGCCATCTCCAGCAGTTCGCGCCGCAGGACCTCGAGATGCGACGCTCCGCCGGAGATCGGGGTGCCCTGGTTCAGCAGGCACCGCATCTGTTCGAGCATGATCCGGATATCGTCCGCCACGCCGCCCTGAGCACGCTGGGCGTAGCGCCGCAGAAAGGCACGGCCCTTCGCGGTGCGCGCGACGGTATCCTCGATATGCTCGAACTCGTCTTCGGTGAGCTGCAACAGCCTGTCCACCACCGCCCCCGTATCCGTTCCGGTCACCCACCGATGACGGACTGGATCTTCTGCTTCAGCGTGTCGGCGTTGAAAGGCTTGACGATGTAGTTGTTGACGCCGGCTTCCTTGGCGGCGACGACGTTCTCGGTCTTGCTTTCGGCGGTGACCATGATGAAGGGCGTGCCGTTCAGCTTGTTGTCGGCGCGGATCTCCTTGAGAAGCTGAAGACCCGTCATCGGCTCCATGTTCCAGTCGGAGATCACCAGGCCGAACTTGCTCTCGCGCAGCTTGGCGAGCGCGGTGACGCCGTCGCCCGCTTCCTCGATATCGGAATAGCCGATCTGGGTCAGCAGGTTACGGACGATACGCCGCATGGTTGCATAATCATCGACCACAAGGATCTTCATGGTGTGCTCCAAAATACATCCGTTGACGATGGCCGTGCCACGCGATCCATCCGGTCGCCGCAACCCGCCCATTCCATCAGCAGCGCCCGGACTCCGCCGATCCGGACGCCGCCATTCGAAGAATTCGCGGCAGCATGCGACCCGACGGCTATGGCCGAATGCTGCAGCGTCCACCATGCTGTGCGAGCGTAAATATTGCGTTTAAACCGGCACGGATATGCCCATCCGCCGACCCGGCCCGCATACCGGGATCCGTCCCGACGGAACGCGGGCGGTCAGGCCATGACCGGGTCCGTGGCCTGGATCAGCCAGGCGGCGGTCGCGGGGTCGAGCTGCGGCACCAGGGCCTCGCGGACGCGGGCGTGATAGGCGTTGAGCCAGGCGATCTCCGCCGAGGTCAGCAGGGTCGGCTCGACCAGCGCCAGGTCGATCGGCGCCAGGGTCAGCGTCTCGAACGACAGCATGGGCCGCTCCGAGCCCTCCAGGTCCGCGCAGGGCTGGACCGCGACCAGGTTCTCGATCCTGATGCCGTAAGCACCCGTCCGGTAGTAGCCGGGCTCGTTGGACAGGATCATGCCCGGCTCCAGCGCGACCGTGTTGCCGACCTTGGAGATCCGCTGCGGCCCCTCGTGGACGCTCAGGTAGCTGCCGACGCCGTGGCCGGTGCCATGGTCGAAATCCAGGCCTTTCTGCCATAAGGCATGGCGGGCGAGGCTGTCGAGCTGGGACCCGGTCGTGCCCTTGGGGAAGCGGGCGGTCGCGATGGCGATGTGACCCTTCAGCACGAGCGTGAAGCGCTCCCGCATCTCGGGTGTCGGCTCCCCGATGGCGATCGTCCGGGTGATGTCGGTGGTGCCGTCCAGGTACTGCGCGCCGCTGTCGATCAGATAAAGGCTGCCCGGGACCAAGCGGCGCTCGGTCCTGGGCGATACCCGGTAATGGACGATGGCGCCGTTGGGCCCGTATCCGGAGATGGTCTCGAAGCTGAGGTCGCGGAACAGGCCTCCCCCGCGCCTCAGATCCAGCAGCTTGGCCGCGGCCGCGATCTCCCCGACCTCTCCGGTGGGGCCGGCCGAGGCGAGCCATGCCAGGAAGCGGGTGACCGCGACCGCGTCGCGCGCGTGGGCCGCGCGGGTACCCGCCAGCTCGACCTCGTTCTTGCGCGCCTTCGGCAGCATGACGGGATCGGAGTCGCGCTCCACCTTGGCATTGGCCAGCAGGAGCCGGTCGAAGATCCAGGCCGCGGCGGAGGCCGGATCGACCCTGACCTTCGCGCCGGCCATGCCGCCGAAGCGGTCGAGCGCCGGGCCGAACTCGTCCGGCTCGCGAATCGCCACGCGGTTTCCCAGATGCTCCTCGAGGCCGGGCACCAGCTTGCGGCGATCGATGAAGAGATCCGTGGCGCCCTCGTCGTCGATGATCGCGAAGGACAGCGGGAGCGGCGTGTGCGGGACGTCGCCGCCGCGGATGTTGAGCAACCAGGCGATCGAGTCGGGCTGCGTCAGCACCGCCGCCGCGTGCCCCGCCTGTTTCAGGGCCGCGGCCATGTCGGCCTGCTTGTCCGCCGCCGGCTTGCCGGCGAAGCGCAGGTCGTGGGGGACCACGGGAGCGAGGGGCGCCGGCGGCTGGTCGGGCCAGACCGCATCGACGGGGTTGTCCGGGCACGCCAGCAGGTCTCCGCCGACGCGCCCCATGACGGCGCGCAGGCGCTCGACCCAGCCGACAGTGTGCAGCCAGGGATCGTATCCGAGACGGCCGCCCCGGGGCAACGCCGCGGCGATCCATTCCGCGTGGGGATCCTCGGTCAGGTGCTTGTACTGGAACAGCGCCGATGACACCTCCGCCTGGACCTGCAGGGTATAGCGCCCGTCCACGAAGATGGCGGCCTGGTCGAGCAGCACGACGGCCAGCCCGGCGGAGCCGGTGAACCCGGATATCCAGGCAAGCCGCTCGGCGCGTGCCGGAACATACTCACCCTGGTGCTCGTCCGACCGGGGCACCACGAACCCAGACAACCCGCGCCTGGACAGTTCGGTCCGCAGCGCCGCGATGCGGGCGGCATGGTCGGGGACGGCGGCCGATCGGGAATGCCGTTCCGCCGCCATCGCGGCCCGCAGCGCCTTCAGTTCCGCGGCCAGGGCAGCCGGCAGGCGCGCCCCTCCCAGCAGTTCGAGCCAGGCGTCCGGATCTGCTCCCACCGGTGCCGCGACGACCCCGGCGACCAAGGCCCGGATCTCCGCCGCCGAGCGGCCCAGCCCGGCCTGCCTGAGCAGCCGGTCAAGGGAATCGTCTCCGCCATACTCGCCCGAAGCCGTCGCGATGCCCTCCACGGGAGAACCTTCCTCTGGTTGCCGAAACTGCCTGCTGTCCGGAAGGCTAGAACCCCCTACCCCGCCGCGCAAGGACGAATGCAGGCGGGAAGCGGGACGTCCCGGCCCGCCTCAGCCGCGCAGGACGAGGGTCCGCCACTCGCCGACCGGAATCCGGCCGACCAGCCGCAATCCCTGGGACCGGTGGGCGGCAAGCACCCAGTTCTCGTGCCGGTCCAGCAGTCCCGACAGCACCGCGTAGCCGCCGGGACGCAGCGCGCGGCGCAGGTCCGGCGCCATGCGGGCCAGCGGCCGGGCCAGGATGTTGCTGGCGATCAGGTCGTAGGGACGGCCCCGCCGGACCGCCTCGACCTTGTAGCCGTTGCCGCCGACCGCCCGGACGAGGGACGAAACCTGGTTGCGCCTGGCGTTCAGGCGGGTGACGCGCACCGATTCAGCGTCGATGTCGGAAGCCACGACCGGGACATGCCAGAGCTTGGCGATCGCCAGCGCCAGGATTCCCGACCCGCAGCCCATGTCGAGTGCCCGCCGGACCGGAAAACGCCTGGAAAGCCGGTCCAGAGCCACCAGGCAGCCGTAGGTCGTCGCATGCTCGCCGGAGCCGAAGGCGGTCGCTGCGTCGACCAGCAGCCCGACGGAGGAGGGCGGCACCCCGCCCTCGTGGTGCGAACCGTAGATGAAGCAGCGCCCGGCGCGGATCGGCGGAAAGCTCTTGTACGACCGGGTGAGCCAGTCGAGCTGGGGGACCGGCTCGATCACCATCTCGGGCTCGGCGATTCCCATCGCCTCCGCCAGGACGGCGATCCGCGCCGTCAGCCAGGCCCGGTCGGGCTCCCCGTGGGAGATCGCCTCGACCAGCCAGCTCACCCCCTCCTCGACCTCGAAAGTCGAGACCGAGACCGCATGGTCGCCCACGGCGTCGGCGAAGAAGGCCACCAGGTTTTCGGGCACGGTGAGCGCGATGCGCCAGAGATCGGGAATGGTCATGACACGGAAAACCCGGCGTTGAGGGAAGCCGCGTTTATGGGCGATGGCCGGAGCGGGCGCAAGGCGCCCCGTCCGGCGATCCCGCGCCAAGACCACATGCCTGGAGCTATACCCGATCAGGTTGAACCACTTCGGTTCACGCGCCTTGCTGTTCCAGTCGCCGCACCGTGTTGCGCCATGGGCGCAACCTACGGCTCGATGCAGGACGGAGGTGATGCCGGCCGACGGTCGTAGGTTGCGCCCATGGCGCAACGCGTCGGATCGGCTGCCTCGGGTGGATCGAACTGATCGGCTGAAGCTCTAGACCACGTTCGGCTTCCACTTGCCGGGGAGCTGGTCCGCGACCTCGACCATGCCCAGGTCGCGCAGGAAAGCCTGGCGCTGCCGGACCAGCCGCTCGGAAATGGCGGCTTCCGCGGCATCGCCGCCCAGCAGTTTCCCGTCGGGACCGCGCAGGTGCCCGATCACGCTTTCCAGGAGCGCGCCGTCGGCCTCGGGGCATTTCCGGTCGAGCGGGTGGTCGCGCTTCAGCTCGGCCAGCAGGCGCTCCGTCAGGACGCGGCGGCAGCTTTCGCCGGCACCGCGCGCGATCAAGGCGCCGATCCTGGCCAGGTTCGGGTTCAGCCGCTTGGGATCGCTGCGCCCGTGCAGGAAATCGGCCAGGGCGCAGAGCGACTCCGCGAGGTTCGCATGGGGGCCGAGCAGGTCCTTGATCATGTCCGAGGCGACCAGCGCGTCCGCGACGACGCCTTCGAAAAGCGTGTTAAGGCCGGGATCCAGATCCTCCGTCATCAGGGTCAGAAGCATCTCCATCTTGCCCCCGACCGAACCGTAGCCCATCAGATGCTGGGACAGCAGGCACAGCATCGTGAAGGACCAGTTCTCCGGCCCGCACCGGGCATGGATGCGCCGGCTGACATGGTCGAGGTTGGCGGTCTCGAACCGGGGCAGGCGCCGCCGCTCGGCGTAGAAGTCGCGGGACCGGTTCATCGCCTGGTGGACGAGGCCCTCCACATGACGGATCCGGTCTTTCGCCGGAATGTTGAATTCGTCCGCCTGCGCCATGGCGACCTGATGGACCGCCGCATGGATCATGTTGCCCGCTTCGGACAGTTTGCGCAGGTAGGTCCAGTTGTGCAGGAGTTCGGACGCGGTGATCTGGTACTTGTCCAGGAACAGCCTGAAGAGCCGTCCCATGATCATCCGGCTCTGGAAGCCATAGAGGTCCTCCAACTGCTCGCAGACCACGGGACGGTCGATCCGGCCCTTGATCACCATGGCCTTTTCCTTCACAGGCGGCCGGATCTCGTGGAGGATCTCCCGCTTTGTGGTGAAGCCGGACAGCATGGTCCGGTTGCGAACGACCTTGAACTCCTCGATGCCGGGCTCCGACAGGAGATGGCGGCCGATCGCGACCGCGTCCTCCTCCTCGGGAACGATGCAGTGGATGAGCCAGCGTCCCTCCCGGCAGATCAGGGTCTCATAGGTAATCTGGCGATTCTTGACCATCCACCCCGCCCACCAGACGTGATCGGCCGCCGGTGCCCGACCGGCGATCCCGATCGGGCCATTGGACAGCGGGTTTGTTTGCTGAAGCGTTAACGGAAACCTGCCGGAAGGTCCGCCCCCGACCGTATCAGCCGGCCTTCTCGGCGGGGACCACGAAGCTGTCCAGCACCTTCTTGGTACCGGCCTGCTCGAAGTCGATCTCCAGCTTGTCGCCGTCGACCGCCTTGACGGTGCCATAGCCGAACTTCTGGTGGAACACCCGCATGCCGCGCTTCAGCGGCTGGTCCGGCCGCCTCCGGGGCGCCACCTCGAAGGCGCTGCCCTCGATCACCGGACCCGTTCGGGGGCCGGGTGGCTGCCGCTGCGGCCTCGATCCGAAACCGCCGCCGAAATCGCGGAAGCCGCCGAAGCTGCTCCCGAACCCGCCCGCTCCGCCGAAGGTGGGCGCCGGAGCCGCGGACAGGCCCGGAGCCGCGTCGGTCTCGATGTGCTGTTCGGGCAGTTCGCCGACGAAGCGCGACGGGATCGCCGTGACCCAGGAGCCGTGCATCCGCCGGTTGGCGGCATGGCTGACATGGGCGCGCCGCCGCGCGCGCGTCAGCCCGACATAGGCCAGCCTGCGTTCCTCCTCCAGCCCGGCGATGCCGGTGTCGTCCATGGAGCGCTGGCTGGGGAACAGGCCGTCCTCCCAGCCGGGCAGGAAGACATAGTCGAACTCCAGCCCCTTGGCGCCGTGCAGGGTCATCACGCTGACCATCTCGGTGCCGCTGGCCTCGGCATTGTCCATCACCAGGCTGACATGCTCCATGAACCCGGCGAGGTTCTCGAACTCGCCCATGGCCGCGACCAGTTCCTTCAGGTTCTCCAGCCGCCCCGGCGCTTCCGGCGTCTTGTCCACCTTCCACATGTCGGTATAGCCCGACTCGTCCAGCACCATCTGGGCCAGTTCGGTGTGCGGCGTGCTGGCCCCGAGGGTCCGCCAGCGGTCGAAGTCGGTCATCAGGTTGCGCAGCGTCGTCCGCATCTTGGGCTTCAGCTCGTCGGTCTGGACGAGCTGCCAGGTCGCCTCGGTCAGCGGGATGCCCCGGGCGCGGGCGAGCTGGTAGAGCTGCTGGATGGTCGCGGGGCCGACGCCGCGCTTGGGCACGTTGATGATCCGCTCGAAGGCCAGGTCGTCGTCCGGCTGGACGACGATGCGCAGATAGGCCATCGCGTCGCGGATCTCCTGCCGCTCGTAGAAGCGCGGCCCGCCGACGACGCGGTACGGTAGGCCCAGCGTGATGAATCGCTCCTCGAACTCGCGGGTCTGGAAACCGGCGCGGACCAGCACCGCGATCTGGCTCAGCGGCACCTTGGCGCGCTGAAGCGCCTCGATCTCCTCGCCGATCCAGCGAGCCTCCTCCTCGCCGTCCCACAATGCCCTGACCTTGACCCGCTCGCCATGGTCGGACCGCGTCCACAGCGTCTTGCCCAGGCGGCCCTGGTTGTTCGAGATGACGCCGGCCGCCGCGGCCAGGATATGGCCCGTGGAGCGGTAGTTCTGCTCCAGCCGGATCACCTTCGCGCCGGGGAAGTCGTTCTCGAACCTCAGGATGTTGCCGACCTCTGCCCCTCTCCAACCATAGATTGATTGATCGTCGTCGCCGACGCAGCAGATGTTCTTGTGCTTCTGGGCCAGCAGCCTCAACCAGAGATATTGGGCGACGTTGGTGTCCTGGTACTCGTCGACCAGCAGGTAGCGGAAACGCTGCTGGTACTCCGCCAGCACCTCGGGGTTCGCCTGGAACAGGGTGATGTTGTGCAGCAGGAGGTCGCCGAAATCGCAGGCGTTCAGGCTCTGCAGCCGTTCCTGGTAGGTCCGGTAGAGCTGGACCACGCGGCCCCCCGCCATGTCGCCGCCATCCTGGGGCTTCAGCTTGTCCGGCGTCAGCGCCCGGTCCTTCCACCGCTCTATCACGCCGAGCACGGCGCGCGCCGGCCATTTCTTGTCGTCGATGTTCTCGGCCTTGAGGAGCTGCTTGACCAGCCGGATCTGGTCGTCGCTGTCCAGGATGGTGAAGTTGCCCTTCAGCCCCACCAGCTCGGCGTGCCGGCGCAGGATGCGGGCGGCGAGCGCGTGGAAGGTGCCCATCCACCATCCCTCGGTCGGGGTGCCGATCAGCGCGCCGACCCGCTCGCGCATCTCGCGCGCGGCCTTGTTGGTGAAGGTCACGGCCAGCACCTGGAACGGCGACGCCCGCCGGGTCATCAGCAGGTGGGCCAGCCGGGTCGTCAGCACGCGGGTCTTGCCGGTGCCGGCCCCGGCCAGGACCAGCACGGGGCCGTCCAGCGTCTCGACCGCCTCGCGCTGAACCTCGTTCAGGCCGTCGAAGTAGGTAAAGCGTTGCGCGGCCGGGGCCGTCGCCGGTGAGACCGCAGGAACGGCGTCGTTCAGCGGGTCGTCATAGTGGAATGGATCGGACATGGGCAGGACTATACTCCGCCGGCGGTCCCGAGTTTAAGGACTTGTTGAAGGTTCCTGACATGATCTGGAGCGACCCCGATGACAATCGTACGCCGAGCGCTCAAAAGGGGTGGGTTGCCCTCGACCGGACCCGGCGGCCCATGTTAGAAGATAGCGATTGTTGACCGGAGTCGCCCATGCCGTCCTTGCGCCTCGATGACGACCATACGATTCAAGCCATCGGGATCCTCGCCGACGTTCTGGATCGTTTCAGCGGGATGACCTCCCTGGAGTGCACCCTGGTTTCCAAGGCGTTGCGCCAAGTCCAGCAGACGCGGTCCCAGATCGGCATGGACTTCGCGTCGCGCGCCTTCGCGACGCTGGAGCCCGACGTCCGGCGCCGGATCGCGGACGACGCCACGGACGCGGCCCTGGAAGCCACCAGCACCATGAAGCTTCCCAAGCTGCGCGCGCCCCGGCCGACCGCACCTCCGGCGACCGGGTTGCTGGGGGCGATCAACAACCGCGGCGCCAAGCCGCGCAAGCCGGCCTGACCGGCGCCACGCGGCTTCCCCGGGTGCGGGCCTAGCCGCCCTGCCCCGTATCCCTGTCCCGACTCCCGATCGCCACGACCCGGTTGCGTCCGGATTGCTTGGCGTCATAGAGCGCGGCGTCGGCCCGCTTGATCAGGTCCGCCGGCGTCTCGTCGCGGGCGAGCTGGGCGACTCCGACCGACAGGGTGATGGTGCCCAGCGTCACGTTCCTCGACCGGTTGACCAGTTTCTTGGACGCGACGGATTTCCGGATCTGCTCTCCCAGCCTGGCCGCGTCGGCCATCCGGCTGTCCGGCAGGATCACGGCGAACTCCTCGCCGCCGTAGCGGACCGCCGTGTCGGTCGCCCTGATCGATTCCTTGACCGTCCGCGCGACCAGGGCGAGCACATGGTCCCCGATGGTGTGGCCATGGGCGTCGTTGAACTGCTTGAAGTGGTCGATGTCGGTCATCAGCAGGCTCAGCGGCCGGCCGGTCTGGGCCGCGCGGGCCACGGCCTCGGCCAGCGACGCGTCGAACAGGCGCCGGTTGAACAGCCCGGTCAGGGAGTCGGTGATCGCCTCCTGGCGGACGACGTCCAGGTTGCGGCGCAGCTCGTCCATCTGGCTGCTGGAAGACTGCAATTGGCTGTGCAGCTCGCGGTTATGCTCGGCCATCAGCCGGGTTTCCGCCGCGATCGCGTCGACCAGCGCGCTCAGCTGCTCCAGTCCCCGCACCTCCATATCCTCGCCGAATTGCTGGAGCGCCCTGCCGTACCGGTCGCTGCCGGCGCCGGACGCGCGCAGCAGCTCCAGCAGGTGGCTCAGCGCCCCCTGGATCCGGGCGCCCGCCTCGCGGACCGCCTGCTTCTCGTGGTCCAGGCTGAAGAACCTGTCGTGGAGTTCCGCCAGACGCTCGGCCGTGACGCCGTGCCCGGCTTCCGCCAGTTTATCCAGGGCGCGGTTCAGGTCCGGCAGGTCGCCGCTGTAATAGCTGTACCAGATGGCGAAATGCTGGGGCGTGGGCGGCAGCGATTCGGCGGCCATCCGCGCCATGGCCCGATCAGCCCAGTTGGTCGCCTGCTCCATGATGCCGCCATCTCCGCCAGAACCTGAACTTCCGGCGTAGGCTATGACCTAAGGGCTAGGAACTTGCAAGCGACGATACCCACGGCGCGGGGTGTGCTGCGTCAGTTGCACTGCCCGATGGACGATTCGGCGCAGGTCCTGCCGTCAACCCAGGTCGCTCCGGTCAGGTCGGCGTTGCGGAAATGCGTCCCCTGGACCCGGGCGCCGGTGAAGTCGGCATTGCGCAGGTTGGCGTCGATGAAACGGGCATTGCGCAGGTCGGCGCCGGCCAGGGAGGCATCGGTCAGCACGGCCCGGGTGAGGTCGGCCTCGATCAGCCGGGCATCGTCCAGCTTGGCGCCGGTCAGGTCCGCGCTGAAGAACTTGGCGCGATAGGCATCCACGCCGGTCAGGTCGGCGCCGCTAAGCTTCGCCCTCAGGAAGGTGGCATCCCGCAGCATGGCACCCTGCAGGTTGACGTTGCGCAGATCCCGTCCATCCAGATAGCACCGCCGCCAATTGACGTCCGGGCTCGCCGGGTCCGTGCAGTCGGCAATGGCGCTGGAGGTTGAGACCACGAGGAGAGCTGCCGCGAGCACGGCGGAGATGGTACGCTTCATGATGCCCTAGATAGGTCACACAAACCCGGAAGCCAAATTAATCTCGGATTGAGGCGATCGTACGGACGACATCACGCGGGCGGATGGTCCGGTTTGCGGAATCCCAGGCCGATCACGCGGCCGACCTGCGGCGGCATGGGCAAGGCCGACTGGGCGGCTCCGATCCCCTCCAGCAGCAGGCGCGCCGCATCCGGCAGGGGACATGAACGCCGGGTCCCGAGATCGACATGCATCAGCACCAGCTCATTGGTCGCCGCCAGCCATCCTTCCGTGCCGTGATGCATGGCGTGCATCAGGTGGACGCGCTTCGCATCGACTCCGAGGATGCGGGTGCCGAAGGCCAGCGGGTCGCCCTGCCTGACCTCCCGCTCGTAGGTCACATGCATCTCCAGCACGAACACCGAGCGGTTCTCCGCCTTCACATAAGCCGCTCCCAGGCCCGCATGGTCGAGCAGCCGATCGGTCGCGTGGTCGAACGCCAGCACGTAGTAGGCGACGTTCATGTGGCCGTTATAGTCGATCCATTCCGGCCGGACGTTTTCCGTGTGGAGGCGAAGCAGGGAGTCGGTCATGGCGGTCGCCCGATGCTGTGCAGGATGACGGGACGATAACCCCGTCCCGCCGGAAATGCGCCCTCCCGATCGTCCAGGTCATCGGGCATCCGGATCATCGGGTGCTTCATCCCGCGGGCGGCGCATAGCCCCAGCGGTCGATCAGGGCACCCCAGTGCCGGCCGACCCGGTCCACCTCTTCGGGCGGATATCGGTGGCGGTTCTTCGCATAACCCCGTATTCCGTCGAGGTAGACCTGGAAATGCCGCTCCGCGTCGGGCCACCCCGGCAGCCCGAGCGTGCGGTAGACCCGCTCCAGCTCCGCGATCGGCTGCCGTTCGAAATCCTCGAAGCGGATCTCGGCGTACTGGGTTTCCGGCAAGGCCGAGGCGTCGGCCAGCAGCCTGTCCATCAGCCGCGGATAGAGGTCCAGCACGATCCGGTCCAGGTCCACCCGCGACGTGTCCTGCAGCGCGAAGCTGTTCAGCAGCGTGGCGAAGGTGCGGCGCGTCGAGGGATAGACCACGAACGGGTTGCGGTGGATGTGGATGAACTTGGCCTCCGGCCACATCGCGCGCAGCAGCGGGATGCGGGCGGAATGCACCGGGTTCTTCAGCAGCAGAGGAAGTCCGGGCCGGATCAGCGAAACCTTGGCCAGGAAATATCCGAAGGCGGCGCGCCACTCCGCGACCTCATCCTCCGTGCAGCCGTCGAAGAAGATGCCGCGGTTGAAATGCTCCTCGAACCGGCTGGGAAAGAACAGGCCGTGGTAGTAGGAGACGCCGGTCATCAATGCCAGCGGCAGTTCGTCCTCCTGCGGCGAGTCGGGCGTCACGGGGATGTTGTCGATCAGCCGGTCGCTCGGCAGGTGGTCTTCCAGGATGGTCCGGATCGGGCCGGTGATCCCCAGGAAATCCCACGGCAGCGCGGCGGCGAAGGGCGGCACCCATCCCCACTGCGGCGATCGGCTGAGGACGTTGTAGAGATGGGTCGTTCCGCTGCGCCAATGCCCGACGATGAAGACCGGCGGCGCCATCGGCGGGGCCTCGTCCAGACGCCGCCGTACCCGCCTCTTCTCCAACGCCACGAAGGGCCGGCGGTAGGCGGCGCCGATCCGCGTCGCCCAGACCGCGGCCCGGCGATCGGAAGCTATCGGCCCGTTGGCCGACAGCGCCCAGCGGAGAGTGGCGCGGTCGGCGCCGACGAGGGGATGAAACCAGCGGGGTGGAGCAGTTCCGGCCATTTCGGTCCTTGACGACGGGTCTTGCCTGATCCAGGCGCTCTGCCTGGATCAGAAGAACCGCCGGAACCGCCCCGGAGTTGCGTCGGCTCTCCTCGGTCCGCGTTCAGGCGTCCGCCAGCGCCGGATAGTCGATGTAGCCGCGCGCGTCGCCGCCGTAGAAGGTCGGACGGTCGTAGCGGTTGAGCGGAGCGCCGCGCCGCAGCCGTTCGACCAGGTCCGGATTGGCGACGAACAGGCGGCCGAACGCCACCAGGTCGGCCTTGCCCTCGGCGATTGCCTGGGGCGCCGTCTCCCGCGTGAAGCCGCCGGCCGCGATGATCGTGCCGCCGAAGCTCTTCTTGAAACGCGACGAGGCGTCCGGCGCCTCGGGGTCGAGCGCGTTGGTGTCGCTGTTCTGGTCGGCCCGCGGCTCGACCAGGTGCAGGTAGGCCAGGCCCCGCCGGCCCAGTTCCGTCGTGACATGGTCGAACAGGGCGCCCGGGTTCTCGTCGCTCATGTCGTTGAAGCGGCCCCAGGGGGACAGCCGCACGCCGACGCGGTCGGCGCTCCAGGCGGCGCTCACGGCGTCCACGACCTCCAGCAGCAGGCGCGCGCGGTTCCCGATCGAGCCGCCGTAGCGGTCCTCGCGCCGGTTGGTGCCGGTCTGGAGGAATTGGTCGATCAGGTAGCCGTTGGCCGAGTGGATCTCGATGCCGTCGAAGCCGGCCTCCCGCGCGTTGATCGCGGCGCGGCGGAAGTCATCCACGATGCCGGGGATCTCGTCCTCGCGGAGCGCCCTGGGCGTCTCGAAGGCGACCGGCTCGAAGGTCCTGGTCATGTGCATTCCGGCGGCGGCGACCGCCGAGGGAGCCACCGGCAAGACGCCGCCCGGCTGCATGGACGAGTGCGAGATCCGGCCGGTGTGCCAGACCTGGAGGAAGATCACGCCGCCCTTGGCATGCACGGCATCGGTCACCAGACGCCAGCCCTGCACCTGCTCGGCGGAATAGATGCCGGGCGCGCCGGGATAGCCCCGGGCCTGTTCCGACACGTCGGTCGCCTCGGCGATGATCAGTCCGCCCCGGGTGGCCCGCTGCGCATAATACTGGGCGTTCATCGGCTGCGGCACGTCGCCCGGTTGGCGCGACCGCATGCGGGTCAGCGGCGGCATGACGATGCGGTGGGACAGGCTGACGGCACCGACACGGACCGGCGTGAAGAGGGACTCGACTGACATGCTTGGATTCCCCGAGGCAAAGAAGTTCGCCCCCTCACATGGCACTGTGGCGGAATCCGTTGTACCACCCTATTCTGACAAGCCGGTTTATCGAAATCAGACATAATCCATGGAAACGGACGAGCTCTCGGTCCTGGTGCAGGCGGTCGCGGCCGGCAGCCTGTCGGGTGCGGCCCGCCGGCTCGGCGTCACCCCGACCGTCGCCAGCCGGCGCCTCGCCGCCCTGGAGGAACGCCTCGGCGTCCGCCTGATGCACAGGACGACGCGGTCGGTTTCCCTCACGCCCGAGGGGGAGACCTTCCTGCCCCATGCCCAGGCCATGCTGGAGATCGAGGAAGCGGCGCGCGCCAGCCTGGCCCCGGCGGAACAGGGGGTCAGCGGCCTTCTTCGCGTCACCGCGCCGGCCTCCTTCGGCCGGAAGGTGGTCGCCCCGCTCGTTCCGGCCCTGCTCGACGCCAATCCGGACCTGCGCATCGATCTGGAACTGACCGACAGCGTGGTGGACATCGCCGCCGCCGGGATCGACGTCGCCATCCGCATCGGGCGCCTGCGCGAGTCCACCCTGATCGCCCGCCGGCTGGCGCCGAACACGCGGGTGCTGTGCGCGGCCCCGTCCTACCTGGAGCGCCGCGGAACTCCCCATGCGGTGGAGTCGCTGGCCGGGCACGAGTGCCTGGTGCTGAGCGGCACCGGGTCCTGGCCCTTCGATTCCGGAGGGAAAGCACGGGAAATCCGCATTTCGGGACGCTTCGCCAGCAACAGCGTGGAGGCGATCCGCGAAGCCTGCATCGGCGGGCTAGGGATCGCCCTGCTGTCCCGCTGGGACGTCGTGACCGAGCTCGCTTCCGGCGCCCTGGTGCGGATCGATTTCGAGGCGCTGATCCCGCAGGAGATCTCCATCTGGGCCGTCTATCCCAGCTCCCGGCTGGTGCCGCCCAAGGTCCGGGCTTTCATCGCCTCGCTGGAGTCCGCGCTGGCGAAAACCGGACGGTGATCGACGAGGCTCCACCGCCCGCGGCCAGGGCAGTGTCTACGGACGGTGGAGCCTGGTCCAATCCGGGGTCTCCTCTGACGGAGAAGCCGGGTCATGGTCCCGGCTGATCTGAGATCGCTCCCGCTTGCTGCCGACGGGCAACTGAGGGCCATCATGCCCCATCCTTGGCCGCCCGGGTATGAACGCAATCACATAATTCCGCACTCTATGGCTGTATCGTCCGGGGGTGCCGCCGAAGAGACCCGGGGCTTTCGCGGTGAGTCCGACGAAGTGAGCAGGTTTATCTAAAATGCCGCTCATCGACTTCCCGAAGTCGTTCCATGCCCGGCCGGAGGTCTCACCCATCGGGTGTCACATAATGGGGACACCTGACCTTTTCGGAAGTGGAAGTACCGCTGAAAACAGTTTGTTAACCACGCGAGCCTAGCTTTTGATAAAGCCGATCCGGCGATCGTTTCGGGCCGGTGCCAATATCGTTTCGGGAAGGCATGTCTTGATGCGTCGCTTCGGTTGGGAGCGCTGGCTGATCTGTGGAGTGCTTGTCGCCGCAGCCACGGGCACCGGTTGGGTCGGCTACCAGGAGATGCGGACCTCCTGGTTGCAGGCGGGGGTTCTGACCAAGTACGGCGAGAGGCTCACCTACCAGGTCGAGCCGGGCGCCAGCACCCTGGTCAAGTATCCGACCCAGGGTCCCTACAACGAGCGGCTCGGCTATACCGCGATCCCGAAGTCCATCGAGGCGCTCACCGGCAACGGCTTCCGGATCGAGCAGCAGGCGCGGACCTCGCCCGAACTGGCCGACTTCGTCGAGTACGGCGGCTTCGCGGTCTTCCGGGAGAAGACCCGCGCCGGCCTGACCCTCAAGGACCGCAACGGGTCGATCCTCTACACGGCCCGCTATCCCGAGCGGGTCTACGACGATTTCGACTCCGTGCCGCCCCTGGTGGTCGGCACCCTGCTCTTCATCGAGAACCGGGAACTGCTCGACCCGACCTACCCCAAGCGGAACCCCGCGGTCGAGTGGGACCGCTTCGCCCTCGCCATCCTGGGGCTGCCGGCCCAGTGGCTCAATCCCGGCATGCGCATTCCCGGCGGCAGCACCCTGGCGACCCAGATCGAGAAGTACCGCCACTCGCCCGATGGCCAGACCTCGGGGGCGACCGAGAAGCTGCGCCAGATGGTCTCGGCCAGCGTGCGGGCCTATCTGGACGGCCAGGACACCACCTTCGCCCGCCGGCGCATCGTCGTCGATTACCTGAATTCCACGCCGCTGACCGCCCGCCTCGGCTTCGGCGAGGTCAACGGGCTGGGCGACGGCCTGTGGGCCTGGTACGGCACCGACTTCAAGGACGCCAACGCGATCCTGAAGCAGACGCCCCGCAACGGCCTGGAACGGCTCCGCCAGGCGGAGATCTACAAGCAGGTGCTGAGCCTGCTGCTGGCCCAGCGCCGGCCGACCCATTACCTGATCGCGGACCGCGCTTCCCTGAACGAGCTGGCCGACAGCCATCTGCGGCTGTTGGCATCCCAGGGGACGATCTCCGAGGACCTGCGCGACGCGGCGCTCGATATCAAGTTGCGCTTCCGGAACGACGCACCCCTTCCGCCGCCCGTTTCGTTCGTGGAACAGAAGGCGGCGAACGCGATCCGGACCCGGCTGCTCGGCATGCTGAACGTCCCCAGCCTGTACCAGCTCGACCGCTACGACCTGACGGCGGAAACCAGCCTGGACGGCCCGACCCAGCAGCGCATGGTCGAGGTGCTGTCCAAGCTGAACGAGCCCGGCTTCATCGAGACGCTGGGGATGGCTGGCTTCCGCCTCCTGGATGCCGGCAAGAACGACCTGCACAAGGTGATCTACAGCGTCATGCTGTACGAGCGCGGCCCCAACGCCAACTATGTCCGCATCCAGGCCGACAACCTGGACCGGCCGCTCGACATCAACGAGGGCGCCAAGCTCGACCTGGGCTCGACCGCCAAGCTGCGCACGCTGATCACCTATCTGGAGATCATTTCGGAACTGCATGGCCGCTACGGCCACCTGCCCCGCCAGCAGCTCCGCTCGGTATCCCTGGACGCGACCGACAACCTGACGCGCTGGGTCTCCACATACCTGTCCGACGCTGCCGACCGCAGCCTCGCCACCCTGCTGGCGGCCGCCATGGAGCGGCGCTATTCCGCCAGCCCCGGCGAACGGTTCTTCACCGGCGGCGGCGTCCACAGCTTCGTCAATTTCGACGACAAGGACAACGGCTCGATCCCGACCGTGACCGAGTCGCTCCGCAGCTCCATCAACCTGCCCTTCATCCGCATGATGCGGGACATCGTCCAGTACTATGTCGCCGAGGGCGCCGAGGAAGCCGGCGGGACGATCCTGACCGATCCGTCCAACCCGGCGCGCCAGGCCTACCTGGAGCAGTTCGCCGACAAGGAGGGCAGCCATTTCCTCAACCGGTTCTATACGGACTACCGCGGCAAGACGCCGGACGAGGCGCTGGCGCTCCTCGCGACGCGGGTCCGGCCGGTTCCGCACCGCCTCGCGACCGCCTTCCTGTCGGTGCGTCCCAAGGCCAGCCTCGCGGAATTCACCCGCTTCATGCGCGACCGCCTGCCCAAGAGCGAGCTGACCGACCAGGTGTTGGAACGGCTGTTCGACAAGTACGCCAAGGACAAGTGGATCCTGGCCGACCGGGGCTACATCACCGGGGTCCACCCGCTCCAGCTCTGGCTGGTGGAGCATCTCCAGCACCATCCCGAGGCGAAGCGCAGCGAGGTGCTCCAGGCCAGCGCCGACGAGCGGCAGGAGACCTATGCCTGGCTGTTCAAGACCAGCCGCAAGCAGGCTCAGGACACCCGCATCCGCATCCTTCTCGAAGCCGAGGCGTTCCAGCGCATCCACAAGTCCTGGAAGCGGCTGGGCTATCCGTTCGACAGCCTGACCCCCTCCTACGCGACCGCGATCGGCAGCTCCGCCGACCGTCCCGGCGCGCTAGCCGACCTGATGGGAATCATCGTGTCCGACGGCATCCGGGTGCCGACGCTTCGGGTGGAGCGCCTTCATTTCGCGACCGGAACGCCTTACGAGGCGGTTCTCGGCTTCGACCAGAAGCCTGGCGAGCGGGTGCTGGCGCCGGAGATCACGGCGACCGTCCGGCGCGCCCTGCAGGACGTGGTGGAGAACGGCACGGCGCGCCGCGTGCGCGGCGCCTTCGCCGCCCCGGACGGCCAGGTGCTCCCCATCGGCGGCAAGACCGGCACCGGCGACCACCGCTACGCCGACCGGGTGATGGCCCGCACCGCGACCTTCGTCTTCTTCATCGGCGACCGCTTCTTCGGCACCATCACCGCCCACGTCGCCGGGCCGGAAGCCGCCCGCTACAAATTCACCAGCGCCCTGCCATCGCAGCTGCTGAAGTCCCTGGCGCCGGTGATCCAGCCGCTGATGGAGCGCCCGACCACGACGCAGACGGTCGATCGCAGCCAGTGACTGGAAGACGGAGTCGCGGTCATACTCCGTACTTTCGAGTCGCCCGTCGGAATCTCCGACCGGCTGCGTCGGGAACAGCCGGCAATGGCGCATGCGCAGATCAAAACGTGCAGTGCATCGCGGCAAAAACATATCTCCGCACGAGAAATCATGCAGTGATATGCTCCTTCTCACAGTACTCTGATAATCAACATAGCTAAGTACATAGAAACGTCGTCCTCATATGGACTCAATGGCTGGCCGGGTATAGCAGTCTTCTAGGACATCTGCTGATTTCGCTAAATCTGTAGCATACTAAGGAAGACAGATGATTGCTCTAGATTCACTGGTCAGTGAATTTGACCCCAATCAGCAAGACGCGGCGACACTTCTCGCTCTCGGCCGCTCCGGGCGGGACAAGCTTTCATGACACGCGTCCGAGCGTGAACTCCTGACAGCCGAGCCATGATCTAGCGGACATGCCGAACCTCTACGACAGCGCCGAACAACGCCCCGGCACTCTGGGGACGTGACGCCGCGGCAAGTCCCGCCTCACCACACGCTTGTCCCCGTGCCCGGCCGCTCCCTCCCGGGCGCGCAGCCCCTGCCATGCCCTTGCGGACGCGTGTCAAGGCAGCAGGGTTGCCGAAAGATCGTCGTCGATGCGCCACCTGATCGTCTGGATAGCGTCTTGCCTGTTCATGCCGGCAGCCGGCATCTCACACGCCGGCGCGGCGGCCACGAACCCGGCTTGCAATAGCAGCACACCCCAATTCGCCATCTATCCCAGCACCGCGAACTTCTGCGGAGGCTTGGGGGAAGGCATCACCGGCGTGCAGTGCGTGACCGACGGCTCCGTCTATAGCGCCGAGGACTTGCTGACGAAGCTGACCATACCGCTGTACTGCTGCACGACACCCATCCTGGACCAGATCCAACTGAACGGGTGCGCGAACGGCCAGGATGCTCTGACCAACCCGCTCGTCGGGCCCGTGATGCTCGCCGAGGAGTTCGACACGGGCACATTCACGGTCACGTCGTCGAACATCGTGCTGGCCCAGTCCTTCATCGGTCCCTCCGTGCAGTTGGCGCTGACGGCGGCAGCCGGCGAGCAGCAACCGGCCTTCGTGACCCTGGACCGGGTTTTCATGGAGAATACCGGCGCTACCGGATCCCTGAGCACGATCACATTCTCGGCCAATCCCCAAGCCACGGTATCGATCTATCAGAGCGATGTTTCAAACATCGAAATAGCGCCTCTGAACAATGGGGAGCCGGCGAGCCTCTCGGCCCTGTGCCTGAATATACAATACTCTACCGTCACCAATCTCACTCTCAATTCCTACAATACCGCTTCTGGTGTAAGTTCATGCAGCGCTCCCTATCAAGCGGCTAACTTCTCTCCGAAGACGATCAGCTTTTCCAATTCGACTTTCCAGAATTTCATCTACAACGAGGTCGGCTCGGCCGTGATGAAGTCCGATGTCGATCTCGTGGACTTTTCCGGATCGACGCTGGATCAGACATCGCTCGGCAGCTTCCTGAGCTATCTGAATCAACTCAGGGGCGGGGCGGTCATTTCAGCCAAGTTCGATGACGCCGACCTCGCCGGCCTGGACCTCGGAGCGATCCTCGACCTGCCGAGCCAGGGAATACCCTTCACCATCTCCGGCGCCACGCTCAGCCAGGCGGATCTGTCCTGCACGGGCGTACCCTGCGAGCCCGCGATCGGCAAGGCCCAACTGACCGGCGTGAACCTGACCGGAGCCAATCTCGCGAGCCAGGACCTCAGCGGCGCCAACTTGAGCAATGCCATTCTCGGCGCCATGGACCTGAGCACCAACATCCTGTCGTCGACGTACTCGGGCGTCGATCTCAGCGGTGTCGATCTGACCCAGGTGACGCTTCCAGCCGAGCTTGCGAACGTCAACCTGAGCGGTGCCGTTCTGACCGGGCTCGACCTTTCCAAGGCCGATCTGACCGGAGCCAACCTGAGCAACACCAACTTGGCGAGTACGACGAACACGAAGCTCCCGACCAAGCTCACGAACGTCGACTTCACCGGCGCCGACCTGTCGGGGCTCGATCTTTCCCAGGCCACGCTGACCGGAGCCAACCTGAGCAACACCACCTTGACGAGTGCGACGAACACGAAGCTGCCGGTCGATCTCACGAACGTCAATTTCACCGGCGCCGACCTGTCGGGACTGGCTCTCTACGGCTACACGCTGACCGGCGCCACCCTCGAAGGCACGAACCTGACCGGTGCGACGCTCATGGACCCCGGCCAGCCGTCGGCACCTCTCGGCTATCTGCAAGGGATAGCCGGTAACTCGCTCGCATCCGCCAATCTTTCGAACGTGGTGCTGAACTCGGTCGACCTGTCGTCCTTCACCCTGACAGGCGCCAACCTGACCGGCGCCGACCTGTCGAACAGCATCCTTCCGCCGGACCTGAGCGACGTGACCCTGTCGCAGACCCTCATGGGCAATGTTTCCTGGGCGGCGGGACAGCAGCAACTCAGCCTGACGGGCGCCACCCTCAAAACCCTCGACCTGACCACGGCGGCCATGCCGAGCATGGTGGACCTGACCAACACGATCGTCGACGGCGTGACCTTCCAGGGCCTCGAACTCTGCAACGTCAACCTGGCCGGAATGACCGCGACCGGCACCGATTTCTCCGAGACGGTGATCCAGAACGCCTTCTTCGCCGGGGCGACCTTCGACTCTCAGTCCACATTCGAGAACGCCAACATCATAGTGGCCCCCGACGCCGGCACGACCGCCACCTGCACCGCTTCCGGCTCCACCACAGGCGCCGGCGCTGCGCAGAACACCTTCTCGAAGCGGGACCGTCGCAAGCGCCGTCCCCCGGCGGCTGCCGACCACCGGAGCGCCGAGCGGCAAGGTCGGGAGAAACCGGCCGGCAAGCTGACGTCGGCGTCCTCGGCCCAGGGTCCATGCACAGGCGTCGGCGGCGGCGCCCCGTGGGACGGTTCGAACCAGACGACGCCGCCAACGCCCTTCGAGGGAACCGCTTTCCTGGGCACCAACCTGGATTATGCCAGTTTCGCGCCGTCCGACGGCACCACCGGCGTGAATTTCGCCTCGGTCGTGCTGTCCAACGACGTCGTCGTCGCGTCCGTGCAGGGAACCGACTTCGGCCCGGCGCCGAACTTCAACTCCGCCTGCCTGGATTATGTCCAGTTCGACGACAATGATTTCGCGGGCGCCAGCTTCGACAGCGCCCTTCTGGTGGGCGCCGGCCTCGGCAATTCATCCCTGGTCGGCGCCTCCTTCTCCGCCGCGACGATCGCCGGCACGAACTTCCTGAACTCCGACCTGAGCAACGCGAGTTTCGGCACGGCCGCCATTTCCGCGAACACCTACGCCAACGACTCCCAGTTGACGAACTTCACCTGCGCCATGATGGGCGGTGCCGACTTGTCCCAGGCCATCTTCCTGACGTCCGGGACCGCCCCCAACTCGGTCGACCTGACGAATGCCCTCCTGCTCCCGCAGGCGAGCTACCAGATCGGCCAGCAAACGCTGACCACCTGCTGCCCCGTCGCCGGCGAGGTGGGCGAATATACCTGCGGGTATGTTCAGGATGGGTACAACAGTTACGGCCTGACGACCTACGGCTTGACGCAGCTTCCCAACGACACGTCCGGCATCGCGGGTACCTGTCCCAACGGAGGTGCCAGCCCCTGCGGAGCGGCGACATCGACGGGGTGGCTGATCGGCACCAGCGTTCCCTGGTCGCGCTCCGGCTGCAACATGCCGTCGGTGTCTCCGCTGACCTGCTCCTCAAGCGGAACGGTCACGGTGACCGACGAGAACCTGCTCGCCTGCCTGGACAAGGCGAACGGCCTGGCGCCGGGAACCCAACTGACCCAGGCACAGGTCGCGGCGACCCAGAGCATCGATTGTCCCGGAATGGGCATCGCGTCCCTGGACGGACTCGCCGCCTTCACGAACCTCTCCGCCCTGAACGTGAGCGACAATCACATCACCGGGATTCCGGATCTGTCGGCCCTGACGTCGCTGACGACCCTGAACATCGATGGCAATCGGCTGACGAGCATCGAGGCGTCCGACCTTCCGCCGACGCTTCTGACGCTGAGCGCGTCGGACAACCAGATCACCCAGGTCACCCTGACCGGCCTGGATGCCCTGACCATGCTGAACCTGTCGGGCAACCAGATCGAGGGCATCTCGCTCCTCTTCCAGTTCAACCTCGTTTCCCTGGATCTCTCCACCAACCAGTTGCAGTCGCTGAACCTCGCCGCCGGGTCCCCCTGGAGCCTCGCCTCGGTCAACCTGTCGTTCAACCAGCTGACCAGCATCGGGTCGGTCGCGGCGCTCTATGACGACGGC
This sequence comes from Skermanella sp. TT6, assembly GCF_016653635.2. Classification (NCBI taxonomy): domain Bacteria; kingdom Pseudomonadati; phylum Pseudomonadota; class Alphaproteobacteria; order Rhodospirillales; family Azospirillaceae; genus Skermanella; species Skermanella cutis. The sequence goes on from NZ_CP067420.1 coordinate 3,788,836, forward strand.
CAGGGCGCGCTGACGGTCCTCAACCTTTCCGGCAACCCCAACTTCAACTGCACCTCCCTGGATATACCCAGCAGTTCGGCCCTTTGTACAGGATCCGGCTGCGGCAATCAGAGCGCGCCGACCTGCGAGTCACCGTCGCCGCAGACCGAATAGTTCATCGTTCCTTCCATCCCCTCCCCTCCAGCGGCCGGCATCGCACTCCAACGGTCCGGAAGCGTCACACCCCTTGCAGGAGTGATCAGATCATGACGACCATCCAGTTTCACGCCGACCTGACGGATCTGCCGGCCGACCGCCGTTACGCGGTATCCTATGGCGGAATGTTCCATGCCCTGGTTCCCCATACCGCCGAATCGCGCGCCGCCCTGCTCGCCGCGGAACCGGAATGGGGAGCCGGCATCGACCGCCTGTCCCATTACACGCCGACTCCGATCGACCGGCCGCCGGCCCGCAGGGTGGCCCGGCGTGCGACGGTCGGATTCTTCGACGCGGAGAGCGGCGCGTGGACGATCCGCCGCACGGCGCTGATCACCCGCCGGGACGCCAACGTCCGGATCGATTACCTGACGACCCTGTGGACCTATCTCTGCCATCATCCCGACATGGTCGCTATCCCGTCCGATGGCGGCTCCGACGCGGACGAGGCCCAGATCTCAGCATACGCAGCCGTCCAGGCGCTCGAGACCGATCCCACGGTGCTCACCGCCCTGAACACCCTGGTCGTGTCGTTCTCCGCGTTGAGCGAGGACGATCAATGGCTGGACGGAACCGCCGTCCAGTTCTCGTCCTCCGCGACGCCGGTCACGCCGAGCGTGCCGAATGTCTGGGACACGTCGAGCAGCGGCGGCAATCCGTCGGTCATGGACGCCGCCACGGCGGCCGTCCAGGCGCTGACCCTGGCAGCCCAGAACTCGACCGCTCTCAATGGTTCGCTCTACACCATCAACTATGCGGCCGCGGTCAGCAACGCCACCGCATCGGCATCGACCGGCGCGGTGGAGGATTTCGCCGGCGGCGCCACCCTCGCGGACTCCACCACCTCCGCCGGCTCCTCCACGATCGTGTCGCCGATGGGTCCGATGGACGGCGTGACGGTGACGCCGGTCTTGTCGGTCGTCGACGGCGTCTTGACGCTGTCGGTGTCGTTCTCCAACACGATGCTGCGCTGGCTCGGGCTGGACATCCTGCCGGTCAATGCCGACGGAAGCCTCGGCGCATCGGTCTGGCCGTCGTCCACCGTGGCGCTGTGCCCGCCCTGCGATTCGACCCTGGGCTTCGCCGACACGGACGAACCGGGAATGATGCAGGTCGCGTCGGTTGCACTGGGCACCGACGCCATCGGAGCGGCGATCTACACGGACAGCCTGGGCATGGCCGGGACCTTCACGAACGCCACGGCCTTCATCGGCGGGGCCGCCATGACGGCCATCTTCAACCTGATGATCCCGGCGATCTTCCTCGCCGCGGCGGTAGAGGAAATCGGAGAAGAGACCATCGAGTTAAACGTGGAGTCGATGTCGGAGTCCCTGATCGACTTCGTCAAGGAGCAGTTGCCCGAACTGGTGGACGGCGACCTGAGCCTCGACGCCGATACGGTCGAAAGCCTGGCGGAGTCCTTCGCAAGCGAGCTGGCCGTCGGGACTTCGGACGCCTTCGCCGCGATCGCCACATGGCTGGGAGAGGAGATCACGGGCGAGGAACTGCTGGAGGCGATCCCGTTCGTCGGGTGGGGGCTGGCGGCGCTGGCCGTGGTCTCGGACTTGGCCGCCCTCTGTGCGACCATCACCTCCATCGGCTCGGCACAGCAGGAGATCGTCACGTCGGCAACCTACTCGGGAAGCCTTGCGCTGACCGTGACGGTCCCGGACCCGGTGCCGTTCTGCCCCGACGGAGCGACCTGGACGCTTCAGGTCATCGGCCAGTATGACGGGCCATCGGCCGGGGCGAACGCCAACAGGCAGTTCCAGACCTGGACCTTCCCCGACATCGACCTGACCCAGGATGACAATACCGTATCGGTCACACTGTCGAACATCCTGGCCGACGGCTCGACCGTCTGCTTCCTGGTCAAGCTGCTGCCCGTGGCGCCGTCCCTGACGAGTTGGACCTCCGCGATGGGCACCACGACGGCGTACCAACTGCTGCCGGCCAACCTGACGGCGAACTCGTCCCTCTCCGTAACGCTGACGGACCTGCCGGTCCCGATCACGTCGAGCCTGACCTATTCGTTTCAGTCTCGGCTTTGCTATACGGACCCGGGTTACCAGTGGAACGACACGGTCGCGGCGCTGGGCGCCACCTTCAACCCGAGTTCGGGATACGACGCGGGCGATATCAGCCAGCTTCTGGCGCTGGAACTGAATGCCGCCAGTCACTGCTTGACCCTGGGGTGGCGATCGGCCGGGACCGGGCTGACGGACGAGCGGGGGTCGACCGTATCGGGCCAGATCATCGCCTTCGCCCTGCTGTCCGACGCGACCCAGGATACCGTCACGCTGCAACTCCCGGCCAACGGGCTCAGCACCATGGGCTCGACGATCGCGGGGCCGACGGGAACCGGCCCCCAGGCCGGTAGCGCTCCGGGCTATGTGATCGACGCCACCCCGCTGGGGGCGGACGAGGAGGATGCTCCCGGCTACCACGCGCGCCAAGTAGGGGCCTTGGGGGATCAGAACGCCTTCGCCTCGCTGCCGTCGCCGGGCAACGCCACGCCGCCAAGCTGGGGGCGGGTGCCCGCCGCCGGAGCCGAGATCCAGGCGCTGAGCGGCAACATCGCCGATGCCGCGATCCATCCCAGCGGGCATGTCGTCGCCGTCAACAGCACCAACGGCAACCTCTTCATCCTGCCTGCACCGGCCTCGGCCGGCACGACCCAGGCAGACGCCCCGGTGGCCCGGCTGAACGCCGGACATGCCACGGGCGACGACGGAGTCCTGCGCGTCGGCCTGCTGGCGAACCCGCTTGCGGTCACGGTCAGTTCCGACGGCATCATCTTCGTCCTGGAACTGGGCAGTTCGACGACCACCACGCCGAGGCTCCAGGCCTTCTCGATCACGGGCCAGCCCAGCCAGATGTTCAACGGCGGCGCGCCAGGCACCACCTCGGCCACCCTGGAGTTGCCGCCCGGCGCCCACTACTTCGACATCGCGGTGGTCGGAGACGCCCAGGGCGGCTTCATCTTTGTCTCCAGTTGCACGGGCACCTACGACGAGGTCGCGAACTATGGGATCGCGGTCTATCCGTTCGGAGCGACCGCCACATCCACGGACCCGGTCGTGACGGTGACCGGGATTCCGGCGGCACGCCTCGCCGTCGACCCGTACCACAATCTCTACACGCTCGATTTCGGTCCAGTCACCCAGGCGAGCGGCACGCCGCCCGGCCGGACCGTTCCGTCCGTCTCGCTGTGGGTGGCGGAGGCCGGCTGACCCCTGGACGGAGCGTCTGGCGGCCGGGGCCGGCGTCGCCCGTCCCGGCCGCTCAGGTCAGGTGATCCAGCGCCAGGTAATCCTCCGCCTGCATCTCCATCAGGCGGCTGACGGTGCGCTGGAACTCGAAGGCGTGGGTGCCCTCGTCGTACAGGCTTTCCGGCGGGCCGGCGGCGGCGATGATGGTCTTCACCTTGTGCTCGTACAGGGCGTCGATCAGCGTCATGAAGCGCTTGGCCTCGTTCCGCTGCGCCTCCTTCATCTTCGGCACCCGGTCGATGATGACGGTGTGGAAATGGGTCGCGATCGCGAGGTAGTCGGCCGACCCGAGCGGCCGGGCGCACAATTCGTGGAAGCTGAAGAAGGCGACGCCCTTGGCCGCCTTCGGGACGTCCACCTTGCGGCCCTGGGCGGTCAGGCTGCAGTGGGACGCCACGGCGCCCTCGGTCAGGCTGTCGAACAACTCCGACAGCGCCCGGTCGGTGGCAGGGCCCTGGGGGCAGTAATAGACCTTGGCGCCTTTGAACCGATCCCGCCGGTAGTCGGTGGGGCCCGTCAGCTCGACGATGTCCACCTTCTCCTTGAGAAGCCGGATGAACGGCAGGAACAGGTCGCGCTGCAGCCCGTCCTTGTAGAGGTCGTCGGGCGGCCAGTTCGACGTCGCCACGACCACGACGCCCAGGTCGAACAGCGCCGTGAACAGCCGCCCCAGGATCATGGCGTCGGCGATGTCGGTGACGTGGAACTCGTCGAAGCACAGCAGCCACGCCTCGTCGGCGAGCGCCTTCGCCAAGTCGGGGATCGTCTCGTCCACGCTCTTGCCGCCGGAGTTGCCCTCCTCCTTCGAGGCCTGGCGCTGCCGGTGCATGCGGTCATGGACCTCGATCATGAAGGCGTGGAAATGGACCCGGCGCTTCCGCTCCACCGGCGCCGTCTCGAAGAACAGGTCCATCAGCATCGACTTGCCGCGGCCGACGTCGCCATAGATGTACAGCCCCTGCGGAGCGGGGTCGGGCCGGCGCGTCAGCCCGAACCGGGCGCGCCAGCCGACCTTGCCCATGGCGGGCTTATAGTCCTTCAGGCCCTGGAACAGGGATTGCAGCCTCTGGGCCGCATATTCCTGCGCAGCATCGGCCTTCAGGGTGCCGGTACCCCGGCGGGAACGGTAGAGCGCTAGAGGGCCGTTTGGCATGGCGGGTGACGAGGGCCTGGAAACCGGAAGGGAGGCGCATTCCTAGCGGAAACGGCCGCCGGGCGAAAGCGACTCGAGGTCGCTGACACCCATTCCCGCAGAGCCCGCTCCGCGCTTCCGCCCCTCCGGGTCAGGAGTTCGCCAGGCTGAACGCCAGCTCGCGCCATTTCTTGGCGCCGTCCGCCTCGACCACGTAATTGTCGTCGGCGACCGCTCCGGGGAAGACCTTCTGGACCTTTTCCTCCTCCAGGTTGGACAGGGGCGTGCCCTCGATCGCGGCGCAGCCGGATTCCTGCCAGGTATCGAGCGGCAGGGAGGCGAGGAACCGCTTGGTATCCAGCATCTGCTCCTTGGTCTCGCCGGGCAGGCCGTAGGTGAAGGTGCCGTGGCAGGTCATGCCCAGGCGCTTGATCTCGTGGACCACCTTGGTGGCGTATTCCAGGTCCAGGTGCTTGTTGACGATATTGTCCACGACCCACTGGTTGCCGGACTCGAACCCCAGCTTCACCCCGTAGCAGCCGGAATCCCGCATCACCTTCCAGCTTTCCATGCGCGAGGTGTCTGCCCGGCACATGGCCGACCAGGGCAGGCCGACCCGGGACATCACCTCCGACATCTTCAGCACGTGGGCGTTGCCGATGTTGAAGGTATCGTCGTCGAAATAGATCGAGCTGTAGCCGTACCGGCCGACCAACTCGGACAGGAAGGCTTCCATGTAGTCGGGCGAGTAGTGGCGGACCGACCGCTTGGCCGTGCCGTCCGGGTCGTTGCCGGTCATGGTCGCCGGCCAGACGCAGAAGATGCACTTGAAGGGGCATCCCCGGCTCGACCAGACCTGGGCGTGGGGAGCGGTCTGGCCGCGCGGATTGTCGTCCCAGTAGCGGTGCGCGATCACGGAGTCGTAGTAGGGGAACGGGGCGTTGTTCATCTCCTCCAGGGTCAGCAGGTCGTGCTCGATCACGCCCTCCTCCCCTTCCAAAACCCGGACCGATCCCTTCTCGTACTCGCCCTTGATCACCGCGTGGACCGGGAAATTCTCCATGATCTCCTTGCCCTTGGAGGAGATCGGGCCGGTCACCACGATCCTGGCTTCCGGGACGACCTTCTTGATCGCGAAGATGATCTTGCCGTCATGGTCCCAGCTCGGCGACGCCGATTCGATGAAGATATAGTCGTACCTGGCTTCGCGCAGATGATTGAAATAGCTGGCATAGCTCTCGCGCAGCGCCAGGCTGTCGCGCATCGCCACCTCCACCCCGGTCGCCCGCGCGGCATAGGTGGTGGCGTAGCCCATGAAGAACGGATACGGCAGGTAGCCGCCGAAGACGAAATTGTCCGGCGTCGAATAGGTATGGATCGTGTGCGGCCAGCGCGACCCGGCGCGGATGCCCGCGAGGCAGATGTCGCGGGAAGTCCCGTTCTGGCTGACGGTGGCCTGCTCCAGCCACCAGGGCGGATTGCTGAAAAGAACCTTCATGGGGGCTTCTCCTCCTGCGGCAATGGGTCGCTATGCCGGATCGACCAAAAGTAGGAGGCAATGGATAAAGAAGCGTTAAATGCACCTCTAATGCGCAGGGAGGATCAGCGCAGGATCGGCTGGACCTCGGCGCCGTGGGCTTCCAGCCAGGCGAAGATGTCGCCGACGATCGTTTCCACTCCGCGCGTCGGCTTCCAGCCGGAAGCGGCGGTCACCTCGGCATTGTCCGTCACGTAGTACGGAATGTCGGCGGCGCGGGTTTCCGGATCGCGGCCGATCTCGACGACGCGCTGGCAGCGGCGCACGCACAAGTCCGTCAGTTCCGCCAGCGAGACGCTCACTCCCGCCCCGCCCCCGACATTGTAGGTCCGGCCGGCATGCTCGCCGATCCGGTCCACCTGAAGCCGGACCAGATCGTACAGGTCGGCGACATGCAGGATGTCCCGCACCTGCACCCCGGTCCCGCCGAACCCCATATAGGCCAGCGATCCGCCGAACAGGTGCCGGGCCGCCCACAGCACGACGAAGCCCTGGTCCACCTTGCCCATCTGCCACGGGCCGGTCAGCACGCCGCACCGGTTTACCACCGCGCGCGTCCCGTACATCGCCCCGTATTCCTCGATCAGGAGCTCGGACGCCAGCTTGGTCGCCCCGTAGATCGACCGGCTGCCGGCCATGGGGAAGGCCGTGGTGATCCCGGCCGCCGACCAGCCCGGCCCCGCCGCGCCCTCGACCGGCTCCAGGCGCTTGTCCACCATCCTCAGCGGCAGGCCCCGGAGCCCGGCGATCGGATAGACCCTGCTGGTGGACAGGAAGACCAGCGCGGCACCGCACCGGCGCACCGCCTCCAGGCAGTTGACCGTGCCGACGAGGTTGGTGTTGACGACATAGGCCGGGGAAGCGCCGTAGCCCGCATGGACCGACGGCTCTGCCGAACATTCCAGCATCAGGTCGAAATCGCCGATCTCCGCGAGGTCTTCGGGATTGCGGACGTCGCCGTGCCTGAACTCCACCCCCGCCGCCTTCAGCCGGGGCAGCGCCAGTTCGCTGCCCCGGCGCCGCAGATTGTCGAGCGCCACGACATCGGCGTCCGGCATGTCGCGCTTGAAGAAGGTGGCAAGGTTCGATCCGACGAACCCGGCCCCGCCCGTCACCAGAATACGCATTTCTCCACCGGAGGTAATTCGATCGCCCCAGGAAGCCGCAACTCCCCGTTCAGGTCAAGCCTGAATTAGGCGGTTCGGCTAATGTCATCTTAACCGATTACCCGAAAGCTTGGACTATCCTCATAGACCGACCGTGGGTGGCCCGACGTGCAGGAAGTCAGCTTTTCCCAGGCGCAGATCAAGGCGTTCCGCCGGGCCGACGTCATCTTCGTCGCGGCCGACGGCTATACCCTGGCCCCCAGCCGGATCCGCGCCTACAGCTTCGCCAAGGCGTGCAGGGAACGGGGCCTGAATGCCGAAGTGCTGTCCTTCTTCGATCACCTGGGCGCCTCCGGCCAGGGGTCCGGCGCCTACCGCATGGACGAGCAGGAAAAGCTGCGGCTGGCCGCCCTCGGGGCCGACATCCTCAAGCTCAACCCGACCGCCATCCTGTACATGCAGAAGGTGTCTTACCATAGCCTCGCGGTGGCGCTGGCCGCGGGAGCCAACGGCAACCCCGTCGTCCTGGACTATGACGATTTCGATTTCCGCTCGCCCTTCATGCCGGGGATGACGCGGTTCATGCCCAGCATCGGGCCGGTCCCGGCGACCGCCGAGATGGCCCGGAGTTCCGACCTGTGCGTCTGCGCCAGCCGTCGCCTGGTCGAGATCATCGGCCAGTTCAACGAGCGGTGCGAACTGGTCCCGACCGGAACGGACCTGTCGGTCTTCGACGTCGCCCTGCGCGACGCGGCCGGACGCGGCCCCGGCGATCCCGTCGAACTGATCTGGCTGGGCGACATCTGGGGGCCGCAGATCGTCGCCGACGTGACGATGGCGGTCGAAGCCTTCGCCGCGCTGCCGCCATCGATCCGCGACCTCGCCCGGCTGACCATCATCGGGTTCGGAGACTTCTGGCCGGAGTTCAAGGCGACCCTGGCCGCCCGGCTGGGCGACCTGCCGAACCTGGTCTTCCGGGAGCGCATCGCCCCGGCCGAGGCGCCCGGCCTGCTGGCCCGGTGCGACATCGGCCTGCTGCCCCTGGCCGACAACCCGTTCAATCACTGCAAGAGCCCGACCAAGATGTTCGAGTACATGGCCATGAGGGTGGCCGTGCTCGGCACCCCGGTCGGCGAGGCCGCGCACATCCTCCGCGACGGGGAGAGCGGGATGCTGGCATCCGACCTCCCCGGCTACATGCGGCGGATGGGAACCCTGATCCTGGACGGCGACCTGCGCCGCGCCATGGCCGACCGCGCCTATGCGGCCGTGCTCGACGGCTACCATCTCGGCGCGATGGGCGACAGGCTGGTCGGCCTGCTGGACGGCGTCCGGGAGGACCGGCGCCGCCGGGAGTCCGGGCACGCGCTAACCGGCGCTTAACCTAACGCCCCTTACTTTCGGCCTCCTGCTTTCGGCATAACCTCCTCGGAAGGAAACGCGGCCATGGCGATCGTCATCGTGACCGGGTCGGCCGGCCTGATCGGCGCGGAAGCGTCCCGCTATTTCCACGCCAAGGGGCTGGACGTCGTCGGCATCGACAACGACATGCGGCGCTATTTCTTCGGCGACGGGGCGAGCACGCGGTGGAGCCTGGAGCGACTGGCCCGCGATATCCCGGCCTACCGCCACCATGCCGTCGATATCCGGGACGCCGCCGCGATCGAGGCGATCTTCGAACGGTACGGCGCGGACATCGCGGCGGTGGTCCACACCGCGGCCCAGCCGTCCCACGACTGGGCCGCGCGCGAGCCTGTGACCGACTTCACCACCAACGCCAACGGCACGCTGAATCTGCTGGAGGCGACGCGGAAATCCTGCGGCGACGCCGTCTTCATCTTCACCAGCACCAACAAGGTCTACGGCGACACGCCCAACGCGCTGCCGCTGGTCGAGCTGGAGACCCGCTGGGAACTGTCGCCGGACCATCCCTGGGCCGAGCACGGCATCCCGGAAACCATGAGCATCGACCATACCCTTCACAGCCTGTTCGGCGCCTCCAAGGTCGCGGCCGACGTGCTGGTGCAGGAATACGGCCGCTATTTCGGCATGCGCACCGCCGTGTTCCGCGGCGGCTGCCTGACGGGCCCCGGCCATTCCGGGGCGGAACTCCACGGTTTCCTGTCATACCTGATGAAATGCGCCGTCGCCGGCAAGCCCTACACGGTGTTCGGCTACAAGGGCAAGCAGGTGCGCGACAACATCCACTCGCACGACCTGGTATCGGCGTTCTGGCAGGTGTTCGAGGCGCCGCGCCCCGGCGCCGTCTACAACATGGGCGGCGGCCGCCACTCCAACTGCTCCATGCTGGAAGCCATCCGCCTCTGCGAGGAGCTGACCGGCCGGCCGATGGACATCGCCTACAGCGACGACAACAGGATCGGCGACCATATCTGGTGGATCAGCGACATCCGCGCCTTCCGCCGCGACTACCCCGGCTGGAGCCAGCGCTACGATCTGCGCCGGATCATGGAAGACATCTTCGAGGGCTGCCGGGAGCAGTCTCCGGCCGGATAGGCGCCCCCCCAGGGCTGTACCCGATCAGGTCGATCCGCCCGAGACAGCCGATCCGATGCGTTGCGCCATGGGCGCAACCTACGATCGTCGGCCCGCATCACCTCCGACCTGCATCGAGCCGTAGGTTGCGCCCATGGCGCAACACAGCGCGGCGAGTGGAACGGCCGGCTGCGAGGACCGGAGCGGTTCAACCTGATCGGGGACCGCTCTATCGCGCTCCCTACCGCGCCGCCGGCGCGCCGGCGGCCGGCGGGGCCGCCTGCCCGTCGCGAAGCCGCTTCAGGTTGTCCTCGGCGGCCCGGGCGCTGGTGGTGTCGGGATCGATCCGCATGACCGAGTTCCAGTCGGCCTTCGCCCCCTCCGCGTTGCCGGTCACCGCGCGCAGGTTGCCGCGCAGCAGCAGCGCTTCCGGGTTCGACGGTTCGAGCTGCAGGGCGACGCCGACATCGTCGAGCGCCTTGCTGTCGTTGCCCAGCGCCCGATAGGCCCCGGCGCGGTAGAGGTAGGCGTCGGCCCGCCGCGGCGCCAGGTCGATCGCCCGATCCAGGTCCTCGATCGCTTCCCAGTAGCGCTGGGCCTCGGCCCGGGCGAAGGCCCGGTCGATCATCAGCTCCGGGTCGCGGGGGCTGTAGCCCAGCGCCTGGGTGTAGGATCTTTCCGCCTTGGCCGTGTCGCCCGCCCGGAGCCAGGCCCAGCCGGCGCGGGCCAGCAGGCTCGACGCCCCTTCCGGCGTATCCTTGCCGAGGGTCGGCACGAGCTCTTCCAGCCGCGTCGCCGCCGCCTGGAACTGACCCTGGTGGAACAGCGCCATCGCCTGGCACAGGCGCGCCATGTCGCCGCCGCCGCGGTCCTCCCAGGTCAGGGCGCTGTCGAAGGCCGCGTCGGGCCGCTTCTCCGCCAGCTGCATGCAGGCGGCCGCCTCGCGGGCATGCTCGACCGCCTGGCGGTCGGCGGCGGCGGCGGGACCCGCCGCCAGGATCGCGAGCACGGCCAGCGCCGGCAAGCGGCGGGTGGCGGGACGGTTCGGGGGAACATTGTATCTGGTCATGGTGGCCCTTAAGTTCGGGCCTGGAGTTTCCGAGCGCAAGGCCAACCATCATGCAGCAACCGCAAACGCCCCGACTCTTCTGCTTCGGTCTGGGCTTCAGCCCGCTGGCCTTCATCGACCTCGTCCGGCGCGAGCATGGGCCCGAAGGCTGGCATGTCGCCGGCACCACGCGCAGCCCGGACAAGGCCGCCGCCCTCTCCGCGCGCGGCATCGGGACGCACCTGTTCGACCGCGGCCGGCCGCTGGACGATGCCGCCGCGGCCCTCGCCGGAACGACCCACCTCCTGACCGCCGTGCCGCCCGATGCCGACGGCGATCCGGTGCTCGACCACCACGCGGCCGACATCGCGGCGCTGATGCCGGGACTGCGCTGGGCCGGCTACCTGTCCACGACGGGAGTCTACGGCGACCATGGCGGCGCCTGGGTGGACGAATCGACGCCCCTCCGGCCGACCGGCCGCCGCCAGAAGCAGCGGGCCGAGGCCGAGCAGGCGTGGCTCCGGCTGTGGCACGACCATGGGGTTCCGGTCCACCTGTTCCGCCTGGCCGGCATCTACGGTCCCGGCCGCAGCGTGATCGACAGCGTGCGCAATGGGACCGCGCGCCGCATCGACAAGCCGGGGCAGGTCTTCAGCCGCATCCATGTGGACGATATCGCGCGGACGCTGCGCGCCTCGATCGACCGGCCCAACCCCGGCGCCGCCTACAACCTGTGCGACGACAATCCGGCCCCTGGGCACGAGGTGACGGCCTTCGCCTGCGAGCTGCTGGGCGTCCAGCCGCCGCCTCTGGTGCCGTTCGACCAGGCCGAGCTGTCGCCCATGGCGGCCAGCTTCTATGCGGACAACAAGAAGGTGCGCAACGGACGGATCAAGGACGAGCTGGGCGTCGCCCTGAAATACCCGGACTACCGCCCGGCGCTGCGCGACCAACTGCGGCAGGAGGGACATACGGCGGACTGACCGCAAGCGTTCCGCCTCCATACGGAAGCATACTAACAACCCGCGTCGTCATGCCGCAGATGGAGTCCATGGGCATCCGACCGGATGGCCATGCAGATCCGGGAGGCCGCGACATGGCCGCGAGCGAAATCATCGGCAGGATAACCACCGGTCTCTACAGCCTCCTGGCGGAGGACGAACGCCCGGCCCCGCCCCCCGCCGGGGCCGCTCCCGCCGCCTCGTCCGCTCCGATGGGCTGTAGCTCTCCATCGGACTTCACGGTGGAACTGGCGCGCCTGCTGGCGGGCAATCCCAAGGCAACCGCCGGGCGGATCCACCTGATCGGCCTCGAACCCATCCGGGCTCGGCTGGGCGACCGGTGGCCCCGGCTGCAGGACGGCATCCATCTCCTTGCATCGAAGGCGATCTCCCAGCACCTGGCACCGGACGACGTGTTCTGCCGCTACGGCGCGCTCGACTACCTGATCGCCTTCGCCCACCTCGGCCCGGAGGCCGCCCGGCTGAAGTCGGTCGCCATCGCCCAGTCCCTCTACAGGCATTTCCTCGGGGACGAGGATCTCGACGGGATCGTGATCCGGTCGGCGGTCGGGCGGCTGGACGGCAGCGTCGTGTTCGAGGAGCAGTCGCTTCAGGATATCCTGGGCGCGATGGCGACCGGCCTCGGTCCGCTGGCCGCCCAGCCCAACCCCGCGCTGGGATTGAACCGGCCGGGCCGCGACCTGCGTCTCGACTGGCGGTACCGCCCGGTGCTGGACAGGCGCCACAACGTGCTGTCGACATGGTGCTGCATTCCGGTGACCCGGCCGGCCGCGGGTCCGCCGGTGGAGGGGTACGCGGTGCTCGGCGGCGATGCCGGCGCTCACCGCTTCGCCGAACTGGACCGCATGACCCTCGGCCATGCGCTCGCCGACCTCGACGACCTGCTGGCCAACCGGTTCAGCGTCTTCGTCAATGCGCCGGTGCATTTCGAAAGCCTGTGCGCCCGCAGCACCCGGAGCGGCATCCTCGACCTGCTGAACGGTACCGACTCGACGATACGGCGCTTCCTGGTGCTGGAGATGTACGGGGTGCCCGGCGACATCTCGCGGACCCGCCTGCTCGATCTCGCCGGCATGCTGCGCCCCTTCTGCCGCTCTATCCTGCTGGCGGCCGATCCGCAGGCCCGCGGCATCGTCCATGCCCGGGAATGCGGGCTGCACGGCGTCAGCTTCGATCTTTCCGGCGGTCCCTGCACCGGCTTCTCCGGCACTTTCGACCGGACCTGCCGGGCGCTCGAACATGCCGGCACGCGCGTGGCCCTCGTCGGCATCCAAACCATCGAGCAGGCCCGGGCCGCAGCATCCGCCGGAGTGACCTATCTGGGCGGCCCCCGCATCGGCCCGCCCGCGGAAGTGCCGGCGAACATGGTCCGGTATGACTGGAACGATCTGCTGGCGGAGCGATGCACCCATTAAAACTAAATCGTAATCTCTTTAGCGGCAGAATGCCGCATGGCACTAAACCGATCGGTAAAATGCAAAACGTCACAAACATGCATTAAGCTGGCTTCTCAATAAGGAGGAAATGCCATGCAAAAAGAAACTTCCCGACCGGTCTTCCTGATACTCGGCACGTCCGATGGGCACGGCACGATGGACCATCGGATCCTTGAACTGCCCAGCCAGGTCGCCGGGGATATCGTGGCCCGGGACCTCCAGTCCCGGCTCGGCAGCGCCGGAAAGGCCGACCGCACCTATTTCCGAGTGGTTCCCGCGTCGGCATGATACCTCCGCTTGATGGGTTCGGGATTTCGCCTTAAGCTCTCAGGCCGCCGCGCCCCGTGGCTGTCGGCCGAGAGGTTGAGGTATGATCAGCGCCGCTCAGGTGATCGCCCTTCTTGGGGGCGAAAAGACCGTTGGCCGCACGCTTTCCAGTGACCTGGACATCGCGCGCCTGGTTCGCGACGGCCTGCCGGTTGACGTGATCGACCATTTGCTTGAGCTCCAGGCGATCAGCCAGGCCGAGTTGGATCGCATCGTGGCACCGCCCAAGGTCATGGCCGAACGGCGGCGCAAGAATCGCCTGACGCCCGAGCAGTCCGGGCGGGTGGTCCGCATCGCCCGCGTGATCGCGGACGCGACGGAGACCTTCCGCTCCCGGGAGAAGGCGCTGACCTGGCTCCGCCGGCCGTCCAGGGCCCTGGAGGACGAGGCGCCCTTCGATCTTCTCGATACCGAGGAGGGGGCGCGGCTGGTGGAACATCTGCTCGGCCGCATCGCCCACGGCCTGGCCGCCTGATGCGAGTCTGGCGCCTGACCCGCCTTCCCTTCGCCGACCTGTCCGGTGCCGGCGCCGAACTTCTCGGCGGCCGGTGGACGTCGCCGCGGACGCCGGTGGTCTATGCCGCCATGGACGCGGCGCTCGCCGCGCTGGAACTGCGCGCCAACCTGGACCTGGATTTCTCGCTGGTGCCGGACGACTACGTCCTGCTCGGCATCGACACCAACTATCTCGGTTTCGAGGATGCGCCCCACCTGGATGGCCGGGATGCCTGCCGTGCCTTCGGGGACCGCTGGCTGTCCGAGGGGCGCTCCGCCCTGCTGCGCGTCCCCTCGGCCATCATGCCGGAAAGCCACAATATCCTGATCAACCCGCGCCACCGCGACGCGCGCCACGCCCGCATCGCCTGCCAGAGGCCCTGGCGCCCCTGCGCCTGAGCGGCGGATACCCAACGGAACCACGGAGCACCCCATGACCACCGCCCGCATGATCCGCATCACGGAGTTCGGATCGCCCGACGCGATGCGCCTCGAAACGGCCGAGTTGCCGCCGCCGGGTCCCGGCGAGGCTCAGGTCCGGCAGACCGCGGTCGGTTTCAACTATATCGACGTCTACCAGCGCAAGGGCGTCTACCCCCTTCCGCTGCCGACCGGACTCGGTCACGAGGCGGCCGGCGTGGTCGAGGCGGTCGGGCCGGAGGTCGCGGACCTCGAAGTGGGCGACCGCGTCGCCTACATGAACGCCGGGCTGGGCGCCTATGCCGACATCCGGAACGTTCCGGCCGCGAAACTGGTGAAGATCCCGGCGGAAGTGACCGACGAGCAAGCGGCGTCCCTGCTGTTCAAGGGCCTGACCGCCCAGTATCTCCTGAAGAAGACCCATGCCGTGCAGCCCGGCGACATGGTGCTGGTCCACGCCGCGGCCGGCGGCGTCGGGCAGATCCTGTGCCGCTGGGCCAAGGCTTTGGGCGCCGAGGTCGTCGGTACCGCGGGCTCGGCGGAGAAATGCGCGATCGCCCGGGCCGCCGGCTGCGACGTCGCGATCGACTACACGGACCCGGACTGGCCGGACAGGCTGCTGAAGGAGACCGGCGGCCGCAAGGCGCGCGTCGTCTATGACTCGGTCGGCCGCGACACCTTCCTCAAATCGCTCGACTGCGCGGCCCCTTTTGGGCTGGTGGTGGTCTATGGCGCGGCGTCCGGCCCGGCCCCCGCGATCGAGCCGGAACTTCTCAACAAGAAGGGGAACCTGTTCCTCACCCGGCCGTCGGTCTTCCCGCACAATGCCGATCCGGCTACCTTCCGGGCCAACGCGGCAGACCTGTTCGACGCCATCGCGGCAGGCATGGTCAAGGTGGATATCGGCCGCCGCTTCCCGCTCGCCGAGGCGGCGAAAGCGCACCGGGCGGCGGAATCCCGCGCCACCACTGGCGCGATCCTGCTGCTGCCCTGACGTAGAGACCGCCCCCGGCTTGGCCGGGGGCGGTGTCTCAGTTGTCGTTCATCTTCAGCGCGGCGATGAAGGCGCTCTGCGGGATCTCGACCTGGCCGAACTGGCGCATCCGCTTCTTGCCTTCCTTCTGCTTGTCCAGCAGCTTGCGCTTGCGGCTGATGTCGCCGCCGTAGCACTTGGCAAGGACGTCCTTGCGCATCGCGCTGATCGTCTCGCGCGCGATGACCCGGCTGCCGATGGCGGCCTGCACCGCGATCTTGAACATCTGCCGGGGGATCAGCTCCTTCAGCCGCTCGCACAGGGCACGGCCGCGCTTCTCGGCGGCCGCCCGGTGGACGATGGTGCTCAGCGCGTCCACCGGCTCGGCGTTGACCATGATGGACAGCTTGACCAGGTCGCCCTCGCGGTACTCGTCCCATTGGTAGTCGAAGCTGGCATAGCCCCGGCTGATGCTCTTCAGCCGGTCGTAGAAGTCGAACACGACCTCGTTCAGCGGCAGGCGGTAGATCATCATGGCGCGGCTGCCGGCATAGGTCAGTTCGATCTGCTCGCCGCGCCGGTCGGTGCAGAGCTGGAGCACGCTGCCCAGGTATTCGTCCGGCAGCATGATGGTCGCCTTGATCCAGGGCTCCTCGATCTTGGCGATCCGCACCGGGTCGGGCATGTCGGCCGGATTGTGCAGGTCCAGGACGCTGCCGTCGTTCATGTGGATCTTGTAGACCACCGACGGCGCCGTGGTGATCAGGTCCAGGTCGAACTCGCGCTCCAGCCGCTCCTGGATGATCTCCAGGTGGAGCAGGCCCAGGAAGCCGCAGCGGAAGCCGAAGCCCAGCGCCGCCGACGTCTCCGCCTCGAAATGGAAGCTCGCGTCGTTCAGCGCCAGCTTGCCCAGGCTGTCGCGCAGGTGCTCGAACTGG
The DNA here is from genome assembly GCF_016653635.2 of Skermanella sp. TT6. Lineage (NCBI taxonomy): Bacteria > Pseudomonadati > Pseudomonadota > Alphaproteobacteria > Rhodospirillales > Azospirillaceae > Skermanella > Skermanella cutis. Next base: position 3,805,233 of record NZ_CP067420.1, read on the forward strand.
GCGGCGTCGGTCGGGAACAGGCCGCAGAACACCACCGGCACCGACGGCTTGAAGCCGGCGAGCATCTGGGTCGCGGGCCGCTTGTCGTCGGTGATGGTATCGCCGACCTTGGTCTCCGTGATGTCCTTCATGCCGGCGGTGATGAAGCCCATCTCGCCGGGGTTCAGCACGCCGGTCAGCAGGGGCTTGGGCGTGAAGACGCCGACGCGGTCGATCTCGCGCGCGGCCCCGCTCGCCATCATGCGCATCTTCATGCCGACCTTGAGCTGGCCGTCGACCACGCGCACCAGGATCACGACGCCCAGGTACGGGTCGTACCAGCTGTCGACCAGCAGCGCCTTGACGGGGCTGTCGAGATCGCCCTTGGGCGGCGGCAGCCGCTGGACGATCGCCTCCAGCACGTCGGGGATGCCGAGGCCGGTCTTGGCGGAGATCATCACGGCGTCGGACGCGTCCAGTCCGATCACGTCCTCGATCTGCTCCTTCACCCGGTCCGGCTCGGCCGCGGGAAGGTCGATCTTGTTCAGGACGGGAATGATCTCGTGGTTGTTGTCGATCGCCTGGTAGACGTTGGCCAGCGTCTGGGCCTCGACGCCCTGGCTGGCGTCCACCACCAGGATCGATCCCTCGCACGCCGCCAGCGACCGGCTGACCTCGTAGGCGAAGTCCACGTGGCCGGGGGTGTCCATCAGGTTCAGCTGGTATTGCTGGCCGTCCTTGGCGGTATAGAGCAGGCGCACGGTCTGCGCCTTGATCGTGATCCCGCGCTCCCGCTCGATGTCCATGCTGTCCAGCACCTGCTCGCGCATCTCCCGCGAGTCCAGGCCCCCGCACATCTGGATCATCCGGTCCGCCAAGGTGGACTTGCCGTGATCGATATGGGCGATGATGGAGAAGTTACGGATATGCTTGAGGTCGGACATGCCTGCGCCAAAAACCTGGGGATCAGGGCAGCACCATAGGGCCGAGGCACGGTCCGCGCAACGGAGACATGTCGATCGTCGCCGCGACGGGTAATTCTGTCCAGGCCCCGGCTGTGTTAACCATGTTATCAGGTGTCAACGACGTAGCCGGCAGGCGGAGGCGGGAAGCGGCCCGGCCTCCGTTCCGTATCGCGTCCCGTATCGGGGGTCCGCGGGCGACCCCCGCAACGACAGGCGAAAGGTATCCGCATGCAGTCGATCAAGCTGAACGAAGCGGTGATGTATTGTTTCGGAACGCCGCTGTTCAAGGCGCGCATCCGCGACCATGCCGCGATGAACGCCGAGCTGGCGGCCTTCCTCCGGAAGGAGCGCGACGCCACGCCCGATAAGCACATGTCGGCAGTCCGGGGCTGGCAGGGCCGGAAGGACCTGTTCGAACACGATCATCCCGCGTTGAACCGGCTGAAGGGCCAGGTGGCCAAGGCCGTGATCGCCGTCACCCAGACCTATTTCGGCCAGGCGCTCGACCCGGCCAAGTGCTTCGTGAACGGCGAGATGTGGGGAAACATCATCCCGAGCGGCGGCTACACCAAGCTGCACAATCACTCGAAGTCGCATTGGAGCGGCGTCTACTACATCGACGTCGACCAGACGGAAGGCGATTGGCCGGAGAACGGCTGCATCGAGTTCGTCGATCCCCGCAGCTTCCCCACCGCCTTCCACCACCCGAAATTCTCGATGCTGCCCAGCCTGACGATCAAGCCGGAGAACGGGCTGATGCTGCTGTTCCCCGGCTGGCTGAACCACTATGTCCACCCCTACCACGGCCCGGCGGAGCGGATCTCCATCGCCTTCAACGCCATGATCCGCGTCGACGACTGACGGATCGCCGGCTGCCGGCCCGGAGGCGGCCTCGGCAAGGTCCCGCCGTCTGGGGCCGCGCTCGCAGAGGTCTTCCCAGCAGCGGTGCTGCAAGATGGTCCTGACAAGTCCTGCGGAGCGGAGCGCGGTCGGTCGGCCTTCGCCCGCCAGGGCGAACGCCGACACCCTGCGTCAAACGCTCCGGCCATGCTGTCGGCGTCGGCCTTCGGCCGAGGCCGACCTACGATTAATCGATCAACTCCACTGTGCCGGGCCAGTAGTCGGCCATGTCGTGGGGCCGGATGAGATCCTTCCTGGCCTCGTCGAGCAGGTCGGCGTAAGCCATCTGAAGGGCGAAGGGCAGTCGTTCCATCGGCCGTCCCCGGATTGTTATACTTGAACTGCGGAAAAAGTATAACAAGCCGCGTCGCCGCCGCTCCCTCAGCGATGACCGAGGGTCTTTCCGCCTCTCACTCCGCCTGGGCCGGCACGTTCCGGCCCGACACCGTCGGCTCCGGCGGGGCCGGCCGCTTCCGCGACATCTTGAACAGCACCAGGATCGCGATCAGGAACGCCGCCAGCATCAGCAGGCCGAAGCCGGTCGCCAGGTCGCCCAGCACGTGCTGGAGCGCCATGCCGGCCAGATAGCCGGCGCCTGCGAAGCATATGGCCCAGACCCCGGCGGCGATGAAGTTGAGGATGGCGAAGCGCGACCATGGCAGCCCGCTCATTCCCATGGCGAAGGAGCTGAAGTTGCGCACCCCGTAGATGAAGCGGAAGCTGAGGATGAAGCCGGTGCTGTACCGCTTGAGCAGGTTCAGCGCATGGTCGACGCCCGGCTTCCAGCGGGGAAAGCGCAGCAACAGCCGGGCCCCGTAGCGCCTGCCGATCAGGAAGTAGAGCTGGTCCCCGAGGAAGCTTCCCGCCCAGGCGAAACCGATCAGCGTCGTAAGGTCAAGGATGCCCTCGCGCGCAGCCACGCCGGAGAAAATGACGAACGTTTCACCTTCGAGAAATGTCCATGCAAAAACAACGGCATAGTAATAGTTACCATAATCCTTGATGGTTTCCAGAATATCCACCGCGCGCTCCTGGGACAGGCCGATTCTTATGTGTTGGTCGCACTCTATCGGGAATCGTGGCGGTTGCATACCGCATTGGTGACATTTGGATCGATATACCCGTCCCGTCGCACTGCACCATCGGGATGACCGGAAGAGACCCCTGATCCGCGGGAGGCGGACCGGGTCAGGCAGCCTGCCGGATGGCCGGCCGCCGCTCCGCGGCGAAGCGCGCCACCGCCCCGTCGGCTCCCTTGATGTGGGTCTGCCACCATCCGCCCAGCAGGCCGACCACGTCGATTCCCCGGATCTCGGCGCCCTTGCGGTAGGTCTCGGAGAGCGCGTCGAGGCGGGAGATGAACATCTGGTGCTGGCGGCGGTGCTCGCCCGCCTCCGGATAGCCGATGCGGGTCATGAACTCCTCCTCCTCGCTGAAATGCTCGAAGGCGTAAGCGCGCAGTTCGTCGAAGGCGGCGGACAGGACCTTCGGGTCCTCTCCGCGCTTCACGCTGGCGTAAACGCGGTTGGCAAGCTCCAGCAGTTTCCTGTGCTCGGCGTCGATGCGGGGGATACCGAACTCCAGGTCCGCCCCCCACTCGACCAGGGCGCCGACCTCGACCTCCTCGAAGCGGACCTGCTTCAGGAAGCCGTCGACCTTCCGCTTCAGCACCTCGGCGTATTCCCCGAGCGCCTCGGCGGTCCGGTGCATTTCCTCGGTGGCGCCGGCAGACTCAGTCGCGGCCAGCTCGACCAGGGCGATCGCGTCGGTCACGCCCGCCGTTCCCGCCGCTCCCTGGTCGGCGTTGCGCGCGATCTCCTGCGTGGCCGAGTGCTGCTGCTCGACCGCGGTCGAGATCGCCGCGGCGACCCCGCTCATGTCGCGGTTGACCTGCACGATCGCCGCGATGGCCTCCGCCGACGCGTGGGTGCCGCCCTGGATCTCGGCGATCCGGCGGGTGATCTCCTCGGTCGCCCGGGCGGTCTGGGTGGCCAGCGCCTTCACTTCCGACGCGACGATGGCGAAGCCCTTGCCGGCCTCCCCGGCGCGCGCGGCCTCGATGGTCGCGTTGAGGGCCAGCAGGTTGGTCTGCCCGGCGATGTCCGCGATCAGCTGGACGACGGCGCCGATCCCGCCGACCTTCTCCTCCAGGAGGCGGATCGCGTCGCTGGTCACGGCCGTCTCCCTCACCGCCGTCACCGCCATGGCCGATGCCTGCGTCGCCTGCCGCGAGATCTCGTGGATCGAGCTGCTCAGCTCCTCCGCGGCGGCCGCCACGGTCTGCACGCTGGCCAGCGCCTCCCCCGAGGAAGCGGAGACGGTCGCGACCTGCGCCTGGGTCTCCCGCACGCCGGCCGACATCCGCCGGGCGTTGTCGCGCATGGCCTGGTCGGCGGCGGTCAGGCCGTCCAGGATGCCGACGACCGTCACCTCGAACTCCCGGATGAAGGTCTCCATCTGCCGCTGCTTGCGCTCCTTCTCCAGCCGCTGGCTCTCCTGGGTTTCGGACAGCATGCGGGCCTGGATCAGCCCGTCCTTGAACACCTCGACCGTCCGGGCCATGTCGCCGATCTCGTCCGCCCGGCCGGTGGCCGGCACCGCGACGTCGACGGAGCCCTGGGACAGGCGGGTCATAACCAGCCGAAGGCCGGAGAGCGGGCGCACGATCGATCGGGTGACCAGGGCCGCCCCGCCCAGCACGACGGCCATCACCGCCGCGAAGATGGCGACCAGGAACAGGGCCTTCTGCCGGAAGACGCGGTCGACGTCATCGACGTAGATCCCGGTGCCGACGACCCAGTCCCAGCCGGGGATGCGTTTCACGTACGAAATCTTCGGCAGCGGCTCGGTTTCCCCGGGCTTCGTCCAGCGGTACCGGACGAAACCGCTGCCCTGCTCCCGCGCGACCTGGTTGAACGCCTCGAACATCGCCATGCCGTCGGCGTCCCTGATGTCGAGGACGCTTCGGCCGATCCGCTCCGGCAGGGTCGGATGACCGATCAGGATGCCGTCGAGATCGTTGATCCAGAAATAATTGGTGTTCTCGTAGCGCAGCATGGCGATCGCGTCGACCGCCGCCCGCCTGGCGGCGTCCTGGGGCACGGCGCCCCTGGCGGCCATCTCCGCGTGGGTGACCGCGATGTTGGCCGCGGCATCGACGAGGTCGCGCGCCTTCAGCACGCGGTCATGCAGCAGTTCGGAGCGGAGATTGACCAGCGCGATGACGCCGATGACGACCATGCCGGCGGATGCCAGGAAAACCAGGGCCATGAGGCGGCCTTGAAGCCTGACTTGCGGCAATCCCAACCGAACCGACATCACTGATCCCCCGGACTCGACCGGACGCGGATGAGCCGCGTCCGGCAAGATCCTGAGCACCAGCGATTAAAAAAATTACATTTGGATGTCCGGATCGACGGCTGCGGCGGTGGGCAAATTGCCGCAGCCGCCGATCCGGACGGCGACCGGGACCTATGTCCGCAGGCCGAGCCCCGGCGGAATGATCCGCCAGATCCCGCAGGGGTTATTGAACGGGTCGAGATGGATCTGCTGGAGCTTGCCGTACCAGAAGAAGCGCCCGCCGGTGAAAAGGTCCTCGACCTCCACGTGGGCGCTGTCCGGCAGGCCCAGTTCCCATAGCGGGACCTCGATGGTCGCCCCGTGGGCGTTGTGCGGGTCCAGGTTGGCGGCGATCAGGATGAAGTTGTCCTTGTTCGGCGTCATCTTGCCGTAATACAGGATGTTGTCGTCGAAGGCGTTGTAGAAGCGCAGGTTGTCGTACTCGTGCAGCGCCGGGTTCTCCCGCCGAATCTTGTTGATCCGCGTGATGTAGCTCCGGATGTTGCCCGGCCGGTCCCAGTCCCACGCCTTGATCTCGTACTTCTCGGAGTTCAGGTACTCCTCCTTGCCCGGGATCGGCGCGCCCTCGCACAGCTCGTAGCCGCTGTAGAGGCCGTAGACGCTGGACAGGGTGGAGGCCAGCACGGCGCGCATCTTGAACGCCGCCGGGCCGCCGGTCTGCAGGATCGGCGGGTTGATGTCGGGCGTGTTGGCGAAGAAGTTGGCCCGCATGTACTCCTTGGGCTCCAGCGAGGTCAGCTCGACCAGATAGTCCGTGATCTCCTGCTTGAAATTGCGCCAGGTGAAGTACGAATAGCTCTGGGTGAATCCCACCTTGGCCAGCCGCTTCATCATCTTCGGCTTAGTGAAGGCCTCGGCCAGGAACAGCGCGTCGGGATGGCGGTCCTGCACTTCGCGGATCATCCATTCCCAGAACGGCAGCGGCTTGGTGTGCGGGTTGTCCACCCGGAAGATCTTGACGCCCCGGTCCGCCCAGAACAGCACGACGTCGCGCAGCGCGTACCAGATGTCGGGCATGGCGCCGCGGTAGAAGTGGACGTTCACGATGTCCTGGTACTTCTTGGGCGGGTTCTCGGCATACTTGATGGTGCCGTCGGGGCGCCAGTCGAACCACTCCGGATGCTGCTTGATCCAGGGATGGTCGGGCGAGCACTGGATCGCGAAGTCGATCGCGATCTCCAGCCCGTGGGAATGGGCAGCCTTCACCAGCCGCTCGAAATCCTCGAAGCTGCCCAGCTCGGGATGCAGCGCGTCGTGGCCGCCCTCGTCGGAGCCGATCGCGTAGGGGCTCCCGACATCGCCCTCGCCGGCGTTCAGGGTGTTGTTCCTGCCCTTGCGGAAGGTCCGCCCGATCGGGTGGATCGGCGTGAAGTAAAGCACGTCGAAGCCCATGTCGCGCACATAGGGCAGCTTCTTGATGACGTCGTCGAAGGTGCCGTGGCGGTTCGGATCGTCGCTCATGGAGCGCGGGAACACCTCGTACCACGCGGCGTAGCGCGCCGCGGTCCGGTCTACGAAGCATTCCAGCTCGCTCTTGTAGCGGGACCGGTTCGTGCGCTCGCCCGACCGGCGCATGGCGATGTGCAGGTCGTTAGACAGCAGCAGCCTCGTCGCCAGCTCGTCGTCCGCCCGTCCGCCGTCCTCCCCGCCGTGGGCCAGCCGGTTCAGCGTGGTGTCCATCACCTCGCGGTCGGGACCGGTGGCCTTGGCGGCGGCCCGCTCGACCAGTTCCCGCCCCTCGATCAGCTCCAGCGAGATCACCTGGCCGGCGTCGCGCTTCTTGATGAAGTCGCCCCGCCAGGTCTCGAACAGGTCGCGCCACGCCTCGACCGTGTACCAGTATCGGCCGTTCTGGGTCAGCGGGATGCGGCCGGTCCACCTGTCGTTGTCGAAGAAGACCAGCGGCTCCTCGTGCCAGGCGTCGTCGCCCTGGACGCGGTATTTCAGGCAGGCGTTGATCTTCTCGTGCCCGTCGGAGAAGACGTCGGCCCAGACCTCCAGCACGTCGCCGACCTCGCGCTTGATCGCGAAGCGGCCGCCGTCCAGCTCGGGATAGATCGCCTCGATGGCGATGCGGTCCGCCGCCAGGCTCTCCAGCAGCCGTCCCGAGGCTTCCTTGCGCTCGGCGCTATCCACGCCGTTCGAGACCTTGGCCCGGGCCTCCGGGTTGCCGCGGAACACCCTCATCTCCAGGGGCGCCAGCACGATCGGCTCGCCCGGCCGGAACAGCTGCGGCGAGCATTGCGGCGTCACGTCGCGGAACCCGTCGAACTGCCCGCCGGTCGCGGCCAGCAGCGGGCCGGGATCGATGGTGTGGGACCGGTTCTCGTCGGGATTGATCAGGATGACGGCGCAATCGTCGACGTCGCCGGCGCCCTTGCGGCACAGGCCGACCAGCGGGCTGTGCGGGGCCGTGATGCGGAACTGCGGGCCTTCCACGTTGAAGGCCGGCGTCGCGGCCCGCATCGCGTTCACGTCGGCGACGAACTGGCTGATGTCGACCTTCGGCTCCTCCCAGTCCTCCGGCGTGGTCTTGACCACGTCCATCTTGCGCGTGAAGCCGTATTCGTAGCCGACCGGCATCATCACGCCCGAGGAGAAGCAGGCCGAGAACAGGTAGCGCATCTTCAGGTGCGCGGCCAGCCGCTCCCGGTCCTGGCTGCCCACGTCGGCGGCCAGCCGGTCGGTGTCGTGGCTCTCGGGGAAGGCGACCGACGGGGCGATGTGGCGGAACTGGTTGTACTGGTCGAGCAGCCAGGGGGCCTGGAAGTCCCACCATTTGGCGCTGTTGAACAGATAGTCGAACCCGGCGTCGCCCAGCGCATCGACCTGCTCGATCGTGCAGCCCAGGGTCTCCGCGTAGAACTCGACCTCGCCGTCCACCTCGTGGGCGGCGTCGATCAGCGCCCGCCAGACCGAGGCGGGCACCTGGTACGCGGCGTCGCAGCGGAAGCCCTTGACGCCCAGGCCGACATGGTGGCGGACATAGTTGGCCCAGTACTCGACCAGCCCGGCGCGGGCCTGCTCGTTCTCGTAGTCCAGCTCGGCCAAGTCGCCCCAGATCGTGACGTTGCTCGGATCGACCGGATCGACCGCGCGCGGGCTGTAGAGGCTGCCATCGGCCTCGCGGCGGTACCAGTCGGGATGCTGCTCGGCCAGGACCGCGTCCTTGGCGGTGTGGTTGACCACCAGATCCAGCATCACCCGCAGGCCCTTCTCCCGCGCGTTCCGGCAGAAGCCCCGGATCAGGTCGTCGGGGTGTTCCGACGCTCCGCCCTGGAAGCGATCGTGCAGCCGGTACGGGTCCTTGACCGCGTAGAGGCTGCCGGAGAACCCCGGGTAATGGATGGGGTTGAGGAAGACCCAGTCGAACTGCATTCCGGCGATGCGCGCCAGATGCCCGGACCAATCATGGACCGAGCCGACCAGCAGCGGGAAAAGATTGTAGATCCGCGGTCCGAGAGTCACTAGCCCATCCTCGCAACGTTGAACTTTCGCGGGTAGCTTCGGGCGGCGGTACCGGCACGGCGTGGTTCCACGCTCCGGCCGCCTGCCCCCTGCCCGCCGGTTGCGGATTAAACCGATGCGACCGAACTATGGTTCCACGCGTTGAACTCCGCACAAGCCCTCCCGCCGCAGACGAGACGACCCAGATGAGCCGCACCGAGATCAAGCCCGACAAGTCGAAGATCCGCCTGGACAAGCTGGTCCAGGACGGCGACCGTTTCGCCGACAAGGCGGCCTACGAGAAGCGGCTCGACGCCCTCCAGACCGAGCTGCTCCACATCCAGCAGACCTACTGGCACGAGAAGCGGCGGGCCGTGCTGGTGTTCGAGGGCTGGGACGCCGCGGGCAAGGGCGGTGCCATCCGCAGGATCACCGAACCGCTCGATCCGCGGGGATTCCATGTCTGGCCGATCGGCGCCCCCAAGCAGGAGGAAATAGGCCAGCATTACCTGTGGCGCTTCTGGCAGCGCCTGCCCGGCCCCGGCACCTTCGCGATCTTCGACCGCTCCTGGTACGGCAGGGTGCTGGTCGAGCGCGTCCAGGAGTTCGCCAAGCCCAAGGAATGGAAACGCGCCTACGACGAGATCAACGAGTTCGAGCGCCTGCTGGTGGACGACGGCGTGCGTATCGTGAAGCTGTTCTTCCACATCACCCAGGAGGAACAGCTCGACCGCTTCCGGGAACGCCTGACCAACCCCTACAAGCGCTGGAAGCTGACAGAGGAGGATCTGCGCAACCGGGCGCGCTGGGACGACTATGTCGGGGCGGCCGAGGACATGTTCGACAAGACCTCCACCCTCGCCGTCCCCTGGCACGCCATCGCCGCGAACAGCAAGTGGCATGCCAGGGTCGCTTCGCTGGAGATCATCACCCAGGCCCTGCGCAGGGACGTCAACATCGCGCCGCCGCCGGTCGATCCCGCCGTGATCGACGCGGCCGCCGAGATGCTCGGCGTCCATTTCAGCGGTCTGAAGGAGGCTTAGGGAGCCGGCTCCCCCGCCCCCTCACCCGTCTTCCTGAAGCACGCCGCGGCGGATCTGGTCGCGCTCGATGCTCTCGAACAGCGCCCGGAAATTGCCCTCGCCGAACCCCTCGTCGCCCTTGCGCTGGATCACCTCGAAGAAGATCGGCCCGATCACCGTGTTGGTGAAGATCTGGAGCAGCAGGCCGCCGCCGGGCGCGCCGTCGATCAGCAGGTGGTCCCGCTTCAGGCGCTCCACGTCCTCGCCGTGTCCCGGCAGCCGCTCCGCCAGCATCTCGTAATAGGTGTCGGGGGGCGGCGCCAGGAACTCCACGCCCCGGCTGCGGGCCAGCTCGACCGTTCCGTAGATATCCTCGGTCGCCAGCGCGATGTGCTGGATGCCCTCGCCCTTGTAGGCCCGGAGATATTCCTCGATCTGCGACTTGTCGTCGGAGGATTCGTTGATCGGGATCCGGATCTTGCCGCAGGGGCTGGTCATCGCCTTGGACTTCAGCCCGGTCAGCTTGCCCTCGATGTCGAAATACCGGATCTCGCGGAAATTGAACAGTTTCGTATAGAAGTCGGACCACTCCGTCATCCGGCCGCGATGCACGTTGTGGGTCAGGTGGTCGATCGAGGTCAGGCCGAGTCCCTTCGGCGCGCTCTCCGCCCCCTCGACGAACTCGAAATCGACGTCGTAGATGCTGCGGTCGCCGTAGCGGTCCACCAGATAGATCAGGCTGCCGCCGATGCCCTGGATCGCCGGGATGTTCAGCTCCATCGGCCCTGCGGTGCCGGCCACCCCTTTGGCGCCCAGTTCGACGGCCCTCCTGTAGGCATGGGCGGCGTCGGCGACGCGGAACGCGATCGCGCAGACGCTGGGGCCGTGGACCCTGGCGAAGGCCTGGGCGAAGCTGTCGGGCTCCGCGTTGACGATGAAGTTGACTCCGCCCTGACGGTACAGGGTCACGTCCTTGGAACGATGGCGCGCCACGGCGGTGAACCCCATCCGTTCGAACAGGGCGCCCAGTTCCTTGGTATCCGGAGCGGTGTACTCGACGAACTCGAACCCGTCGGTGCCCATCGGGTTCTGGTCGGTGATCCGGCCGTCTGGCTTCGGCATGGTTTCCTCCCCTAATGGCTTTTCAGGCAGAGCAAGAAAGACCTGTTTAGCCATATGGGGCGCGGGACCGTTGCCCGCCGCCGAAATTTCCTCGATCCGGCGCGCGCCGGGTCCGGTACGCATCGCGGCTGCGGCAATGAGTCCCAAAATGATTTATAGAGTTATGTAGTTTTCCTGGATTGTTACAGGTCAAAGGCATCAACATTACAAAAATAATAAGATTACACTGCTGGAGAAATCTCGTCTCACCGATGCATTGTCAGCGACCTCTATTTAGATGTATATCGGCGCCGACTTCGCAAGCCCTAGAGGAGCCGGCGCATGCAGCCAGACATTGGTGTGCGGCACTATCGAAGCATCTGGATCTCGGACGTTCACCTGGGAACCCGCGGTTGCCAGGCCGACCTTCTTCTGGATTTCCTCCGCTGTCACGAGTCCGAGTACCTGTATCTCGTCGGCGACATCGTCGACGGGTGGCGGCTGAAGCGCAGCTGGTACTGGCCGCAGGCCCACAACGACGTGGTCCAGAAGCTTCTGCGCCGCGCGCGCAAGGGCGCCAAGGTCTTCTACATCCCGGGCAACCATGACGAGGCGTTCCGGGAATATATCGGGTTGAACTTCGGCGGGGTCGCCGTGGTCGAGGATGCGGTCCATACCACGGCCGACGGAAGGCGGCTCCTGGTGATCCACGGCGACCAGTTCGACGCCGTCGTCAAATACGCCAAATGGCTCGCCCACCTGGGCGACGGCGCCTATACGGCGCTGCTCGGGATCAACACCTGGTTCAACTATGTGCGCCGAAAGCTGGGTTTCACGTACTGGTCCCTTTCGGCCTACCTGAAGCACCGCGTCAAGAACGCCGTCGAGTATATCGGCGACTACGAGAAGGCGCTGGCGGAGGAGGCGCGCCGCCGCAACGTCGATGGAGTCATCTGCGGGCATATCCACAGCGCCGAAATGCGTCCCATGGAGGGGGTGCTCTATTGCAACGACGGAGATTGGGTCGAATCCTGCACGGCTCTCGTCGAGCACGAGAGCGGCGAGCTGGAAATCATAAACTGGGCGGCTTCACGTCGCTTGCTGCCAGTCAAGGTCTCAGCCAGGGCGGCAGCGTGAAGATACTGATCGTTTCGGATGCGTGGTACCCCCAGGTCAACGGCGTCGTCCGCACCCTGACGACCATTCGGGAAGAGCTGGAGAAACTCGGCCACGCCGTCGAGATCATCGGCCCGGACCGCTTCCGGACCGTTCCGCTGCCCAGCTATCCGGAGATCCGGCTGGCGCTCGGCGCCGGCCGCAAGCTCGCCCGCATGATCGAGGCCGCCAACCCCGGCGCCATCCACATCGCGACCGAGGGGCCGCTGGGGTTCGCCGCCAGAAGCTACTGCCTGAAGAACGGCATTCCGTTCACGACCGCCTATCACACCCGCTTTCCGGAGTATGTCCGGGACCGCGCCCCGGTACCGCTGGCGCTGAGCTACGCGGTCGTCCGGCGCTTCCATGCCCCGGCCGCCGCGGTCATGGTCGCGACGCAGTCGATCGAGGACGCGCTCAAGGCCCGCGGCTTCCGCAACATCCGCCGCTGGTCCCGCGGGGTGGATACCGAGCTGTTCCGGCCGCGGTCCAAAGCCTTCCTGGACGATCCGCGGCCGATCACCCTGTATGTCGGCCGCGTCGCGGTGGAGAAGAACCTGGAGGCCTTCCTCAGGCTGGATCTTCCCGGCACCAAATACGTGGTCGGCGACGGCCCGCAACTGGAGGAGTACCGCCGGCGCTATCCGGGCGTGAAGTTCGCGGGCGCCCGCCACGGGGAAGAGCTGGCGCAGTATTACGCCGCGGCCGACGTCTTCGTCTTTCCGTCCCGGACGGACACCTTCGGCCTCGTCCTGCTCGAAGCGCTGGCGTCGGGCGTGCCGGTCGCCGCCTTTCCGGTGCCGGGACCGCTCGACGTGCTGGACGGCGCGGCGGTCGGCTGCCTGGACGAGGATCTGGGCAAGGCCGTCAACTCCGCCCTCGCCATTCCCCCGGAACGCTGCCGCGAACATGCCCTGGCCTGGTCCTGGCGCGCCTCGGCCGAACAATTCATCAACAACCTCAAGCCTTTGAGCTGTTCGGACCGATTGGTACAGTCCTAAGTCGAAAAGCCTTAGCCCTCCCCGACGATCGTGGTAAGGTGCCGCGCTTTTTCACGCCGGACTGGTCACCGTTCTCAGATGTTGCAGACGATCTATCGCGGGCTGACGGAAATCGGCGGGCCCGCGATACGGCTGTATCTCGCCCGCCGCCGTGCAGCCGGAAAGGAAGATCCGGCCCGGGCCCCGGAACGGCTCGGCCGCGCCTCCGCGGATCGCCCGCCCGGGCGGCTCGCCTGGTTTCATGCCGCCAGCGTCGGGGAATCCCTGTCGGTCCTGATCCTGATCAACCGGCTGCTGGAACGGTATCCGGACCTCACCGTGCTCGTCACGACCGGCACCGTCACCTCGGCCGACCTGATGGCGCGCCGCCTTCCCGACCGCGCGATCCACCAGTATGTGCCGGTGGACAGGATGCCCTATGTCCGGCGTTTCCTGGATCACTGGCGGCCCGACCTCGCGCTCTGGATCGAGTCCGAGATCTGGCCGAACCTGCTGTGCGAGATCGGACGTCGCCGGATTCCCGCGGCCCTGGTCAATGCCCGGATGTCCGCCGGATCGTTCCGCAACTGGAGCCGGGTGCCGGGCTTCATCCGGCCGCTTCTGCGCACCTTCGGCCTGTGCCTGGCCCAGACGGAGACGGAGGCGGACCGGCTGCGCCGGCTGGGTGCCCGCGACGTGCGCTGCGTCGGCAACCTGAAATTCTCCGCCGAGCCCCTGCCGGCCGACCCCGCGGCCCTGGCCGGGCTGCGCGAAGCCTTCGGCGGCCGGCCCTCGTGGCTGATGGCGAGCAGCCATCCCGGCGAGGAGGCCGTGGCGGCCGGCGTCCACGCCGCCCTGCGCGACCGCCTGCCCGGCCTTCTGACGGTGATCGTCCCGCGCCATCCCCAGCGGGGCGGCGAAGTCTCCCGCCTGCTGGAAGAACGCGGCCTCGGCCGGGCGCTTCGCTCGGCCGGCGACCTGCCCGGCCCGGGGCACGAGGTCTATGTCGCCGACACCGTCGGCGAACTGGGGCTGTTCTTCCGGCTGGCGCCCGTCGTCTGCGTCGGCGGATCGCTGGTGCCGATCGGCGGCCACAACCCGGTCGAGCCGGCCCAGCTCGGCTGCGCCGTGATCCACGGTCCCTACATGACGAACTTCTCCGAAGTGGCGGCCCAGCTGCGGGCCGACCATGCCGCCGTGACCGTGCAGGACGCCGACGGACTGGCCCGGGAGGTCGGCCGATTGCTGACCGACGACGCCGAGCGGTCGCGGCTGGCGACGGCCGCCGCGGCCGTGGCCGACCGGAACCGGCGGGTGGTCGATGCCGTGCTCGACGCCCTGGTCCCCACCCTCGCCGCCGCCGGCGTCGCTCCATGCCCCTGAAGACACCGGCCTTCTGGTATGCGCCGCCCGGCATGGCATCGCGCCTGCTGTCGCCGGCCGGGCGCCTGTTCGCCGCGGTCGGCCGGGCCCGCCGGGCGTCGGCCCATCCCGAGCCTGCCGGGGTTCCGGTCATCTGCATCGGGAACCTGGTCGCCGGCGGCGCCGGCAAGACTCCGGTGGCGCTGGCCGTCTCCGCCCTCCTGGGAACCCGTGAAGTCCGGTTCCTGACGCGGGGCTACGGCGGGCGGGAGAAAGGCCCCGTCCTGGTCGACCTTACCGGCCACGACGCCGCCGCCGTCGGCGACGAGGCGCTTCTTCTGGCCCAGGCCCGCCCGACCTGGGTGGCCCGCGACCGTTTGGCCGGAGCCAGGAGCGCCGCCGCGACCGGGGCCGAGATCATCGTGATGGACGACGGCTTCCAGAACGCCCGCTTGGAGAAAGACCTGTCGATCCTGGTGGTCGATGGCGGGGCCGGGTTCGGCAACGGCCACACCATCCCGGCCGGTCCCCTGAGGGAGCCGGTCGACAGCGGGCTGGCGAGGGCCGACGCGGTGGTCGTGCTGGGCCGCGACACCGCCGGCGTGGCGCGGCGCGTCGGCGGACGCCTTCCCCTTCTCCAGGCCCGCCTGGAGCCCGATCCCGCGACCGCGCGGGCCCTGCGCGGCCAGCCCGTGGTCGCGTTCGCCGGCATCGGCAGGCCGGCCAAGTTCTTCCGGACGCTCGACGACATGGGAGCCCGGATCGTCGGCAGGGTCGCATTCGCCGACCACCATCCCTATCTGCCGGACGAGGTGATGCGCCTGGTCGAACATGCCGCCGGTCTCGGCGCATCCCTGGTCACCACCGCGAAGGACGCCGTGCGGCTTCCTCCGGATGCCCGCGCGATGGTCCGGGTGGTGCCGGTGTCGGTCGTCTGGGACGATCCGTCCGCACCCGCCCTGCTGCTGTCCCGCTACGCCCCCTCCCCGATCCCGTCCGCAGTTCCCGATGTCCACTAGAACGACTTTCGCCCGGCTGCGCCGGCGCTACCTGGGATATCCGCTCGAAGCTGCCGTCCTGTACGCGGTCTACGGCATCTTCGCGGTCCTGCCGCTGGACGCCGCTTCCGGGCTTGGGGGATGGATCGGCCGGACCGTCGGCCCCAGGCTGCGCGCCTCGCGCAAGGCCCTGCGCAACATCCAGCGGGCGCTGCCCGACGAGACGCCGAGGCGCCAGGACGAGATCCTGCGCGGCATGTGGGACAATCTCGGCCGGGTGATGGCGGAGTACGCCCACCTGGACGAAGTCTGGCACCGGACCGAGGTGATCGGCGCCGAGACCATCCGGCGGATGGCCGAGACCCGGACGCCCACGCTCTTCTTCTCCGCCCATATCGCCAACTGGGAAATCAACCTGATGGGGGCGACCCGCAATGGCCTGCCGGTCACGGCCGTCTACCGCCGCCCCAACAACCCGGCCGCCGGCCGGCTGATCGACCATGTCCGGGCCGTCACCGGCAGCCGATTCGTCCCCAAGGGCCGCGACGGCGCCCGCGAGGTCATGGCGACGCTGAAGAACCGCGGCAGCGTCTGCATGCTGATCGACCAGAAGATGAACGACGGCATCCCGATCCCGTTCTTCGGCCGGGACGCCATGACCGCGCCGGCCATCGCCCAGCTCGCCCTCCGGTTCGATTGCGCGATCGTCCCCGCCGTACCTGAACGCCTGGGCGGGGCGAACTTCCGGCTGACCGTGCTTCCGCCCATGGACGTGCCGACGACCGGCGACCGCGAAGCCGACATCCGAGCCATGATGGTCCGGATCAACGCCCTGGTCGAGGAATGGGTGCGCGCCCGGCCCGAGCAGTGGCTGTGGCTCCACCGCCGCTGGCCGGACTGAGCCGGCCGGGTGCTGGCCGGATCGAGCCGGCCAACGTTCAGAACAGCAACCCCTGCTTGGCTTTCGCTTCCGTCTTGCGCGGCTGCTTCGGCGTTTCCGCCCTGCGCGCCAGCCCGCCGCTCCCGACGACGGCATCGACCTTGCCGTCATGGAATTCCAGCGTCACCGGCATGCCGGCCTTCGCGTCGCCGGCGGAAGTGACCCGCTGCTCGGCACCGTCGGTCACCAGGGCGAACCCGCGCTCCAGGATGCCTCGGTAGGAATAGCTCTCCAGCAAAGCGGCACCCGCCTTCAGGCGGCTCGCCCGCTCGGCGACCAGCCGGGCATAGCCGGCGTCCATCCGTTCGCCCAGCTCCGCCAGCCTCCTGTCGCCGTCACCGACCCGGATGCGGATCGGCAGCAGCGTCAGCCGCGAGGCGATCCGGCCGAGCCGGCTTTCCTCCGCCGCGACGACATGGCGCAGGCCCGCGCCCAGCGCGCGCGCCTCCGATTGCAGCCGCCCGCGCGCCGCCGTCATCACCTCGCGCGGGTGGCGCAGCTTGGCGCCCAGTTCGGCGACCCGCGTCCGCCGGCGCTCGATCGTGCCGGCGACCGCGATGCCGAGCCGTTCCCAGCGGTCGTCCAGCCGCTGGACGCAACCTTCCAGAAGCGCCTGCGGATCGCCCAGGCCGCGCGCCAGACCCTCCACCAGGTTCCGCCGCTCCAGGATCATCCGCCCGGTGCCGCCATGCAGCCGGCGCTGGAATTCGAGCACCAGGGCGATCAGCTCGGCCCGGACGGGCACCGCCATCTCGGCTGCGGCGGTCGGCGTCGGTGCCCTCCGGTCCGACGCGAAATCGATCAGCGTGGTGTCGGTCTCGTGCCCGACGGCCGAAATCAGCGGGATCGCGCTGTCGGCTGCGGCACGCACCACGATCTCCTCGTTGAAGGCCATCAGGTCTTCCAGCGACCCGCCGCCGCGCGCCACGATGATCAGGTCCGGACGCGGCACCGGCCCGCCCGGCGCGATCCCGTTGAACCCCTTGATCGCGGCGGCGACCTGGCCCGCCGCCCCTTCCCCCTGCACGGCGACCGGCCACAGCAGCACGTGGCGCGGGAAGCGGTCGGCGAGTCGGTGCAGGATGTCCCGGATCACCGCCCCGGTCGGCGAGGTGACGACCCCGATCACCCCGGGCAGGAACGGCAGGGGGCGCTTGCGCGACGCATCGAACAGCCCCTCCGCGGCCAGCCGGCGCTTGCGCTCCTCCAGCAGCTTGAGCAGCGCGCCCTCGCCGGCCAGTTCCATGTTCTCGATGACGAGCTGGTACTGCGACCGGCCGGGATACGTGGTCAGGCGGCCGGTGCAGATGACCTCCATCCCCTCCTCGGGCCGGACGGCCAGCTTGGCGGCGGTGCCGCGCCAGCAGACCGATTCGATGACCGAGGTCTCGTCCTTCAGGCGCAGGTAGACGTGGCCGGATCCGTGCCGCTTGGGCTGGGAAACCTCGCCCCGGACGCGCACATAGCCGAAGGACTCCTCGACCGTGCGCTTCAGCGCCCGCGACAATTCTGTCACGGTGAACTCGGCAAGGTTCGAGCCGGGGCGGCCGGGGACCGGGTCGCGATCCATTAGGGGTTGGTCTTGTGTCATGGCGTCGGCATGATACAAGCCTTCGCCTTCGCAACAAGACTGTAAGGCCCCCGCCCTGGAAACAGGGCTCCGAAAGCACGCCCTGGAAACAGGGCTTCAAAAGGACGTCGTAGAGGACAAGAGGCTCATGAAGGTACTTGTGGTCGGCTCGGGTGGACGCGAGCACGCGCTCTGTTGGGCGATCGCGGCGTCCCCCCTCTGCGACAAGCTCTATTGCGCACCCGGCAACGCGGGAATCACGCGCGAGGCCGAGTGCGTCGCGATCAAGGCCGACGACCTCGACGGCCTGGTCCGCTTCGCGACGGAGAACGACGTCGATTTCGTCGTCGTCGGGCCCGAGCAGCCGCTGGTGCTTGGCCTGGTGGACCGGCTGGAGGCCGCGGGCGTCAAGGCGTTCGGCCCGACCGCGGCAGCCGCGGCGCTCGAGGGCTCCAAGGGCTTCATGAAGGATCTCTGCGCCAAGTACGGCATTCCGACCGCCGCCTACGGCCGCTTTACCGACGCCGAGTCGGCCCGCGCCTTCGTCCACTCGCGCGGCGCTCCCATCGTCGTCAAGGCCGACGGACTGGCGGCCGGCAAGGGCGTGACCATCGCCCGCACCGTCGAGGAGGCGCTGGCCGCGATCGACGAGGCGATGGTCGAGTCGCGGTTCGGCGATGCCGGCGCCGAACTGGTGATCGAGGAGTTCCTGGCGGGCGAGGAGGCCAGCTTCTTCGCCTTGGTCGACGGCACCACCGCCCTGCCCCTGGTCTCGGCCCAGGACCACAAGGCGGCGTTCGACGGCGATACCGGACCCAACACCGGTGGCATGGGCGCCTATTCCCCCGCGCCGGTGATGACCCCGGCGCTGGAGGCCAGGGTCATGCGGGAGATCATCGAGCCGACCGTGCGCGGCATGGCGGCCGAGGGCCGGCCCTTCAAGGGCGTGCTCTATGCCGGCCTGATGATCGTGGACTCGGCCCAGGGACCGGCGCCGAAGCTGCTGGAGTACAACACCCGCTTCGGCGACCCGGAGACCCAGGTGCTGATGAAGCGGATGATGTCGGACGTGCTGCCGGCCCTGATCGCGTCCCGCGACGGCGTCCTCAGGAACTTCCAGCTCCGCTGGTACGACGACACGGCCCTGTGCGTCGTCATGGCCGCGAAGGGCTATCCCGGCGACTATGCCCGCCGGACCGAGATCCACGGTCTGGACGAGGCCGGCGCCCTGCCCGACGTCACGGTTTTCCATGCCGGCACCGTCTTGTCGGACGACGGCCATGTCCTGGCCGACGGCGGCCGGGTGCTGGGCGTGACCGCCATCGCCCCGACGGTGCGCGAAGCCCAGTCCCTGGCCTACGAGGCGGTGGACAGGATCAGCTGGCCGGAAGGCTTCTGCCGCCGCGACATCGGCTGGCGCGCGGTCGGGCGGGGGTGAGTCGCCTCCTTCTCCCCGGGGCATAGGGTCGCGGGCCGCGTCGCCCGCTTGCGCAAGGTTGCGGGCGCATGCAGAGAGGGGCTGTTCCATCCCACGGGATACCCGCCCCGATGCCCGCCTCCGACAGCTTGTACCACCGCCTCTTCTCGCACCCGCTGATGGTCGAGCAGCTGATCCGCGGCTTCGTGCCGGAGGACGTCGCCGCCGGGCTGGACTTCACCCGAATGGAACGGGTCAACGCCAAGTTCCACGCCCGCGACGGCCGCCGGCGGGAGGGCGACCTGATCTGGCGCGTGCCGACCCTGTCCGGCGAGGTCGTCCACATCTACCTGATGCTGGAGTTCCAGTCGCGCTCCGACTGGTGGATGGCGATCCGGGTCATGGTCTATGTCGGCCTGCTGTGGCAGCATCTCATCCGGGAGCTGAAGCTGCCGCCCGGCTCGCCCCTGCCGCCGGTGCTGCCGGTGGTGCTCTACAACGGCGAGGCCCCATGGAACGCGCCGCTCGACGCCGCCGGCCTGATGGGATTGGCCCCCGACGCGGCGCTCTGGCCTTGGCAGCCGGGCATCCGCTATCATCTCATCGACGAGGGCAGGCTCGGCGCCGAGGACCTCGCCCGGAAGGACGGGCTGGTGGCGCTGCTCTTCCGGATCGAGACCTGCACCCGGCCCGCCGAGCTGCCCGGACTGGTCGGCGAGGTGATCGGCTGGTTCCAGGGGCATGCCGACCACGACTCGCTGAAGCTGGCCTTCGGCGAGGTGGTGGCCCAGGCCGTGGCGGCGCTGGTTGGCGGGGACGGGCCGGTGGCGGTCCCGTCGGGACTAGGGGAGGTTCAGGACATGCTGTCGGAGCGGATCAAGATCTGGGAGCGCGAACTGCGGGCCGAAGGCAAAGCCGAAGCGAAGGCGGAGATGCTGTCGCGGCAGCTCAGGCGCCGGTTCGGCGACCTGCCGGCCGATATCGATGACCTGATCGCCTCGGCGACCATGGATCAGCTCGACGCCTACATGGACTGCCTGATGGAAGCCCGGTCACTCGCCGACGTCTTTCCCGATCTCCGGCCCGGCTGAGCTCCGGCGGAAAGGGTCCCTGCGCCGCGGAGCCTTGATCGCGCGGTGACCGGCGGGTAACTAGTGGTGCTGCAAAGTGATTTTGATGAGTTCTGCGGAGCGGAGTGGCGTAGGTCGGCCTTCGCCCGTCGAGGCGAACGCCGACACCCTGCGTCAACGCTCCGGCCACGATGTCGGCGTCGGCCTTCGGCCGAGGCCGACCTACGGCAAACTTGATCGCGCGGCAACCGGCGGGTAACTAAGTGCCTTCGCCCGTCAGGGCCCAACCATTCCATGCCGGTTCCCTTGACGCTTTCGATCCCGATCACGCCGGCCCGTCGCGCGGGAGACCGGACGGCAAGGCTGACGGCCCTGGCGCTGGCCTGCGCCGTTCCCCTCGGCATGGTTCTGCTCAACCTGTCCCTGGGGCAGGATGCCAATTGGGACCTGAGGAACTATCACTGGTACAATCCCTATAGCTTCCTCAACGGGCGCTTCTTCTTCGATGTCGTGCCGGCCCAGACGCCGAGCTTCTACAACCCGACGCTCGACATTCCGTTCTTCCTGCTCGGCAACGCGGTGCCCGCCCCGGTCGCCTACGGCGTGCTGGCCTTCGTCCAGAGCCTTAACTTCGTCCTGCTGTTCGCCCTCGCCCGGACCGTTCTCCTGGTCGACGATCCGGTGCGGAAGGTCTGGGCCGCCGGTGCCGTAGCACTGGTCGGCGTGCTGGGCGGCGGAAGCGTGGCGCAGCTCGGCACCACGTTCCATGACAGCACCGTCGGACTCGGCTTCCTGGGAGCCTTGGCGCTGATCGCGCGGACGCAGGACCGCCTGTTCGCCGGTCCCCGGCGGGCGGCCATTAGCCTCGCCTTCCTGTCCGGCCTTCTCGTCGGCTCCGCCATGGGACTCAAGCAGCCCTCGGTCATCTACTGCATCGGCGTCTGTTTCGGTTTCCTGGCCGCTCCCGCCGCTCCCGGCCGCCGGCTGCTGCTGGCGGTGGCCTGCGGCCTGGGCGTCGTCGCGGCCGTGGCGCTGCTGTCCGGGCACTGGATGTGGTTCCTGTGGGAAACCCACGGCAATCCCCTGCACCCCTATTACAACAACATCTTCCGGTCGCCCCTGGGCGCCATCAGCGACTACAAGGACCTGGCCTATCAGCCGAAATCCGTTTGGGAAAGACTGACGCTTCCGTTCAGGATCAGCGCCGATCCGGAGGTCGCCGGAGAGATCGCCTTCCGGGACCACCGGATCCTGACGCTTTACGTCCTGTTTCCGGTAGCGGCGCTGGCAGGCATCCTGGCCGCCCCGGCGTCCCGGCGCTCCGGCGCGTCCCATGCCCTCTCCCGGCCCGGCATCGCCCGCTGGCTGCTGACGGTGGCGGCGCTTTCCTACGCGGCCTGGGCCTGGATGTTCTGCATCTACCGGTACGCGGTCCCGCTCGAGATGCTGGCCCCCCTCTGCATCGTCCTGGCGCTCGGAGTGCTTCCGCTGTCCCGCGCCGTGCGTATCGCCGTCACGGCCTCGGTGCTGGCCGTCCTCCAGGCGACGACGGTCTGGGGGACCTGGGGGCGGTCTGCCTGGACAAGCAACGTCGTGGAATTCGACATGCCCGTGATCCCCGATCCGGACCGGACGATGGTGCTGATCGGCGGGTACCAGCCGGTTGGCCACCTGATCCCCTCCTTTCCGCCGCAGATCCCCTTCGTGAGGTTGCAGAGCAATTTCGTCCAGCCCGATTCGACCGACAACGGGTATTCTGAAGTGCTTCGGCGTAGGGTGATGGACCATCGCGGAGATTACTTTATGATCGCGACGGTCCCGGATACCGATATTGCGGCCGACGCCGCGGCGTTCTACGGATTGACGCTCGATTGGGAAAGTTGCCAGGTGATCCACAACAACCTGGGCGAACCGCACAGTTTCTGCGCGGTCCGGCGGCCGACGGTGGATCGACAGTGAATTACTTCGTCATCAGGTGACAATTGATAGACCAGTTCTCCGACGCCAGCCAGGATCTCAGCCCGGCAGCCAAGCGCTCCCCCGTCGCCGTGGCCGCTCCGGACGGCGGCTCGCTCGAGGCGGCCTTACCCGGCCTGACGGGCCTGGAGATCGCCGTCCTGATCCCCTGCTACAACGAGGAGGCGTCGATCGCCGCGGTGGTCCGCGATTTCCGGTCAGCGCTGCCGGGCGCCGCCATCTACGTCTACGATAACAATTCCAAGGACCGCACGGTCGAACTGGCGCGCGAAGCCGGTGCCATCGTCCGTACCGAACCCCTCCAGGGCAAGGGCAACGTGGTCCGGCGGATGTTCGCCGACATCGAGGCCGACGTCTATGTCCTGGTCGACGGTGACGATACCTACCACGCGCCCAGCGCGCCGGCCCTGGTCGCCAAGCTGGTCGACCAGCAACTCGACATGGTCAACGGCGCGCGGGTGACCGACATCGCCGCGGCCTACCGGCCTGGGCACCGTTTCGGCAACATGATGCTGACCGGCATCGTCGCCAAGATCTTCGGCAACCGGGTCGCCGACATGCTGTCCGGATACCGGGTGTTCTCGCGCCGTTTCGTCAAGAGCTTCCCGGCCCTCAGCGGCGGCTTCGAGATCGAGACGGAACTGACAGTCCACGCGCTTGAACTGCGCATGCCCATGTCCGACGTCACGACCCCCTACAAGGACCGCCCGCCGGGCTCCGCCAGCAAGCTGCGGACCTATTACGACGGCTTCCGCATCCTGAAGCTGATCATGGTGCTCGTGAAGGAGGAGCGCCCGCTTCAGTTCTTCAGCGCGATCGCCGGCGTGCTGGCGTTCCTGTCGATCGTGCTCGCCTGGCCGGTGGTCGCGACCTACATGCAGACCGGCCTGGTGCCGCGCCTGCCGACGGCGGTCCTGTCCACCGGGCTGATGCTGCTCGGGTTCCTCAGCCTGACCTGCGGCCTCATCCTGGAGACGGTGACCCGCGGCCGGCGCGAGATCAAGCGCATGCAGTATCTCCGGATCCCCGCCCCCGGCGTCCGCGACCCGGCGCGCGACTCGAAGGACAGGCGATGATCCGAAGGCTTTTCCGGGGGGAGTTCATCCGCTTCGGCATCGTCGGGGTGGTCGGACTGCTGGTCGACATCGCGGTCCTGTACCTGTGCCTGGATATCAGCGGCCTCGGCCTCTACGCGTCGCGGGTGGTTTCGTACCTGGCGGCGGCGACGACCACGTGGGCGCTCAACCGCGCTTTCACCTTCACGGGCGCCCATGCCGGCAAGATCCACCACCAATGGGCCCGCTTCGTCGCGGTCAACGCCCTGGGCGGTGCCGTGAACTACGCGGTATATGCGGCGCTGGTGGCGTCGGGCGATCCCTTCGCCGCCCACCCCGCCCTTGCCGTGGCGGCCGGATCCCTGTCGGGGCTCTTTTTCAATTTCACCGCCTCAAAGAAGCTGGTATTCCGCCGCGCGTGACGCCCCTCCCCCCGGAGGTGCGCGGTCACGCCGGCATTTTCCGGCCGGCCTGACACGGATCTGTAAAGATTATGGACGACAGCACTCTCATAAGCGCCCTGGTGATGGGCGTGGTCGAAGGCTTGACCGAATTCATCCCCGTTTCCTCCACCGGGCACCTGATCCTGATCGGCGACCTGCTGGGGTTCCAGGGTCCGCCCGGACGCCTGTTCGAGGTGGTGATCCAGCTCGGCGCGATCCTCGCGGTCTGCGTCGTCTATTTCCAGCGGCTCTGGCATATCGCGGTGACGCTGCCGACCAGCGCCGCGTCGCGCCGCTTCGTGATCGCCATATTGCTGGCGTTCCTGCCGGCCGTCGTGATCGGCGTGTTCGCCCACGGATTCATCAAGAGCGTGCTGTTCTCGCCCTACGTGGTGTCGGTCGCGCTGATCCTCGGCGGCATCGCGATCCTCGTGATCGAGCGGAACCTGCCCGAGCCTCGCCATTTCGAGGTCGAGGCCTTCTCGCCCAGGCTCGCGCTCGGCATCGGCTTCGTCCAGACGCTGGCCATGATCCCGGGCGTCTCGCGGTCCGGCGCCACGATCCTGGGATCGCTGCTGATGGGCGTCGAGCGCCGGACGGCGGCCGAGTTCTCGTTCTTCCTGGCGATCCCGACGATGGCGGGCGCCGTGGTCTACGACACCTACAAGAACTACAGCACCCTGACCTCCGACGGTTCGCTGGTGATCGCGATCGGCTTCGTCGCCGCGTTCCTGGCCGGACTGCTCGTGGTCAGGAGCCTCGTCGCCTTCGTCAGCCGCTACGGCTTCACCCCGTTCGGCTGGTACCGCATCGCGGTGGGCACCGCGATGCTGGCGATCCTGTCGATGCGCTGAGAATGCTTGAGTAAGTCCGGGCCTCGACGTAATACTTCCGGGCGGAGTACGGGGAATCCATCCCCTGGGGAGGTCCGGACATGATGGGGGTGCGGGGCGGCTTCCGCCGTCTGGTGGCGTATATCGCCGTCATCCTGTCCCTCGCCTTTCCCGCCACCGCCCGGCAGGTCACGGCGGAGGAACGCCGGGAAGCCGACCTGTTCATCCTCGGCAACACCCTCTTCATCCTGTATCACGAGCTGGGCCATGCCCTGATCGACCTGCTCGGCCTTCCCGTCCTGGGCCACGAGGAGGACGCCGCCGACAACCTCGCCAGCATCATGATGATCCCGGACCAGCCTGACCCGGTGATGGACGAGCTGATCGTCGCCGCGGCCGACGGCTGGTACCTCGGCGATCTCTGGCAGCAGGAGGCCGGCAACGCCGAACCGTCCTGGTGGGGCGAGCATTCACTCGACATGCAGCGGTTCTATTCCGTCGTCTGCCTGATGTACGGCAGCGATCCGGCAGGCTTCGCCGAACTGGCCGACAGCGTCAACCTGCCCTCCGACCGGCGCACCTCGTGCGCCGGGGACTACCAGCAGGCCCGTGCCGGCTGGAGCCGCCTGCTGGCCCCGCACATGCTTCCCGCGGAGACCCGCGCGGACCGGCGAAGCGCCGTGACGCTCGAATTCGAGCCGCCGGCAGCCGGCCAGGACTATGTCGCATCCCTGTTGCACGAGTCGGGCCTGATCGAAGCCGTCGTCCGAGATATCGGGACCGGGTTCAAGCTGCCGCGCGACCTGACCGTCCGGTTCCATGCATGCGGCGGGAGCAATGCCAACGCCTTCTACCACGGTGGCGCCGCCGCCGTATCCGTCTGCTACGAACTCGTAGCGTTCTATAACGAACTGATTCTGCGGGACATCTCCAGGCGCCATCCCAGGTGAGGCAGCCGAGCGAACTGCCACTTTTGATATGGATCATCGCGATCCGGAAAAGAGGGCGGCACGCTCCTCAATCCAGACCAAGCCGCCCATAAGGCCGATCCCCGGAGGAGATACCATGACGCTCGGCAACAGCAGCCTTCTGACGCGCCTTCTGGCAGGCTTCTCGGCGGTCCTGGCGCTGGCGTGTTTGCTCGGCCTGCTCGCCCTGAACCAGCTCGAGACCGTCACCGGGCTCACGACGCGGCTCTATCACAATTCGTTCGCGGTCTCGACCTCGGCGCTGGAGGCGAACGCAGGCATCATAGCCATGCATCGTTCCATGAAGGACGTGGCGCTGGCTCCCGACGCGGCGGCGATCGACGCCGCCGTGGCTGCCGTCGACCTCCAGGAAAAGCGCGTCTTCGCGGCCATGGCCCTGGTCCAGGAACGCTATCTCGGCGACCTGACCGACGTGGAAGCCGCTCTGAAGTCGGTCAGGGACTGGCAACCCATCCGGGCGCGCCTGATCGCCGCCATGAAAGCCGGCAACCGCGCCGAAGCCTCCGAGATCACCCGCACCATCGGCGCCGAGCAGGTCAGGCTGATCGGCGAGCGGATGGACAGGCTGACCGAAGCCGCCCGCACGCGCGCCGCCGCCTCGGCCGCCGCCGCGGAGAAGACCGGGAACGAGGCCTGGACGCTGATCGTCGGGGCGCTTGCCGTCATGGTGGGCGTCGGCGTCGCCATCGCGCTGGCGATCACCCGCAACGTGAGCGGCCAGATCGGACGCCTCCGCGACGCCATGGAACGGCTTGCCCGGCAGGATTACGGCGTCGCCGTGCCCTATGCGGACCGCACCAACGAGATCGGCCGGATGGCCAAGGCCGTGGAGTTCTTCAAGGAGAACGGGCTGGCCGTCGAGCGGCTGCGGGCCGAGCAGGAGTCGGCCAAGGCCGCCGCCGAGGCCGAGCGCAAGCGCCAGATCATGGCGCTCGCCGACGATTTCGAGTCCCACGTGGAAGCGGTGGTCGAGCATGTCGCCTCCGCCGCGACGGAGATGACCGCGACCGCCAGCTCCATGTCCGCCTGCGCGGAGCAGGCGACCCGCCAGTCCGCCGCGGCCGCCGCCGCCGCAGAGGAGGCGTCGGGCAACGTCCAGACCGTCGCCTCCGCGGCGGAGGAGCTTTCCTCCTCCATCGCGGAGATCGGCCGGCAGGTCGCCCAGGCGACCGGCACCACCCGCGAGGCCGTGACCAAGGCCGAGCGTACCAACTCCATCGTCGCGGGCCTGTCGGATGCCGCCCACAAGATCGGCGAGGTGGTCAGCCTGATCAACGACATCGCCAGCCAGACCAACCTGCTGGCGCTGAACGCGACGATCGAGGCGGCCCGGGCGGGCGAGGCCGGCAAGGGTTTCGCCATCGTCGCGTCGGAGGTCAAGAACCTGGCCAGCCAGACCGCCAAGGCGACGGAGGAGATCGCCAGCCAGATCTCCTCGGTCCAGGGGGCGACGGGTCAGGCGGTCGCGGCCATCCAGGACATCGCGGCGACCATCGCCGCGGTCAGCGACGCCTCCACCGCCATCGCCTCGGCGGTGGAGCAGCAGCGCGCCGCGACCGACGAGATCGCCCGCAACGTGGAGCAGGCCGCCCGGGGCACCCAGGAAGTCTCGGCGAACATCGCCGGCGTCTCCGAAGCCGCCCACGAGGCCAGCCGCGCCGCCAGCCAGGTCCTGTCCGAGGCGGGCCAGTTGTCCAAACAGTCGGAATCCCTCAACCGCGAGGTCGGGACCTTCATGCACAAGGTCCGCGCCGGGTGAGCCGGCCGGGGCGCCGCGTCCCGCCGTCGGAGCCGGTCAGGTCTGCGGCCATGGACTTGAGAGCCGCGATCGCCATATAACGGCGCACCATGACCATCCCGTTCCTGAAAATGCACGGGCTCGGCAACGACTTCGTCGTCATCGACGCCCGCGGCACCGACTTGTCCCTGAACGAAGCTCAGGCCCGCGCCATCGCGGACCGGCGCACGGGCGTGGGCTGCGACCAGTTCATCGTGATCGAGCCGCCGAAGACCTCCGGCGCCACCGCCTTCATGCGCATCCGCAATCCCGACGGCAGCGAGGCCGGCGCCTGCGGCAACGCGACGCGCTGCGTCGCCCACCTGCTGATGCGGGAGTCGGGCCAGCCCGGCGCCGTGGTCGAGACGATCGCCGGGCTCCTGCCCTCCTCCGCAGCCCCGGACGGCATGGTCACCGTGGACATGGGGCCGGCGCGGCTCGACTGGAGCGACATTCCCCTGGCCGGTCCCGCCGACACGCTGAGGCTCGACGTCGCCGAGGGCGGCTACGCCGGGCCGGTCGCGGTGAGCATGGGCAACCCGCACGCGGTGTTCTTCGTGGACGACGTCGCGGCGGTGCCGCTCGAAAGCGTCGGCCCCCGGCTGGAACACCACCCCGCCTTTCCCCGGAAGGCCAACATCGAGTTCGCCCAGGTCCTCTCCCCGACCCGGATCCGCATGCGGGTCTGGGAACGCAGCGCCGGCATCACCCGGGCCTGCGGCTCGGGCGCCTGCGCCGTGCAGGTCGCCGCCGTCCGCCGCGGCCTGACCGAGCGCCGCGCCGAAGTGATCCTCGACGGCGGCAGCCTGGTCATCGAGTGGCGGGAGGACGGCCATGTCCTGATGACCGGCCCGGTCGCCCTCAGCTTCACCGGCCACCTGGCGCCGGACCTGTTGGCCCTGGATCGGGTGGCCCTGGATCCGGTGGAAGCATGAGCGCCGACATCGTCACGTTCGGCTGCCGGCTGAACACCTACGAATCCGAGGTGATGCGCGAGAACGCCTCGGCCGCCGGCATGACCGACACGGTCATCTTCAACACCTGCGCCGTCACCTCCGAGGCCGAGCGGCAGGCCCGACAGGCGATCCGCAAGATGCGCCGCGAGCGGCCCGGCGCCCGCATCATCGTGACCGGCTGCGCCGCCCAGATCGACCCGGCCAAGTACGCGGCGATGCCCGAGGTGGACCAGGTGCTCGGCAACGAGGAGAAGCTGAAGCCGGAGAGCTTCGGCCTGACCGCGCCGACCGAGCGCGTGCTGGTCAACGACATCATGTCGGTGACCGAGACCGCCGGCCACCTGATCGGCGGGCTGGAAGGCCGGGCGCGCGCCTTCGTCCAGGTCCAGAACGGCTGCGACCACCGCTGCACCTTCTGCATCATCCCCTACGGCCGGGGCAATTCGCGCTCCGTCCCGATCGGCGAGGTGGTCCGGCAGGTTCGGCTGCTGGTGCAGTCCGGCTACAACGAGGTGGTCCTGACCGGGGTGGACATCACCTCCTACGGCCCCGACCTGCCCGGCGGCCCGACGCTCGGCCAGATGATCCGCCGACTGCTGGCCCAGGTGCCGGAGCTGAAGCGCCTGCGCCTGTCCTCGCTCGACCCGGTGGAGATCGACGGCGACCTGTGGCGCCTGATCGCGGAGGAGCCGCGCCTGATGCCGCACCTCCATGTCAGCCTCCAGGCCGGCGACGACATGGTGCTGAAGCGGATGAAGCGCCGCCACCTGCGCGGCGACGCGATCGAGTTCTGCCGCCGCGCCCGCGACCTGCGCCCGGACATGGTGTTCGGCGCCGACCTGATCGCCGGTTTCCCGACCGAGACCGACGAGATGTTCGAGAACACGCTGCGCGCCGTGGACGACTGCGGCCTGACCTGGCTGCACATCTTCCCCTACTCCCCCCGCCCCGGCACGCCGGCCGCGAAGATGCCGCAGGTCGACGGCGGCCTGCGCAGGGAGCGCGCCGCCCGCCTGCGGGAGGCCGGCGCGCGCGCCGTCGGCCGCTTCCTGGCCGGGCGCGTCGGAACCCATGCCGCCGTCCTGGCGGAAAAGGAAACCATCGGCCGTACCGAGCAATTCGCCGAAGTGCGCCTGGACCAGCCGGTCGAACCCGGCGCCATCGTGCGCACCGCCATCGTCGGCGTCGACGGCGAGCATCTGGTCGGCCGGATCGAGCGGAGCACTTCATGCTGAAATTCTGGCGCCGCAACAAGCAGGAGCCGGCCGAGACCAGGCCAGAAGCCGAATCCGAGGGCACCGGTCCCAAGGTCTTCGACACCCCGCCGGAGCCGGAGCCGGAGCCCGCCGCCGAGGCGGTGCCGGAACCCGAGCCCGAACCGGTCCCGGAACCCGAGCCGGAGCCGGAGCCCGTCGCGGCGCTCGCCCCCGCTCCCGAGCCGGCCGCCGAACCCGGGCAGCCCGCCCGCAAGGGCTGGCTGTCGCGCCTGCGCGAGGGGCTGACCAAGTCCACCACCAAGCTGACCGACGGCATCACCGGCATCTTCACCAAGCGCAAGCTCGACGACGAGGCGCTGGAGGAACTGGAGGAGCTGCTGATCACCGCCGACCTCGGCCCGGTGACGGCGGCCAAGGTGACCGCCGAGTTGGCGCGCACCCGCTTCGGCAAGGAAGTCTCGCCCGACGAGGTCCGGCGCACCCTGGCGGCCAGCATCGCCCAGATCCTGGAGCCGGTCGCCGAGCCGCTGGAGATCGACGCCGCCGCCAAGCCCCACGTCGTCCTGGTGGTCGGGGTCAACGGCGCCGGCAAGACCACGACCATCGGCAAGATGGCCAAGCAGTTCCGGCAGGAGGGCAAGTCGGTCATCATCGCGGCCGGCGACACCTTCCGCGCCGCGGCCGTCCAGCAGCTCCAGGTCTGGGGCGAACGCTCCGGCTGCCCCGTGATCGCGAAGGAGACCGGCGCCGACGCCGCCGGCCTCGCCTTCGACGCGCTGGAGCGGGCGCGGCGGGAGAAGACCGACGTGCTGCTGATCGACACGGCGGGGCGGCTCCAGAACAAGGCCAACCTGATGGCCGAGCTCCAGAAGATCATCCGCGTCGTGAAGAAGCTCGATCCCGAGGCGCCCCACTCGGTCCTGCTGGTGCTCGACGCCACGACCGGCCAGAATGCGCACTCGCAGGTCGAGGTGTTCCGGGAGAGGGTCAGCGTGAACGGGCTGATCCTGACCAAGCTGGACGGCTCGGCGCGCGGCGGCGTCCTGGTGGCCCTGGCGGAGAAGTACAAGCTGCCGGTCCACTTTATCGGCGTCGGCGAGGGCATCGAGGACATGCGCCCCTTCGAGGCCGGCTCCTTCGCCCGCTCCCTGATGGGTCTCGAATCCTGAGGTAACGATGCAGAACTCGTACAGCCATATCGGCCTTCCCTTCGCGGCGGAGCACTTCACCGATCCCGCCGCGGCGGTCGATCGGGTGCGCGAGATCTACGAGGCGAACACCGCGTACCTGCGCGACTGCTTCAGCCGCTTCTCCAACGGCGAGGAGATGCAGCAGCGCGTCCACGCCTGCTACCCGTTCCTGCGCGTCCATACCGAGACCAGCACGCGGATCGATACCCGCCTGTCCTACGGCTTCGTCGCCGGCCCCGGCACCTACGCCACCACCCTGACCCGCCCGGACCTGTTCCACCACTATTTCCTGGAGCAGTTCGAGCTGCTGCGCCGCAACCACGGCGTGGTGCTGGAGGTCGGAGTCAGCCGGCAGCCGATCCCGGTCCATTTCGCCTTTCCCGAGGGACTGCACGTCGAGGGCGACCTGACCCCGGAACGGCTCGGCCGGATGCGCGACAGCTTCGACCTGCCCGACCTGTCGCAGATGGACGACAGCATCGTCAACGGAACCCACCGGCAGGCGGCCGACGAGCCGGAGCCGCTGGCGCTGTTCACCGGGCCGCGGGTCGATTATTCGCTGCACCGGCTGAAGCACTACACCGCGACCGCGCCGGATCATTTCCAGAACTTCGTCCTGTTCACCAACTACCAGTTCTATATCGACGAGTTCATCCGGCTCGGCATGGAGGTGATGTCGCCGACCAACGATCCGGAGGAGAAGGCCTACCGCAGCCAATACACCGCCTTCGTCGAACCGGGCGACTTCGTCATCCCCAACCAGAACCTGGGCCCGGCCGACCCGCAGGGGACCCGCGTCGGGCGCCTGCCGCAGATGCCGGCCTACCACCTGAAGCGCCCGGACGGTTCCGGGATCACCATGGTCAATATCGGCGTCGGCCCCAGCAACGCCAAGACGATCACCGACCATATCGCCGTGCTGCGTCCGCACGCCTGGATCATGCTGGGCCACTGCGCCGGCCTGCGCAACACCCAGCGGCTGGGCGACTATGTCCTGGCCCACGGCTATGTGCGCGAGGACCATGTGCTGGACGCCGACCTGCCGATCTGGGTCCCGGTCCCGCCCCTGGCCGAGGTCCAGGTGGCCCTGGAGGCGGCGGTCGGGCAGATCACCGGCCTGACCGGCTACGAGCTGAAAAGGGTGATGCGGACCGGAACGGTCGCGACCATCGACAATCGGAACTGGGAGCTGCGGGACCACAGCGAGATGGTCCAGCGTTTCAGCCAGAGCCGCGCCATCGCGCTGGACATGGAGAGCGCCACCATCGCGGCCAACGGCTTCCGCTTCCGGGTGCCCTACGGGACGCTGCTCTGCGTCTCCGACAAGCCGCTGCACGGCGAGCTGAAGCTGCCGGGCATGGCGAACAATTTCTATCGGAACCAGGTGGACCAGCACCTGAAGATCGGCGTGCTGGCGATGGAACTGCTGCGCAAGAACGGGCTGGAAAAGCTGCACTCGCGCAAGCTCCGCAGCTTCGCGGAGGCAGCTTTCCAGTAGGGGAGAAGGCTACTTCTTCCCGCCCTCGGACTCGACGTTCTCCGCACCCTTGCGGGTGCCGCCGAACTTGTCCGGTCCGCCGGCGTCGGGGGCATCCGGCTTGTGGTGGTTGCCGGTGTTCTGCTGGTCGTCGGTGTGCTTGACGGTCTGTTCGGTATGCGGCTGTTTCATGGTCATCCTCCAGTGCGTGGCAGGACAACAGCTTAAACAGCCAAGGGTTTCGTCCCGTCCTCCGTCAAGCCGCTCCCGGCACCCCCTTGGTGGTCGAATACTCGAAATGCAGCACCTCGCCGGGATGGACCAGCGGGAAGGCCGAATGGGCCGCCGACGCGGCTTCCGCGAAGCCGGTCAAGATCAGCTTCAGCTTGCCCGGATACGTCGCGATGTCGCCGATCGCGAAGATGCCCGGCGCGCTGGTGGCGCAGGTCGCCTGGTCGATCCGGATATGGTGCTTCTCCAGGTCGAGGCCCCACTCCGCGATCGGCCCCAGGTTCATGGCGAGCCCGAAGAACGGCAGCAGCACGTCGGCGTCCAGCACCTTCTCCTCGCCGTCCAGGGTCGCGACCCGCACGCCGGTCAGCTGGCCGTCGGCTCCCTCCAGGCCGGCGAGCTGGTAGGGCACCACCATCTCGATCCGGCCCTCCCGGGTCAGCTGCTCCATCCGGGCGACGCTTTCCGGGGCGGCGCGGAACTTGGGCCGGCGATGCACGACCATGATCTTCTCCGCGACCTCGGCCAGGCTGATCGCCCAGTCCACGGCGGAATCGCCGCCGCCCGCGATCACCACCCGCTTGCCGGCATAGTCCATGCGCCGCCGGACAAGATAATGGACCGACTTGCCCTCGAACTGCTCCAGGCCGTCCAGCGGCGGCCGGTTCGGGCCGAAGGCGCCGACGCCCGCCGCGACGATCACGGCGCGGGCATTGATCCGCGTGCCGGTCGAGGTCTCCACCAGCCAGCGCCCGCCCTCCGCCGGGGTCAGCCCGGTGACCTGCTGGCCCAGATGGAAGACCGGCCCGAAGGACGCGCATTGTTCGCTCAGCCGGTCGATCAGGTCGGCCGCGTCAATGGAAGGGTAACCGGGAATGTCGTAGATGGGCTTCTCCGGGTAGAGCGCCGCGCACTGCCCGCCGACCATGTCGAGGGCATCGACCACATGGCATTTCATGCGAAGCATGCCGCATTCGAAGATGGCGAACAGACCAACGGGACCGGCACCTATGATGGCGACATCGGTATGCTGCTCGGGGCTCGACATGGGGACTCCGGAAAAGCTAGGAAGAGTTTTGCACTGCCAGCCCCTCATTAGCGGATTTCCGGGCACGATCAAACCCCCGCCTTCCGCGGGGGCAGGCACAGGGAAGCAAGCTCACGACCATGACCGCACCGCGCCAGCAGGCCATCACCGTTAACCTCCGGGACGAAGCCGCCACGGCGGACCTCGCGCGCCGCGTCGGATCGCTGCTCCGCGCCGGCGACATGGTGGCGCTGCGCGGCGACCTGGGCGCCGGCAAGACGGCCTTCGCCCGCGCCCTGATCCAGTCGCTGGGCGACCCGGACGACGAGGTGCCGAGCCCGACCTTCACCCTGGTCCAGACCTACGACACCCCGGCGGCCCCGGTCTGGCATTTCGACCTCTACCGCCTGGGCGGCCCGGACGAGGTGATCGAGCTCGGCTGGGACGAGGCCCGCTCCGGCGGCATCGCCCTGGTCGAATGGCCCGACCGGCTGGGCTCCCTCCTGCCGCCGGAACGGCTCGACATCGCCTTGTCCTTCGGCCCGGAAGCGACCGCGCGCCGCGCCACCCTGACCGGCCACGGCGGCTGGGCCGACCGCCTGGGGAGCCTGGAGCAGCCGTGACCCACCGCGAAGACACCATCGCCGGTTTCCTGGCCGCGCAGGGCTGGGGCGATGCCGACCGCACGGCCCTGGCGGGCGACGCCTCGGCGCGGCGCTACCTCCGCCTCCGCCGCGGGACCGACAGCGCCCTGCTGATGGACTCGCCGAACCCAGCGGAGGACGTGGTCCCCTTCGTCGCGATCTCCCGCCTGCTGCAGGGCCTCGGCCTCTCGGCGCCGGACATCCTCGCCGGGGAGCCCGAGGCCGGCCTGCTGCTGATCGAGGACTTCGGCGACGCCACCTTCACCCGCCTGATGGACCAGGGCGCCGATCCCGCCGAGCTCTATCGCCTGGCGGTGGACGCCCTCGTCGCCCTGCACCGGCGCTTCGACCCCGCCCCGGCAACTCCGCTCGGCCTGCCCCGCTACGACGCCGCCCTGTTCATCGAGCAGGTGATGCTGCTGGCCGACGTCTACGTCCCGGCCGCCCTCGGCCGCGCCGCCACCGCGGAGGAGCGCGCCGACCTGGAACGGGCTTGGTGGTCCGCCGTCCCCGACGCGGTAGGATTCGGCACGTCGCTGATGCACCGCGACTACCATGTGGACAACCTGATGCGACTCGACGGCCGTCCGGGCGCCTCCGCCTGCGGGCTGCTCGATTTCCAGAACGCCGGCCTCGGGCCGATCGGCTACGACCTCGTGTCGCTGCTGGAGGACGCCCGGCGCGACGTTCCGTCCGATTTGGCGGCCGCCATGCTGGACCATTACCTGGACGCCTTCCCCGGCCTGGACCGGGCCGCCTTCCTGCGTTCCTACGCGGCTCTGGGCGCCGTCCGGCACACCCGGATCGTGGCGGTCTTCGCCCGGCTGCATCTCCGCGACGGCCGCTCCGGCTATCTGCGCCACCTGCCCCGCGTCTGGCGCCTGCTGGAAGCGAAGCTGGAGCATCCGGCCCTGGCGCCGGTGCGCGACTGGTTCGACCGCACCCTGCCGCCCCCTGTCCGGGCTCCCCTTTTCAATCCGCCCACCGACATTCCGCCCACAGCCATTCCACCCACCGCCATTCCGAAAGCACACGAATAATGACGACCCTGACCCACGCCATGGTGCTGGCCGCCGGGCTCGGCCTGCGCATGCGGCCCTTGACGCTGGAACAGCCCAAGCCGCTGATCCCCGTGGCGGGGAAACCCCTGCTCGACCACGCGCTCGACCGCGTCGCCGCCGCCGGCATCGGGACCGCCGTCGTGAACACCCACTACAAGGGCGAGATGATCGCGGACCACCTCGCGGGCCGCACGTCCCCCCGCATCCTCCTGTCGCCCGAGGCGGACCTGCTGGAGACCGGCGGCGGCATCCGGCAGGCCCTGCCGCTGCTCGGCACCGACCCGTTCCTGTCGGTCAATTCCGACATCCTGTGGCTCGACGGCCCCACCCCGGCCATCGACCGCCTGACCCGGGCCTGGAACCCGGAGACCATGGACGCCCTGCTGCTGCTCCACCCCGCCGTCGCCGCCTTCGGCTACGACGGCAAGGGCGATTTCCACATGGACCCGCTGGGCCGCCTGACCCGCCGCCGCAGCGGCGAGATCGCCCCCTTCGTCTTCGCCGGAGTCCAGATCCTCAAGCCGGAACTGTTCGCCGACGTGCCGCCGGGCGCCTTCTCGACCAACCTGATCTGGGACCGGCTGCTGGAAAGCGAGCGGCTCTACGGGATGCGCCACGACGGCCTGTGGTTCCACGTCGGCACCCCGGCCAGCATCGGAGAGGTGGACGACCACCTCGAATTCCGGCCGCACCATGGATAGTCGTTAACGGCGGCGCCTCACCCGACCTTCACTTGCAGCATCAGCGTTCGAGACAAACGGTTAACAGTCATTGCGGTTAGGGAAACTTGAGGGTAGCACCATGTTGCGCCATGGGCGCAACCTACGGTGTGATGCACGGCAGAGGTAACTTGGGCCGACGATCGTAGGTTGCGCCCGCGGCGCAACGCATCGGATCGGCTGTCCCGGCCGCACCGTGGCGAGTCCTGACAACACCATATCTAGGAAAGATTTGCGTTCCGCGTCCCACCTATAGTAGGGTTCCGAGAGTCCCGGAGGTCTCCGGCACGCCTCCGCCCGACGCACCAGGAACCCACAGGCCCCGGACCCATGGCGCAAGTCTTCAACATCCCCTCGGGCGTACCGTTCGTCGATGCCCTGGCGACCGGCATCCTCGCCCGCGTGGAGGCGGACGGCGGTCCGCTGGCGCTCGCCGGCTACACCGTGCTGCTGCCGACCCGCCGCGCCTGCCGGACCCTGCGCGAAGCCTTCCTCCGCCTGTCCGGCGGCGCTCCCCAGCTCCTGCCGCGCATGAGCCCCCTCGGCGACATCGACGCCGACGAGCTGAGCCTCGCGATCGAGGAGATCCCCGGCCTCGCCGGCGCGCTCGACCTGCCGCCGGCCCTGACCAGCCTGCGCCGCCAGCTTCTGCTCGCCCAGGCCATCCTCAGGAAGGACGGCAAGTCCATCACCGCCGACCAAGCGGCCCGGCTGGCCGCCGACCTCGCCCGCCTGCTCGATCAGGTGCAGACCGAGGGGGTGCCGTTCGACCGGCTCGAAGGTCTCGTGCCGGAGGAATACGCCCAGCACTGGCAGGTCACGCTCGAATTCCTGAAGATCCTGACCCATGTCTGGCCGACCATCCTGGAGCTGGAAGGCGCCATCGACGCCGCCGAGCGGCGCAACCTCGTCCTCAAGGCCCAGGCCGAGGCGTGGCGGGCCAACCCCCCGGCCGGCCCGGTGATCGCCGCCGGCTCGACCGGCACCATCCCGGCGACCGCCGAGCTCCTGGCCGTCGTCGCCACCATGCCCAACGGCTGCGTCGTCCTTCCCGGCCTCGACACCGACATGGACGGGACGAGCTGGGACGCGGCGGCGTCCGACGACGGCCACCCCCAGCACGGCATGGCCAGCCTGCTCCGCAAGCTCGACCTGCCGCGCGACGGGGTCCAGCCCTGGGACTGTCCGCTGACCGCCGGCAACCCGGCGCGCACCCGGCTGCTCAGCGAGACGATGCGTCCCGCCGCGACGACGGAGGCCTGGCGAGGGCTCGACGGCATCGACGAAACGGCGCTCCGGGACATCACCCGGATCGACTGCCCGACCTCCCAGGAGGAGGCCGCCGTCATCGCCCTGATGATGCGCCAGACGCTGGAAGTCCCCGACCGCACCGCCGCCCTGGTGACGCCCGACCGCAACCTCGCCCGCCGGGTCGCCACCGCGCTGGAGCGCTGGAACATCGCGGTGGACGATTCCGGCGGCCGGCCGCTGGCCGACACCGCCGTCGGCACCTACCTGCGCCTGACCGCCGCCTGCGCGGTCGAGCGGGCCGACCCGCTGCCGCTGCTGGCCGTGCTCAAGCACCCGCTGGCGGGCGGCGGCCTCAACCCGCTGTGGTTCCGCACCCAGGCCCGCGACCTGGAACGCGCCGTCCTGCGCGGCCCCCGCCCGGCGCCCGGCTTCCGCGGCCTTCTCGCCGCCCTCGACGACGCCGAGAACAACCGCTTCGACCGCGGCGACGACACGAGGCGCGAGCTGGTCCAGTATGTCGAGCACCTGCACGCCATGGCCGCCCCCTTCTTCGACGCCATGGAAGCGCCCGACCCGCAGCCCCCGGCCGAGT
Organism: Skermanella sp. TT6; assembly: GCF_016653635.2. Classification (NCBI taxonomy): domain Bacteria; kingdom Pseudomonadati; phylum Pseudomonadota; class Alphaproteobacteria; order Rhodospirillales; family Azospirillaceae; genus Skermanella; species Skermanella cutis. The sequence continues at coordinate 3,842,938 of NZ_CP067420.1, forward strand.
GGCTGACCCTGCACGTCGCCTTCGCCGAACGGCTGGCCGCCGGCGACGACCTCTCCGGCCCCGACCGGCTGTGGCGGCACGAGGACGGCGAGGCGGCGGCCGGCTTCGTCAACGAGCTGCGCCAGGCGGCCGGCGACTTCCCGCCGATCCCGGCGTCCCAGTACCCGGCTTTCCTGGAAGCCCTGATGGCGGCCCACGTGGTCCGCCCCCGCTACGGCCGGCACCCGCGCCTCAGCATCCTGGGACTGCTCGAAGCCCGGTTGCAGCACGCCGACGTGATGATCCTCGGCGGCCTCAACGAGGGCACTTGGCCGCCCGACGCCGCCTCCGATCCCTGGCTGTCGCGGCCCATGCGCAAGGCTTTCGGGCTGCCCGTGCCGGAGCGGCTGGTCGGCGTCGCCGCCCATGATTTCGTCCAGGCCGCGGGCGGCGCTCGGGTCGTCCTGTCCCGCGCCGAGCGGGTGGACGGCACGCCGACCGTGCCGTCCCGCTGGCTGCTGCGGCTCGACACCGTGCTGCGCGGCCTGGACCTGAACGGCATCGTCGAGATGGAGACGGAGCAGTGGCTGTCCTGGGTCGACCAGCTCGACCGACCCGACGCCGTCCGCCCGCTCCCGGCGCCCGAGCCGCGCCCGCCGCTCTCCGCCCGCCCCCGAAGCCTGTCGGTCACCGAGATCGAGACCTGGATGCGCGACCCCTACGCGATCTACGCCCGCCGCATCCTGAAGCTGGAGGCGCTGGAGCCGATCGCCGCCGATCCGGGAGCCTCCGAGCGCGGCCAGTTCATCCACCAGGCGCTGGACGCCTTCACCAAGGCCTATCCCGACGCCCTTCCCAACGCCGCCGTGGAGAAGCTGACCGAATTCGGCCGCGACGCCTTCGGCAAGCTGCTGAGCCAGCCCGAGGTCTGGGCCTTCTGGTGGCCCCGCTTCGAGCGGGTGGCCGCCTGGTTCATCCAGTTCGAGACGGAGCGCCGCCGCACGGTCCGTCCCCTGGCGACCGAGATCAAGGGCAAGCTGGAGCTGGAAGGTCCCGCCGGCCCCTTCACGCTGCGCGCCAAGGCCGACCGCATCGACAAGCTCCCCGACGGCGGCCTGGCCATCATCGACTACAAGACCGGCACGCCCCCGTCGAACCTGGAGGTCGCCCTGGGCTTCGCGCCGCAGCTGCCGCTGGAAGCCGTCATGGCGGCGGCCGGCGGGTTCGAGACGGTGGACGCCGCCCCCGTGGGCGACCTCGCCTTCTGGAAGCTGTCGGGCGGCGACCCGGCCGGCGCCGAGATCCCCGTCAAGGGCGACCTCGCCCTGTTGGCCGAGCAGGCCCGTACCGGGCTGATCGACCTGATCCGCACCTTCGACGATCCGGCGACGCCCTACCGCTCGCGCCCCCGCCCGGACTGGGCGCCGCGCTACACCGACTACGGCCACCTGGCCCGCGTCCAGGAATGGTCCGCCGCCGGCGGCGAGCCCGTGGAGTGACACCGATGGCACCCAATCCCGACAAGATGGCCGGAGCCGGGAAACCGGGGAAATCGGGGTCAGACCACCATTTCCCATCGGCTTTCCGGTATGCCAGCCTACCGGGGAAATGGTGGTCTGACCCCGATTTCCCCCGTCGGCGCCGACCGTCGATGTTCACCGCCCCCGGCACGAGCACCAGCCCATGAACGTCGTCGAGCTCCCCTCCCGCCCGATGGACCCCAACGTCAAACAGCGGCTGGCGTCCGATCCGGAATGCTCGGTCTGGGTCGGTGCGTCGGCCGGTACCGGCAAGACCAAGGTGCTGACCGACCGCGTGCTGCGGCTGATGCTGGCCGGCACCCTGCCGGCCCGGATCCTGTGCCTGACCTTCACCAAGGCCGCCGCCGCGGAGATGTCGATCCGCATCAACAACACGCTGGCCCAGTGGGCGACCCTGACCGACGCCCGGCTGGAGGACCGCCTGGCCGACCTGACCGGCGCCCGGCCCGACGCCGACATGCGCACCCGCGCCCGCCGGCTGTTCGCCCAGGTGGTGGACTGCCCCGGCGGCATGAAGATCCAGACGATCCACGCCTTCTGCCAGTCGCTGCTGCGCCGCTTCCCGCTGGAAGCCGACCTGGCGCCCCAGTTCGACGTGATGGACGAACGCACCGCCGACGAGCTGCTGGCCGCCGCGCGCGACACCGTCCTGGCCCGCTCCCGGTTCGAGCCGGACAGCGGCCTCGGCAAGGCGCTGGCCCGATTGACCAACGAGATCCAGCAGGACGATTTCGGCGATATCCTGAAGTCCATCGCGATGGAGCGCGGACGCATTCGCCGGATCATCGACCGCCACGGCGGGCTGGACGCCACCATCACCGAAGTCTTCACCCACCTCAAGGTCCCGCCCGGCGCCGACGAGGCGGCGATTCTCGAACGCGCCTGCCGCGACGACATCTTCGACGTGCCCGGCCTGCGCGACGCCTGCCGCGCCCTGTCCGGCGGCAGCGGCACCGACCAGGAGCGCGGCGCCGCCGTACAATCCTGGCTGGACGCCGCGGAGGACCGCGTCGAACGCTTCCGCGACTATGTCAGGCATTTCCTGACCGCCGAGGGCGCCCCCCGCAAGACCCTGCTGACCAAGAAGCCCGCCACATCCAACCCCGCCGCCCTGGCCGCCCTGATCGCCGAGGCGGAGCGGCTGTGCGAAGTGCTGGACCGGGTCAAGTCGGCGGGAGTCGCCAACTCCACCGCCGCCCTGCTGGTGCTGGCCGAAGCCCTGATCGAGACCTACGCCCGGCTCAAGGAGGACCGCTCGCGCCTGGACTATGACGACCTGATCCTGGCGGCCCAGCACCTGCTGACCAAGCCCGGCGTGGCGCCGTGGGTGCTGTTCAAGCTGGACGGCGGCCTCGACCATATCCTGATCGACGAGGCGCAGGACACCAACCCGGAGCAGTGGCAGGTGGTCGCGGCCCTGGCGGAGGAGTTCTTCGCCGGGGCCGCCGGCTCCGACCGGGCGCGCACCCTGTTCGCCGTGGGCGACGAGAAGCAGTCGATCTACAGCTTCCAGCGGGCCGACCCGGCGGAGTTCACCCGCATGCGCTCCCATTTCCAGGAGCGGGTCCGGATCGCGGCGGGCCGCTGGGAGAAGATCGACCTGGAAATCTCGTTCCGCTCGACGGCCGCCGTGCTGGACGCGGTGGACGCCGTCTTCTCGCTCCAGACCGCCCGCGACGGCGTGGCGTTCGAGACGGCGACCACGATCCGCCACGTCGCCTTCCGGCGCGGCCATGCCGGCTTGGTCGAGCTGTGGCCGCCCGTGGCCCCGCGCGAGCAGGAGGCCCCGGCCCCGTGGGAGCCGCCGCTGACCCGCCAGCGCACCGACAGCCCGCCCGCCCGGCTGGCCGCCGTGATCGCCGACACGGTCCGCGACTGGCTGGCGCGCGGGGAGGAGCTGCCGGCGCGCGGCCGGGCGATCCGGCCGGGCGACGTGATGGTCCTGGTCCGCCGCCGCACCGGCTTCGTCGAGGAGCTGGTCCGCGCCCTGAAGGAGCGCGAGGTGCCGGTCGCCGGCGTGGACCGCATGGTGCTGACCCAGCAGCTCAGCATCATGGACCTGATGGCGCTGGCCAACTTCCTGCTGCTTCCGGAAGACGACCTGACGCTCGCCACGGTCCTGAAGAGCCCCCTGATCGGCCTGACCGAGGAGCAGCTCTTCGACATCGCCCACGGCCGCCGCGGCCACCTGTGGCAGGCCCTGCGCAAGCGCGCCGAGGAGGACCTGCTGTTCAGGCCGGCCCGCGACTATCTGCGCGCGCTCCAGAACGAGACCGACTTCATCCGGCCGTTCGAGCTGTTCGCCCGCGTGCTCAGCGCGCCCTGCCCGGCCGACCCGGTCAGCGGGCGGCGCGCCATCCTGAAGCGGCTGGGACCCGACGCCCAGGACCCCCTGGACGAGTTCCTGTCCGCCTGCCTGGCCTTCGAACGCAGCCACCCGCCCTCGCTCCAGGCGTTCCTGCACTGGCTCGACGCCAGCGAGGCGGAGATCAAGCGCGAGCTGGAACAGGGCGGCGACCGCGTCCGCATCATGACCGTCCACGGCTCGAAGGGCTTGCAGGCGCCGATCGTCTTCCTGCCCGACAGCATGGGCGTGCCCAACCAGAGCCCCCGCATCCTGTGGCCGGAAAGCGCCGACGGCGTGCCCCTGTTCGCCCCCCGCCGGGCGCTGGAGGACGGCATGTGCGCCCGGGCCCGCGCCGTCGCCGACCAGAAGCGCGACCAGGAATACCGCCGCCTGCTCTACGTCGCCCTGACCCGGGCCGAGGACCGGCTGTATATCTGCGGCTGGCAGGGCAAGCGCGACCCGGCCGACGCCTGCTGGTACCGGTTGGCGGAACAGGCGATGCGCGAGATCGGCGAGCCCTGCGGCTTCGACTTCACGGCGATCTCCCCCCAGGACGGCTGGTCCGGCGAGGGCTGGCGCCTGCGCGGCCCCCAGACAGTGCCGGCCAAGGACGATCACCGGGACGACGACCTCGCCCTGGACGCGGCCCCGCTGCCCCAGTGGGCGCGCGCCACTGCCCCGGAGGAGCCGACGCCCTCCCGCCCGCTGACCCCCTCCCGACCGGAGGAGGCCGAACCCGCCGTCCGCTCCCCCCTGGGCAACGACGACGGCGCTCGCTTCCTGCGCGGCACCCTGATCCACCGCCTGCTCCAGACCCTGCCCGACCTGGACCCCGCCCTGCGCGAAGCCGCCTGCCGCCGCTTCCTCGCCCGCCCGGCCCACAACCTGACGGCCGAGGGACAGGAGATGATCACGGCGGAAACCCTGGCCGTCCTGTCCGACCCGACCTTCGCCCCCCTGTTCGGCCCCGGCAGCCGGGCGGAGGTGCCGGTGGTCGGCCTCGTCTCCAGCCGCGCCCTGTCCGGCCAGATCGACCGCCTGCTGGTGACCGACAAGGAAGTCTGGATCGTGGACTACAAGACCAACCGCCCGCCCCCGCTGGTGGAATCGCAGGTCTCGCCGGTCTATCTGCGCCAGATGGCCGCCTACCGCGCCGCGATCGCCGCGATCTACCCCGACCGCCCCGTCCACTGCGTCCTGCTCTGGACCGACGGCCCCCGCCTGATGGAACTGTCGGAAGCCCTGTTGGACGCCCACGCCCCGTGACCCGCGGAACCCTTCCGCCCGCCCCCTCACCCCGACCCTCTCCCCCGAGGGGGAGAGGGAGCTTTGCTAGCGACGATCGCTCCCAACATGCCCACACAAGATCCCCTCGCCCCCTTGGGGGAGAGGGCCAGTGTGAGGGGGTCCGGACGACACCCTTTCCCGGGCCGCTCCTGGACCAGGACATGCGGAGCGCGCCGGGATCGCTTTCCACACGCCGGCTCCGGCCCATCCCGGACAGTTCCGCACGGCCCGCGCACGGTCCCCACGCGGCGCCCCCTCGCCCCCCTTGGGGGAGAGGGTCGGGGTGAGGGGGTTCAGCGCCACCTCTGCGGAAACCGTGCGGAGGGGCGGCGTCCCGCCGCCCACGGTGCGCGGGACGCGCACCCTCCCTATTCCTTGCATCAGCGGCGAAACGAAGCCCCGGAGGTCGGGTGAGGAAATGCCTTCACCAAGTCTACGCGGCCAGCCGCCTCAGAAGATGATCCGGCGCGCCTTCCTCGATTACGCTTGTCGCCGCCGCTGAAAGCAAGTTGATGTAAGTCCCCATCACATCCTTTTTCTGAACAACAGCAACCAGCGATGGGGCCAATTCCAGGCGAGCGAGATCCATGAACTTTGTCACCGACGACGCGACGGACGCGGGATGGTTCTTGACCAGATCGAACGCCACTCTTTTATCGTTGTCGTTCACGACAAGGGCGGCGACATGCCAAGATGTCGCGGAACTACCCACCAGTTCGGCGTGACGCACCACCTTCGGCCGAGAGAAGACGCCCACCAGTCGGTCGTATAGGCGATCCTCGGCCTCGACCACCCGGCGCTCCGCCAGTTTAAGGGCAGTGATGTGAACCGCACGCTGGGCGCAGTTGGCTATGGTTATCACCGCTCCCGGTAACTGTTCCCGTGCCACCCTCATGGTGAAAAAGGAATAGTCATCGAAATGGACTCCAGTTCTCTTCGCCAGAGAAGCGGCATGCCTTGCATAAACCATCTGACCGCCCATCAGGTCAGCCTCATCCGCACCGCCACCGAAGTCCGTGACGACGAAGCGGCCTTCTTCTTCAAGGATCTGCACGAGCACGGATGTTCCACTAGGGTACATCAGAGGCGTCTTGATGTACACGCCGTCTCTGCGTGCCAGCGAAGTCGCGAGCTGCTTTGCGACTTCCGCAGCGACCGCCTCCAGGTTCTTGCGTTCCTCGTTCATGATGTCAACGTGAATGCGGACGGCCAGGCTGGCGAGCTTGCCAACTCCATGTTCATGATATTCATTTTTTCGCCAGCAAAAGTCAATAGCCCCTCGAAAGATCCAGGATCTTGGAACAGGACTGCAACGGGCAAATTGTCCTCCCTCATGATTTCGTCGCCCAACTCGGCGTTATCGTTGAAGTCATGGATGTGGCATTCTGTAAATGGACTCCAGCGAAGCTCAAGAGGTCCAATGCCTTTGTTGCTGTGTTCATGCCTGGGCCGCCAGTCTATTCTACTTAAAGGCGTGGTTCTGCGGCCTTTGGTCTCAGTGTATTGAAGCTGAAACGTCAGATCCTCGTCGGCAATCTCGATGGTCGCGCGGCCGATCAGCTCAAAGCCACCTTGCGTGACTCCGGCGACGTCGAGCGCGGCAGTGAACTGCACCTTGGTCTTCCCCTTCCTTGCGGTCGAGACCCACACCGGCGGAATGACTATTGTCTTCGGTGCAGCGATGAACTGGCGGAGAAATCGAATCAAAGTCACTCTTCGCTAATCCCTTCCGCGCCATCCAAGTATACTTAGAGCGGAACCCGATCAGGCTGAACCGCTCCGGTCATCGCAGCCGGCCGTTCCACTCTCCGCACTATGTTGCGCCATGGGCGCAACCTACGGCTCGATGCAGGGCAGAGGTGATGCGGGCCGAAGATCGTAGGTTGCGCCCATGGCGCAACGCATCGGATCAGCTGTCTCGGGCGGATCGACCTGATCGGGCACATCTCAAACTCACTTCCCGCCCCGGCCTTTCTGCCTTGGAGAGAGGCGACTGCCGAGTGCTCCGATTTGGAGTTCAAGGAAAAGCTTCAATGAGACCCAGGCATTTCTGCCCGGGAGAGGAATCGGTACTACATCGACAAGGTGTTCCATCCATCGCTGTTTCAATGAGGCCCAGGCATTTCTGCCTGGGAGGGGCTTTGCTGCTGGAGATCCTGCGGCACAGCGGCAACAGGTTTCAATGAGGCCCAGGCATTTCTGCCTGGGAGGGTCCCTTGCCATAACCCATTGATATCAATACCAGATTCGCCGCCATTTCGAGCGGGTCGCGAGAGGGGGTTCCAGAGCGGCATTTTTCCACCGCATACGTTTCACAATGTCAAAGATCCGCGTGCCATATCAAGCACTTGGCGGCTTGCGAGCGGGTCCGGGGTTTTCGGCGGTATCGAACCGCTCGCAAGCGAGACGGCAGTACGCACCACAACCGATAGTCTGTCAAGACGATTTTGAATCCCGCTTTGACAAGCCGAAACAGACCGCGGATCGCTTCCGAATACGACAAAAGCGATCAGATGTCGTTCCGACTCCCCCGGCCGGATCGACCTGATCGGGCACAGCGCTGCCTCGGCTCCCGTCCCGTCCTTTCTGCCGGTGAGAGCGCCGCCCACCGAAAGCTGCTGATCCGCCAGCGCGTGTTTCAATGAGGCCCAGGCATTTCTGCCCGGGAGAGCTCCCACATCACGGGGAACATCGAGCGGGTCTGGAACGTGTTTCAATGAGGCCCAGGCATTTCTGCCCGGGAGAGCTGCCGGCCTGCCGCATCGCCTACGTCGGCTCTGAGCTGTTTCAATGAGGCCCAGGCATTTCTGCCTGGGAGAGACGAAATCCTCAACGACACCGGCCAGCCGTTCGCCTGGTGTTTCAATGAGGCCCAGGCATTTCTGCCCAGGAGAGCGAGCTGTACAAGAACCCCGCGCCGGTCTCCAACGAGCCGTTTCAATGAGGCCCAGGCATTGCTGCCTGGGAGAGTACAACATGATGGCCGGCGGCGTCGTCGATATGTACTTGTTTTAACGAGGCCCAGGCATTTCTGCCCGGGAGAGAAGAAGCCCACGCAGAAGGAAATCGTGCAGGACCTGTTTCAATGAGGCCCAGGCATTTCTGCCCGGGAGAGCCTGCACTGCTGCGCTCGGCTCCACTGATCCACCTGGACGGGTTTCAATGAGGCCCAGGCATTTCTGCCCGGGAGAGCTCAATGATCCCAACGCCTTAAGGCCCCTCCGCTCCATAGTTTCAATGAGGCCCAGGCATTTCTGCCCGGGAGAGCTTCGCGGCGGTCACGCCGATGACGCCGCGCGACACCTCGTTTCAATGAGGCCCAGGCATTTCTGCCCGGGAGAGCGGCCTAGTCACCCTGATCGTCGCTGGCATGTTCCACGTTTCAATGAGGCCCAGGCATTTCTGCCCGGGAGAGTCATGGTCGTCGCCACCATCGCGATTGTCGCGCTCATGGCGGTTTCAATGAGGCCCAGGCATTTCTGCCCGGGAGAGCGGATTGCGAAGAAAAACGGGAAAAATGGAGGCAACGTTTCAATGAGGCCCAGGCATTTCTGCCCGGGAGAGCTCGGCCGACCCGCAGCGCCGGTACCATGTCGGCCGGTTTCAATGAGGCCCAGGCATTTCTGCCCGGGAGAGCCGGCGGTTCCGCTCAGCCTCGCCGGCGCGGAGTTCGGCGTTTCAATGAGGCCCAGGCATTTCTGCCCGGGAGAGCTCCCCTGCCATAACCCACTGATATCACTACCAAATTCGCCGCCATTTCGAGCGGGTCGCGACAGGGGGTTCCGGAGCGGCATTCTTCGACCGCATGCGTTTCACAATGTCAAAGATCCGCGTGCCATATCAAGCACTTGGCGGCTTGCGAGCGGGTCCGGGGTTTTTGGCGGTATCGAACCGCTCGCAAGCGAGACGGCAGTACGCACCACAACCGGTAGTCTGTCAAGACGATTTTGAATGCCGCTTTGAAAAGCCGAGACAGACCACGGATCGCTACCGAAGACGCCAAAAGCGATCAGATGTCGTCTCGAAACACCATTTGCCGCGCATACCCGCCGGGTTACTCCCGAAATCAGCCTATCGCCTTGACCTGCGCCCGTATTCGGTCCAGTCTCCCGCCACCTTCCGCAGTCGCGGCAGGGCGGCCGGTCCGGAGAGTTCGCACCTCCCCGACCCGGCCTGACCACGATGCACACTGTGAGAACCACATCATGGCTGAAAGCAGCCTTACCATACCCGGCGCGGTTTCGCGTCGTTTCTTGTTCTCCGTCGCCACGGCGGCCCCGGTCACCCTGGCGTCGGCGGGGCTCACGCCCGGATCGGCGCCGGCGGCGTTCCCGGCCGGCGTGGCCGCCGTGCTGGAGCGGTATCGCGCCGTCGGTCTCCGGCTCCGCGACGCCGAAGCCACCCGGGCCGGCGCTTACAGTGCGGTGCCGGCCATGTACCGGCGCGGGCCGTCCGGCGGCAAGCCGCAGGTCGGCCGGCCGGAATGGACGGTGGAGGAGATAAGGCAACTCGGACTGCCGCCCGACATGCCGCGGCGCTTCTCGCAGGCCGACCTGGAGGAACACCACCTGCGGGCCGTCACCCTGAATCCCGAGAACCGGGAAGAGCTGACGCGGCAGTTCAAGGCTCGCCTCGCTGCCTACAAGAAGCGCAAGGCCCGTCAGAAGGACTGGCTAGACCGCGCCGGCCTCACCCCCTTCAACCGGGAAATCGACCGGTTGAATAAGGAGAGGGCCAGCATCGGGCGCGAACTCATGGCGCTGCTGACCGCCTCCGACGGGGCCGCCGCCAACGCCTGAGTCCGGGTTCCTCCGGGGACCGCCTCGACGCTCCCGGCGGCAGTCTCCCCGCCGCCGGGAGCAGCGACGATCACGCCGGCATTGGCCACGCCCGCATTGGCCACGCCAGCATGAAACACGCTGGGCACGGCCTGCACGGGTTTCCGCCCACCCTCTTGCCCCTGCGACCATTCCATCATGCGCGGGCTTGAGCCGCGCCTCCACGCGCGAACCGGGAAGGCGTTGGTGGTACCACGTGGATACGCGGGTCAAGCCCGCGCATGACGAGAAGGGGGCGTTGAACAGAACGACCCAAGCGGCGGCAAGCACCGGAACGCGGAGGGGCGGCGTCCCGCCGCCCATGGTGCGCGGGACGCGCCCCCTCCCCATCCCTTGCATCATCGGCGAATTAAAGCTAATGTTCCTGTATTGTTCTCATCCGGCCAAGGCGCTCCAGCCATGCTCGACCAGCAGTCCCCAACCTCCGCCGCATCCGCCCCGCCCGTGATCGTCCTGCCGCCCCGCCAGGAAGCCTTCTGCCAAGCCGTGGCCTGCGGCGTCGGCAGGGCGGAGGCGGCGCGGCGGGCGGGCTACTCGCCCAAGGGCGCGAAGCAGCGCGGCGCCGTCCTGATGAGCCAGCCGGAAATCCAGGTCCGCGTCGCCCAGCTCCGCGCCGGACGCCTCGCCGATCACCAAGCGGACCTGGAGGAGGCGGCCGCCCTGGTCCGGACGATCATGGAGGAGGCGCTGGAGCGCAAGAGCCTCGGGCTCAGCCTGCGCGCGATCGAGCTCTGGCTGAAGCTGCGTGGCGTGGTCCAGGACAAGCGCGTCCCGCACCACTTCCTCGGCGACAGGTCGCACCCCGACGCCGACCTGGAGAGCCTGGACTGCGACCCGGACGACGAACCCGCCCAGGCCGCGCCGGCGAAGCCCGCCGCCCGGCACTCCGGGTCGGCACCGGTGAAGCCCACCCGGCCCGCCGCGACGCGGAATAGTGACCTTTCGGCCTTCCGGATAGTGACCTCCCCCGCCAAGCCCGCCGCCGCCAAGCCCGTCCCGAAGCGGAACAGCGACCTTTCCGCCTTCCCGACAGTGACCTCCCCGGCGAGGGCCGGCCTGTTCGGCTCCACCTCCCTGTCCGCGCCGGTGCCGCCCTTCCGGATGCCGGCCGCCGCCGCGCGGTGAGGCCTCGTCACCAAGCGGACTCCCGACCGGAAGCATTCTCCCTCCCGTGAATTTTCACAGTGACAATCGTCACGACGGCAGGGCATTCCACACATGCGGAAATGGGGAACGCCCCGCTGCTTGACCCGGGGCACGGGGCACCCCTACATTTCAACGAGGACGAGGGTGCCGCCACCATCCCTGCCGGATGTCCTGGCCGTCGCACCATTGACAAAGATGAGGTAACATGAGCACCACCAAGATCACCGACGCCAGCTTCGAGTCTGACGTCCTCAAGGCGCCCGGCCCGGTTCTGGTCGATTTCTGGGCTGAATGGTGCGGACCCTGCAAGATGATCGCTCCCGCCCTGGAGGATCTGGCGACCGAATACGGCGAGAAGATCACCGTCGCCAAGCTGAACATCGACGAGAACCCCAAGACCCCCGGCCAGTTCGGCGTGCGCGGCATTCCGACCCTGATGCTGTTCAAGGACGGCAAGGTCGCCGCCACCAAGATCGGCGCCCTGCCGAAGGGCGCCCTGTACCAGTGGGTCGACTCGGTCCTGTAAGCCGGACCCGATCTTCCTTCGCGGTCGCTTCCTCCGGCTGTCCGGGCCGGCGGGAGCGACCCGAGTGCGGCGATCCGTTCCGGCGATCGCTGCCCTGTGGACCCGGATACCTGGGTTCGGCAAGCTCGGCTGCTTGCTCGACGGCACACCTTGTTCCCACACCTGACTTTTGACCCGCACTGCATTTCGAAAGGCTGGTTGCGGCACTTTTGCTGCACCGCAGAATCCTTTCAGAAACTCTGGTCAATACCGAAAAAATCGGGTCATAATTGCGGAACAACAGCTCGGCTGCGGGCCTTTCTCCCGTTGCGTGCGTCCAAGCCCCGAGGAACAAGCGTGAACCCATCCGGTACCGTCCCCACGGACTTACTCGCGAACTACGACCCAGGTGGATTCTTCGATGAGCTGTTTGGCGGACCGGGAAGTCCGGCCGAGCATACGTCGGCGATCCGCGGGCGTCTCTCCAGTTTCGATTTCGCGGATCTCCAGCGCCGGGCCAAGGATGCCGAGCGGGAGCTGTACAACCTCGGAATCACCTTCCTGGTCTATTCCGACCAGGACGCCGTGGATCGGATCCTGCCCTTCGACGTCATCCCCCGCGTGATCTCGGCCCGGGAATGGGGCGCGGTGGAAGCCGGCGTCGTCCAGCGCGTCACCGCGCTCAACCTGTTCCTCCACGACATCTACCATGACCAGAAGATCCTGAAGGACGGGATCATCCCGGCCGACCTGGTCACCGGCAACCAGAACTTCCGGCCGCAGATGATCGGCCTGGACGTGCCCTTCGACACCTACGTCCACATCATGGGCGTCGATCTGGTGCGCGACGGCCAGGGCATCTTCCGCGTGCTGGAGGACAATGCCCGTGTCCCGTCGGGCGTGTCCTACGTGGTCGAGAACCGGCACATGATGATGCGCGCGTTCCCCGACCTGGTCAGCGACATCGGCATCCGGCCGGTGGACAATTACGGCGTCAAGCTGCTGGAAGCCATGAGCGAGGTGGCGCCGGCGGACATCCAGGATCCTCAGGTCGTGCTGCTGTCGCCGGGCTCCTACAACTCGGCCTATTTCGAGCACATCTTCCTGGCGCGCGAGATGGGCGTGCCGCTGGTCGAGGGGCGCGACCTCGTGGTGCGCGACGACCGGGTCTACATGAAGACCACCAACGGGCTGGCGCGGGTGGACACCATCTACCGCCGGGTCGACGACGCCTTCCTCGACCCCCTGGCCTTCCGGCCGGACAGCCACCTGGGCGTGCCCGGCATCATGGAGGCCTACCGCAAGGGCAACGTGACCCTGGCGAACGCGATCGGGACCGGCGTGGCGGACGACAAGGCGGTCTATTGCTACGTCCCCCGCATGATCAAGTATTACCTGGACCAGGACGCGATCATCCCCAACGTCGAGACCAACATCTGCCGGGAGCCGGAAGGTCTGGCCCTGACCCTGGACAGGCTGTCCGAGCTGGTGGTCAAGCCCGTGGGCGAGGCCGGCGGCTACGGCATCACCATCGGGCCGCGCGCCACCAAGGCGGAGTTGGAGGATTGCCGGGCCAAGCTCCTGGCCGACCCCGCCAACTATATCAGCCAGCCGATGATTCCCCTGTCGGTCTGCCCGACCCTGGTGGAGGAAGGCATCGAGCCGCGGCACGTGGACCTCCGGCCCTTCGCCATCACCGGGCGCAGCACCTGGGTGCTTCCCGGCGGCCTCTCCCGCGTCGCCCTGCGCAAGGGCACGCTGATCGTCAATTCCTCGCAGGGGGGCGGGTCGAAAGACACGTGGGTCCTTGAGTAGTCTGCTTGCCCGCTACGCGGAGTGCATTTTCTGGATGGCGCGCTACATGGAGCGCGCCGAGAATCTCGCCCGCATCCTCGATGTCCACGAGACCTTCTCCCGCGATACCCGCGGCGCCAAGAACTGGATGTCGATCGTCCAGCTCAACGCGGACGAGAAGCGTTTCCTGGCCCGGTACCAGTCCGCGACGGCCCAGAACGTCGTCAATTTCTACGTCCTCGACGTCCAGAACCCGACGTCGATCGTGTCGGCGGTGCGGGCCGCGCGGGAGAACGCCCGGACCCTGCGGCCTCTGATCAGCACGGAGATGTGGACCCAGATCAATGTCTTCTACAATCGGCTGCTGGCGCTCGGCCCGTCCGACATAGCGCCGCACAACCTGACGCGGCTGTGCAGCATGGTGAAGGAGGCGTGCCAGGCCCATACCGGCATCACCGAGGGCACCTTCTACCGGGACCAGGGCTGGTACTTCTACCAGCTCGGCAAATACCTGGAGCGGGCCGACCAGACGACCCGCCTGCTCGACATCAAGTACCATACGCTGCTGCCGAATTCCGACGATGTCGGGTCCGCCCTGGACGTCAGCCAGTGGAACGCGGTGCTGCGCTCGGCGGCGGGCTACCACGCCTTCCGCCGGGTCTACCCGCGCGGCATGACGCCGGCGGCGGTGGCCGGCTTCATGCTGTACAACGAGAGCTTCCCCCGGTCGGTTACCACTTGCGTGCGTCAGATAGACGGATTGCTGGTCAGGCTGAAGTCGCGCTATATGTTGAAAGGGGGCAACGTGGCGATGGAGCGGGTCGACGAGATCCAGGCCGCGCTCCATTCCCGGACGGTGGAGGACGTGATCAGGACCGGTCTTCACGAATATCTGGACTGGTTGCAGTTGCATCTGAACGCCGTGACGTCGGAGATCAGCAAGGCCTACTTCGGCGCGGTCCCGGCCGAGGCGATGGCGGAGCAATAGGTCAGGAGAGATGTCCGTCATTCCGCCGCCACCGCGGCCGTTGCAGCAGTTCTTCCGTTCAGGCCCGATGCCGTGCCCCTATCTGCCCGGCCGGGTCGAGCGGAAGCTGTTCACCCGTCTCAGCACTCCCTACGCGTCCGAGGTCAATTCGACCCTGTCCCGCGCCGGGTTCCGCCGCAGCCACGACATCGTGTACCGGCCGGTCTGCCCGGGATGCAATGCCTGCGTGCCGGTGCGCATCCCGGTGGCGGATTTCCAGCCCGGCCGCAGCATGCGCAGGATCCTGAAGGCCAATGCCGATCTCAGCGTCGCGGAGGTCCCCGCCATCGCGACGCACGAGCAGTTCAGGCTTTTCCACGCCTACCAGTCGTCGCGCCACGGCGACAGCGACATGGCGCGGATGAGCCTGGGCGATTACAGCGCGATGGTGGACGAGGGCCGGGCCGAGACCTGCCTGTTCGAGGTCCGCGACCGGCGCGACCGGCTGGTCGGCGCGATCCTGACCGACCGGCTGCGCGACGGGTTGTCGGCGGTCTACAGCTTCTACGACGCCGACCAGGAGAAGCGGAGCCTGGGGACCTTCATGATCCTGTCGCTGGTCGCCCAGTCGCTGGCCGAGGGGATCCCGTACGTCTATCTCGGCTACTGGATCCGCAACAGCCGGAAGATGGCGTACAAGGCGCGCTTCCAACCCCTGGAGGCGCTGGGCCCGGAAGGCTGGTTCCGCCTCGGCCTCGGCGACCTCACCCAGGCGCCCCCATCGACAGCACCGGCCGCGGCACCTTGACACCGCCATGCCGACGCCATGTTCCTTCAGGATGATGCTCTCCTGATCAGGCGGAGGACGAGAGCGTGGGACGTGCCGTCGTATTGTGGATAGCCGTCGGCGCCGCCGTCCTGGCCGGCGCGGTCGGCGGCTATGCCGCCCTCGACGAGGACCGGCACGACATTCCCGACGTGGAGCTGGCGGCGGTCGATCGCGGGACCATCGTCAGGACCATTTCGGCGACCGGCACCCTGAACGCCGTGGGGCTGGTCCAGGTCGGGTCCGCCGTGTCGGGCCGCGTCCAGTCGCTCGACGCGGACTTCAACTCGACCGTGACCCGGGACCAGACGGTCGCCCAGATCGACCCCGCCGGCTTCGCCGCCAAGGTCGCGGAGGCGACGGCGCAGCGGGACGTGGCGGCCTCCGGCATCGCGGCGGCGACCGCGAAGCTGGCCCGCGCGCGGGCGGAGGCGGAGAACGCCCGGGCGGCCCGGCAGATCCTCAAGGCCAAGGCGCTCAGCGCGCAGTCGGTCGCGGAGCAGGCCCGGCGGGACCATCGGCGCGCCTTCGCCTCGGGCCGAGCCGACTTCGTCGCGGTGGCCGAGCGGGAGCGGGCCGCCAGCGCGCTCGACCAGGCCCAGGCGGGGCTCGCCGCGGCCCAGGCGGAGGAAGCGGCCCAGGAGACCATGATCCAGGGGGCCGACGCCTCGGTCAGCGAGGCCGAGGCGGAGGTGCTGGTCGCCCGGGCGACCCTGGCGCAGCGGGAGGCGGCCCTGGCCCAGTCCCGGGTGGACCTGGACCGGACGACGATCCGCTCGCCGATCGACGGCGTGGTGATCGAACGGAACGTGGATGTCGGGCAGACCGTCGCCGCCAGCCTGGAGGCTCCGGTCCTCTACACCATCGCGCGCGACCTCCGCCGGCTCCAGGTGGAGACCTTCGTGGACGAGGCCGATATCGGGGCGGTCCAGCCCGGCCAGTCCGTCGGATTCACCGTCTCGGCCTTTCCGGGCGAGCGGTTCGACGGCACCGTCTCCCAGGTCCGCAAGGCGCCGCAGGTGATCCAGAACGTGGTCACCTACGTGGTGATCATCACCGCGGCCAACGACTCCCTCCAGCTCTATCCCGGCATGACCGCGACCGTGGACATCAGGGTGACCGAGCAGCGGGACGCGCTCCGGGTGCCCTCGGCGGCGCTGCGGTTCAGGCCGGCGCCGGCGGAGCCCGGGTCCCGCCCGGCCGGCCAGCCCCGGTCGCCGCGGCCGGCCGACCGGGGGGAGGTCTATGTGCTCGACAAGGCCGGCACCTTCACCGCCGTGCCGGTCTCCACCGGGATCGCCGACCTGGGCTTCACCCAGATCACGGGCGGCAACCTCAGCGAGGGCCAGCAGGTCGTGATCGGCCGCCGCGCCGGGGCCGGGACATGAGCCCCCTGCTCCAAGCCATCGACCTTGCCAAGACCTACAGCATGGCCGGCCAGACCGTCCACGCGCTCCGCGGCGTCAGCCTGGCGATCGGGGCCGGCGAGTATGTCGCGGTGATGGGGCCTTCGGGGTCCGGCAAGTCCACCTTCATGAACATCCTGGGGTGCCTGGACACGCCCAGCGGCGGGCAGTACCGGCTCGACGGGGACGAGGTCGGCAGCCTTCCCGAGCCTCGGCGCGCCCGCATCCGGAACGGCAAGCTGGGCTTCGTCTTCCAGAGCTTCCACCTGCTGCCGACCCACACCGCGCTGGAGAATGTCGAGCTGCCGCTGACCTATGCGGCCGTGGGCAAGCGGGAGCGCCGGGAACGGGCGCTTCGCCATCTCGCCGCGGTCGGGCTGGCCGGGCGCGCGCACCACCGGCCGGCCGAGCTGTCGGGCGGCCAGCAGCAGCGCGTCGCCATCGCCCGGTCGCTGGTCAACGACCCGCGCATCCTCCTGGCGGACGAGCCGACGGGGGCGCTCGACCAGGCCACGGGGGAGGAGATCCTGGCGCTGTTCCGCTCCCTCAACGAGGAGGGACGCACCATCGTGCTGGTCACCCACGACCGAGGCGTGGCGGAGCATGCGACGCGGCGCATCGCCTTCCGCGACGGCCAGGTGGTCGAGGACAGCGCGGCGTGATGAACATGATGGCCTTGCGGACGGCCGTCCGCGCCCTCTGGCTGCATCGGCTGCGCAGCCTCCTGACCATGACCGGCATCGCCGTCGGAATCGCCGCGGTGATCCTGATGGTGGCGATCGGCACCGCCACCCAGGAGAAGGTGATAGCCCAGATCCAGAACCTGGGCGCCAACCTGATCATGGTGGTGCCCGGGCAGCGGATCGGGCCGGGCGGCGTCCGCCTGAGCGGCGATGCCAACGTGCTGCTGACGGAGGACGACGGGCAGGCGATCCGCGCCGAGATTCCCTCGGTCCGGGAAGTCGGCGCCATGTGGTGGGGCAGCGGCCAGTCGATCAACGGCAACAGGAACTCCTGGTCGCGCATGCACGGCATCTCGGCCGGCTACCTCGACGTCAGGGGCTGGCCGGTGATCGCCGGGCGCACCCTGACGGCGGAGGACGACGCCACGGTCGCCAAGGTGGCGCTGCTCGGGCAGACCGTCCTGGAGCGGCTGTTCGAGCCCGGGGAGAACCCGGTCGGCCGGGTGATCCGGCTGCGCAACGTGCCGTTCCAGGTCGTGGGCGTGCTGGAGCGGAAGGGCCAGTCGGCCCAGGGCACGGACCAGGACGACGTCGTCTATGTTCCCCTGACGACGGCGCGGATGCGGCTGAACAACAAGCCGGCGCCCAAGGTGCAGGCGGTCAGCGCCATCACCGGCAAGAAGCGCTTCGACGGGACCGGCACCAGCGGCTTCCAGAAGGTCGAGCAGCTGAAGGCCAACCCGTCGGTGATCTTCGCGGGGGCGGTCAACGCGCTGATGATCCAGGCCCGGGACACCGCGGGCCTGAAGGCGACCACCGGGGAGGTCAGGGAACTGCTGCGACAGCGGCACAAGCTGATGCCCGACGAGCCGGACGATTTCGACATCCGGAACCTGTCGGAGGTGGCCGAGGCCCGCGCCGCCTCCGCCCGGATGCTCACCGTGCTGCTGATCGGCATCGCGGCGCTGTCGCTCCTGATCGCCGGCATCGGCATCATGAACATCATGCTGGTGTCCGTCACCGAACGGACGGCGGAGATCGGGCTGCGGCTGGCGGTCGGCGCCGGCAGGCGGGATATCCTGTCCCAATTCCTGATCGAGGCGGCGGCGCTGGCCCTGGTCAGCGGCCTGCTGGGCGTGCTGCTGGGCTTCGGCGGCGTCCTGGCGGTGGATGCCCTGACCGAGATCGGGCCGGCGTTCGAGCCGCTGACCGCCCTCGGCGCCTTCGCGGGCGCCGGAGCGATCGGAGTGGTCTTCGGCCTCTATCCGGCCTGGCAGGCCTCCCGGCTCGACCCCATCGTGGCCCTCCGCCGGGCCTGAGCTTCCTAGCCGAAGACGATGGCGGGCAGCCAGGTGGCGAGCTGCGGGAACCACCAGACCATCGCCAGCCCGGCCATCTGGAGCAGGACGAAGGGG
This sequence comes from Skermanella sp. TT6, assembly GCF_016653635.2. NCBI lineage: Bacteria > Pseudomonadati > Pseudomonadota > Alphaproteobacteria > Rhodospirillales > Azospirillaceae > Skermanella > Skermanella cutis. The sequence continues at coordinate 3,861,672 of NZ_CP067420.1, forward strand.
ATCACGCCGCGGTAGATCTGGCCCGTCGCGACCGACGGCGGGGCGACGCTCCGCAGGTAGAACAGCGAGAAGCCCACCGGCGGGGTCAGGAAACTGGTCTGGAGGTTGATTCCGACCATCACGCCCAGCCAGACCGGATCCACTCCCATCTGGAGCAGGATCGGCGCGGTCAGCGGCATCACGATGAAGATGATCTCGAACGTGTCCAGGATGAAACCCAGGACGAACATCAGGCACATCACGAACAGCATCGCCCCGGTGACTCCCCCCGGCAGCGCCGTCAGGAACTCCTCCAGCAGCGCGTCCCCTCCCAGCGTCCGGAAGACCAGGGCGAACATGGACGCGCCGAACAGGATGACGAACACCATCGACGTGATCTGCATGGTCGCCATCATGCAGTGGCGCAGGATCGCGTAGCTGAACTGCCGGCGCGCGGCGGCAAGGGCCATGGCGCCGACCGCGCCGACCGACGCCGATTCCGTCGGCGTGGCGATGCCGGCCAGGATCGATCCGAGCACCGCCACGATCAATGCCAGCGCCGGGATCAGCGCCACGGCCACGTTCCTCGGCAGGTCGCGCCGGTCGTCGGCGGACATCACCATGGCGGGAGCCGACTGCGGCCGGGCGACCGCAAGGCAGATGGTCCACCCCATGTAAAGGCCGACCAGGATGAAGCCCGGGATGAAGGCCCCGACGAACAGGTCGCCGACCGAGACCGGATTGGGCGCGAAGTTGCCGAGCGCCATCTGGGCCTGGGCATTGGCCCCCTGCAGGATGTCGCCCATGAAGATCAGGACGGTCGAGGGTGGAATGATCTGCCCCAGGGTGC